>JAFMML010000006.1:0-64815 GCA_017859745.1 Planctomycetota bacterium
GCGTACACGATCGCGCTGCGTGCGGTGAACGCGCTGGGCGCGGGTGCCGGCTCGACGGCGACGAGCGTGACTCCGGCGACGGTACCGGGCGTGGCGACGATCGACTCGGCGACGCCGGGCAATCAGACCGCCACGATCGCCTTCACGGCGCCGGCGTCCGACGGCGGCTCGGCGATCACCGACTACGAGTACGAGCTCGATGCGAGCGGCACGTGGGTCTCCTTCGGGTCGACCTCGTCGCCGGCGACGATCACGGGCCTGACCAACGGGCAGACGTACGCGGTCTCGATCCGTGCGGTGAACGCGATGGGCGCGGGTGCGGGCTCGACGGCCACGAATGTGACTCCGGCGACGGCGCCGAACGCGCCGACGGCGCCGACGTCGCTGTCGGCGACGGCGGGCGACGGCTCCGCGACGATCTCGTTCACGGCGCCGGCGTCCGATGGCGGCTCGGCGATCACCAACTACGAGTACACGCTCGACTCGGGCGTGAACTGGACGCCCTTCAGCCCGGCGGCGACGACCTCGCCGGTGACGGTGACGGGCCTGACGAACGGGACGCCCTACTCGATCGCGTTGCGTGCGGTGAACAGCAACGGGGCGGGCACGGCGTCGAGCCCGGTCTCGGTCACGCCGGCGACGGTGCCAGACGCCCCGACGTCGCTGTCGGCGACGGCGGGGAACGGCTCCGCGGCGATCTCGTTCACGGCGCCGGCCGATGACGGCGGCGCGGCGATCACCAACTACGAGTACACGCTCGACTCGGGCGTGAACTGGACGCCCTTCAGCCCGGCGGCGACGGCCTCGCCGGTGACGGTGACGGGCCTGACGAACGGGACGGCGTACACGATCGCGCTGCGTGCGGTGAACGCGCTGGGCGCGGGTGCCGGCTCGAGTTCGGTCTCGGCGACGCCGACGCTCTGCGCGAACTCCAGCCTCGGCTATGAGGATCTCCGCATCAACGCCGCGGGCGGCGAGTCGGCGGTCAAACTGCTCTCCTCGGGCACCTGCAGCTGGACGGCGACGTCCAACGCGGCGTGGCTCGTGCTCGACGGCTCGAGCGTCTCGGGCACCGGCGAGGCGGACCTGATCTTCACGGTCGGGGCGAATGCGACCACCGCCACGCGGACCGCGACGATCACGGTGACGGGCAGCTTCGCAAGCCCGCTGACCTTCACGGTGACGCAGACCTGCACGGGCCTGACGGCGGGCTGGGGTCTTTCGAAGTACGGCCTGAACGCGCCGCCGGCGGGCGAGTCGACGATGTCGTTCGCCTCGGCGTCGGCCAATCGCCGCAACAACTCGGCGGTGCGGGCCGACGGCACCGTGGTCGTGTGGGGTCTCGACACCGACGGCCAGACCAACGTGCCGGCGGCGCTTGCAAACCCCGCGACCGCGAACGTGATCCAGGTGGCGACCGGTCAGCGGCACGTGCTGGCGCTTCAGTCGGACGGCACCGTGGTCGCCTGGGGCCGCAACGCCGACGGGCAGTGCGATGTGCCGGTGGGCCTGAGTGCGATCTCGATCGCGGCAGGCCGCGCGCACTCGCTGGCGGTCCGTTCGAATGGCACGGTGGCGGCGTGGGGCCGCAACCAGGTCGGCCAGTGCGACGTGCCGGTGGGCCTGACCGGCGTGATCGAGGTGTCGGCGGGCGATTGGCACAGCGTGGCGCTCAAGTCCGACGGCACCGTGGTGGCGTGGGGCGACGACACGTGGGGCCAGGCGACGGTGCCGTCGGGCCTGACGGGGGTCTCGATGATCTCGGCGGGCCGGAACCACACGCTCGCGCTCAAGTCAGACGGCACCGTGGTGGCGTGGGGCGACGATCGCCAGGGCCAGTCGACGGTGCGTGCGGACCTTCAGAATCCGGCGACCGCGAACGTGGTGCAGGTCTCGGGCGGACGCACGTCGAGCGTGGCGCTCAAGGCCGATGGCACAATCGTCTACTGGGGCACGACACCCAACGGCTCGGGCACGACGCCGTCGGGGGTGGCCAACGTGATGGCGATCGCCGCAGGCGACGATGCGACGCTCGCACTGGTGCCGCCGTCGGTGATTCCGCCCAACACCGCGGGCGGAAGCCTTGGCGGCGGGGCGGTCGGCGCGACGGTGCTGGTGCCCGAGCAGTACCCGACGATCGGCGAGGCGATCGCCTCGACCGGTGAAGGCTCGACGATCCTCGTGACGGCGGGCGTCTACCGCGAGCGGTTGGATCTGGGTGATCGCGGCCTGCAGCTCGTGGCGATCGGCGGTGCGGGCGAGGTGGTGCTCGATGCCCGTGGGCAGCAGGGCCCGGCGATCTCGATCGTGTCGCTCAGCGGCGCGTCGTCGGGTCTCGTGACCCGCGTGTCTGGCTTCACGATCCTCGGCGGCGACGCGGTCTTTGGCGGCGGCGTGCTCGTCGACCGTGCGGTGGCGGAAGTGGTCGAGTGCGTCATCCGCGAGAACCGTGCGGAGATCGGCGGCGGCGTGTCGGTCCTCTTCGGCGACCTGCTGATCGAGGCGTGCATGATCGAGTCGAACGTGGCGGAGGCCTTCGGCGGCGGCGTGCATGCGTCGGCGTCGAGCCTGATGCTCTTGAACACGACGATCGCCGAGAACCTCGCGGGAGTCGCAGGCGGCGGCGTGTGGGCCGATGAAGAGTCGATCGTCCTCGGCGAGGGCGTGTCGCTCTGCGGGAACCGGCCCGACGAGGCGGCGTTCGAGGGCGATCTTCCGCCGGAGCCGCCGCGGGCGTGCCCGGTGCTGGGTGATCTCGACGGCGACGGCGTGGTGGGCTCGAGCGACCTGTCGCTGATGCTTGCCGCGTGGGGCCGCTGCGAGTCGTGCGAGGCGGACCTCGATCGCGACGGCGACGTCGACGGGGCGGACCTTTCGATGCTGATGTCCGGCTGGTTGGCCGGAGTGGGAGGTGAGGCGTGAGCCAGTACCGAGATGCCAGCGAAGTTCGGATCGGCGGAGTCGCACCGACTTCGGTCGCGTCGCGTCTATCCCGCCTCACGGCGTACGTGGCGGCGGCCGCCAGCGCCACGTCGGCGGGGGCCGCCATCCATTCGCAGACGGGGCTGTCGATCAAGGTGGGATATGTCGGCGGTTCCGGCAACGCCGTGAGCAACACCGCGACGATCACCGGCGCGGGCGGCGGGACGGTGCTGACCCTGAACGGCGTGGCGAGCTATGGCGCGGCGGGGACGAACTTCCGGCGCTGGGCCGCGATCACGGGAGCAGGCGTCGCGTTCAGGACGCTGTCGCAGAGCGCCAGCGTCGGCAACCTCAACGGTGGTCTCCCCGTCGCGTACGGAGCCACCTGGAGCGCGCCGGGTCGCACCAGCGGCTCGTTCGCGGACTGGCGTCAGTTCGGCACGGCGGCGCAGGGCGGCGTGAACCTGTCGACCTCGGCGTGGTCGGACTTCCAGCAAGTCGACGGCGGCACGACGTGGTACATGCTCTTCCGCTTCACGCAGTCGTCGCAGACGGTGTACGGCTGGCTGAGCTTCACCGCGACGATCGACGGCTTCGGCGGGTCGAGCAGCAACTACATCCAGATCACCGGCTGGGGTTGGGACGACAGCGGTTCGCAGATCGCCGCGGGCTTCACGGGCACGGCGGTCCCCGGCGGCGGCGGGCTGTTCGCCCTGGCGATCGGCGCGGCGGGCCTGCGAGGTCGGCGCAGGAGTCGTTGAGCGGGCAGGCCACCTCGACGACGCACGCGTGATCCACGGCGCGGAGCGGTGCTGATCGGCAACCGATTCGGTCGGCGTCGACGGCGTCGGTACGATTCGATTCACCACCGCGACTCCCGCCGCTTCCGTTCATTCGGGGCGGCGGCGTGGTCCGGAGGGCGTGCGTGGGCTGCAGACCGCTTCGGCGAGGTCCTGTTTGACGGATCGGCGTCGACCCGAGAGGCTCGAAGGGGGCCTCCAGCGAGGAGGGCGAAGCAGGCGATTCCCCAACGAATCGTCGATGCAGCCCGACGATGCGGGTGGTCGTCTCCGGGCCTCGAAGTCCCGATCGATCCGTCAAACAGGACCTAGGCTACCGCCACCGATGAAACCACCGAACTTCTCTCTCGCCGGCAAGGTCGCTCTCGTCACCGGGTCGAGCACCGGACTCGGCAAGGCGATGGCCTTCGCTCTCGGTCGCGCCGGCGCCAAGGTCGCCTTCAACTACGCCCACAACGGCAGTCGCGCCGAGGCGACGTTCGAGGCCTACCGGTCGGAAGGTCTTGAAGGAGGTCTCTTCCGTGGCGACGTCGTCGACGAGCAGGACGTGCCGCGACTCTGTCGAACCATCGCGAAGGAGCTTGGACCGATCGACATCCTCGTCGTCAACGCGACGCCGGAGCAGCCGCTCAAGCCGATCGAGGAGTACGACTGGGCGTTCCACCAGTCGATGCTCGACTTCTTCGTGAAGAGTCCCTATCTGCTCGCGGTTCAGGTGCTGCCCCACATGAAGCGGCGGAAGTGGGGTCGAATCGTCAACATCACCAGCGAGGTCTTCCAACTCGGGGTGGCGCCGTTCTCGCCCTACGTCGCCGCCAAGGGCGCCCAATGCGGCTGGATGCGCAGCATGGCGACGGAGCTCGCACCGTTCGGAATCACCTCCAACGCGATCGCGCCGGGCTGGATCCCGGTGGAGCGTCACGAGAAGGATCCGGCCGAGATGAAGGAGGCGTATCGCAGGACCGTACCCATGGGGGAGATGGGCGTCCCGGAGGACCTCGACGGGGCGATCGTCTTTCTCGCAAGCGGGGCGTCGCGCTTCGTGACCGGCCAGACCATCCACGTCAACGGCGGCCACACCGTCTTTTGACCTCGGGCGGCGCCGGGCCTTCCCGGTCGCCGCTACCAGGAGCACCATTCATGCCCGCATCGCCACGGACACGAACCCCGAACCTTCTTCGTCTCGCCGCCGCCACCTCCGTTATCGCGTTGGCCGCGGTGATCGCCGCACCCGCCGCCGCCCAGAGTCGCGAGGCCTACATCAAGCGGCAGATGCAGTCGATCGAACGCATGAAGGCCTCGCCCAAGGACCCTCCGAAGATCGCGTTCGTGACCAACGGCGTGGCGTTCTTCTGGGTGCTTGCGAAGGCCGGCGCCGAGGCGGCCGCGAAGGACACCGGCGCCGTCGTCAGCGTGCACATGCCGCCGTCGGGGATCGGCGACCAGAAGCGGATTCTCGAGGACCTCGTCGTCCGCGGCGTCGACGGCATCGCGGTCAGTCCGATCGATCCGGCCAACCAGACCGACACGATGAACAACGTCGCGCGGCGGGCGCTGCTCGTCACGCACGACAGCGACGCCCCGGACAGTCCCCGCCTCTGCTACATCGGCGTCGACAACTACGAGGCCGGACGAATGTGCGGACAACTCCTCAAGGAGACCCTTCCCGATGGCGGGGAGATCGCCATCTTCATCGGTCGACTCGAACAGGACAACGCGCGGCGGCGACGGCAGGGCCTCATCGACGAACTCCTCGGACGCGACTCGAATCCCGATCGCTTCGATCCGCCGGGTGCGACGGTCTCCGGCAACGGATTCACCGTCGTCGGCACCTACACCGACCAGTTCGACCGGGCCAAGGCGAAGGCGAACGTCGAGGACGTGATCGCCCGGTACCCCTCGATCGACGGCATGGTCGGGCTGTTCGAGTACAACCCGCCGTTGATGCTCGAGGCTCTCGAACGTTCGGGGAAGATCGGTGCGGTCAAGGTCGTCGCCTTCGACGAGGCGCCGGAGACCCTCGCGGGCATTCGCAAGGGCACCGTGCATGCGACCGTGGTGCAGGATCCCTACATGTACGGCTACCGGTCGGTGGAGATGCTCGACCGACTCTGCAAGGGCGACGCCTCGGCGCTGCCCGCCGGAGGATTCCTGAACGTGCCCGCGAAGGCGATCCGCAAGGCCAACCTCGCGGCCTTCGAGGCCGAACTCGCCGCCCGCGGACGCGCCGCCGGTCCAGCCGAAGGCGACGAGACCGACGACGATTGACCCCGTGAACGACGCCGATCCACAACACGGCCCGGATCGAACGATCGTTCTCGAGGCCCGCGGCGTCTCCAAGCGCTTCGGGGCGGTGCTCGCCCTCGACGAGGTCTCCTGCACCGTTCGTTCCGGCGAAGTGCTGGCGGTCGTCGGAGAGAACGGCGCCGGCAAGAGCACCTTGATGAAGATCCTCTCCGGCGTGCACGAGCCGGACGGTGGGGAACTCCGATTCGAGGGAAGACCGACGCGGATGAGGTCGGTCCGGCACGCTCAGGATCTCGGCGTCTCGCTGGTCCATCAGGAGTTGAACCTCGCCGAGAACCTCGACGTCGCGGCCAACATCGTCCTGGGCCGCGAACCTCGCCGGCTCGGGATGCTGGACGGCCGAGCCGCATCCCGAATCGCGGACGACGCGCTGCGGAAGGTCGGGCTCTCCATCTCCCCGCGGACACCCGTCGCCTCGCTCGGGGTGGGTTCTCGTCAGCTCGTCGAGATCGCGAAGTCGATCGCCGCCGATGCCCGGGTCCTGATCCTCGACGAGCCCACTGCGAGCCTCTCCAAGGCCGAGGCCGATCGCCTGGTCGAACTCGTGTCGCAACTTCGACAAGGCGGCACGGCGGTCGTGCTGATCAGTCATCGCCTCGACGAGGTGTTGAGGATGGCCGACCGCATCGTGGTGCTGAGGGACGGTCGGCAACGAGGTGAAATCGACCGGTCGGAGGCGACCCGCGAGAAGATCGTCTCGCTGATGGTCGGCCGCGACGTCGAGGCGGTCGAGCGGCGCCCGATCGAGTCGGGACCGGTCCGCCTTGCCCTGAAGGATCTGCGCAGCGACGCGCATCCTCGGCACGCGGTCGATCTCGAGATCCGCGGCGGCGAGGTCGTGGGCCTCGCCGGTCTCGTCGGCAGCGGTCGGACCGAACTGCTCGAGACGATCTTCGGGGTGCGCCGAGCCCGGGCGGGCGTCGTCGAGATCGAGGGCGTCCGCCTGCCGCCGGGCGATCCCCGCACCGCGGTCGCCCGAGGGGTCGCGCTCGTTCCGGAGGATCGCGGACGCCACGGGCTCTTCCTTCCGGATCCGATTCGCCTCAACTTCGCGATGGCGTCGCTCGCGGATCATTCCCGCGGTGGCGTGCTCTCGTTCCAGGCCATCCGGCGTCTCGCCGACCGACTCGCCGAGGACCTGCACCTTCGCCCTCCCGACCACGCTCGCGCCGCGGGCACGCTCTCGGGAGGCAACCAGCAGAAGGTGGTGCTCGGACGCTGGATCGCACGGTCGCCGAAGGTCCTGCTGCTCGACGAACCCACCCGAGGCGTCGATGTCGGAGCCCGTGCCGAGATCCATGCGATCGTGCGCGACCTCGCTGCAAAGGGATGTGCCGTCCTCTTCGCCAGCAGCGAACTCGACGAGGTGCTTTCGCTTGCCGATCGCATCGTGTGCCTGCGCGAAGGAGAGATCACCGGCGATCTCGATGCGGCGGATGCCGGCGAGGAGGCGGTCATGGCCAGACTCGTCGCGGAGCAGGTCGCATGAAGAAGGCTCTCGGCATGCTGGTGCTGCTCGTCGTGGTGGCGGCACTCACCTCGCTCGCCGGGGAGGGCTTCCTTTCGGCGTACAACCTCGAGAACCTCTGTCGGCGCACGGCGCTCTTCGGCATCCTCGCGATCGGCGCCGGCCTGGTGATCATGGCCGGCGGCATCGACCTCTCGACGGGATCGGTGGTCTGTCTTTCGGGTTGCCTCCTGCCGTGGCTGCTGGTCGAACAGGGGTGGTCCGAACCGGCGGCGGTGGCGACGGTGCTCGGCGCGGGCATCGCGATCGGCCTGTTCCAAGGCGGCCTCGTCGCGTGGGGACGCCTGCAGCCGTTTCTGGTGACCCTTTGCGGGCTGCTCTTCTACCGGGGTGTCGCGCGGGGCTTCACCGCCGATCAGACGCAGGGATTCCAGGGCGGCTACGACGGCCTGCGCACGCTTGCAACCGGACGGATCCCGATCCCCGGACTCACCGATCTCGAGGCCTTCGACGGACCAGCCGCCTTCGCGATCCCCGCGCCGGTCGTCTCCCTGGTGGCAATCGTGGTGCTCGCGGCGTTTCTGCTTCGGTTCACGGTGTGGGGTCGGTGGCTCCTTGCGACCGGCCGCAATCCCGAGGCCGCCGCCTACAGCGGGGTGCCGGTCCGGTGGGTGACCTTGTCGGCGTTCGTCTCCGGCGCAGCACTCTCGGCCTACGGCGGCATGCTCTTCGTCCTCGATGTGGGCAGCGCCCAGCCGGCCGACTTCGGGAACTTCTACGAGCTCTACGCGATCGCCGCCGCCGTGCTCGGCGGATGCAGTCTGCGGGGAGGGGAGGGCAGCGTCGTCGGGATCGTCGTCGGCGCGGCCCTGCTCCAGGTGCTGCGAAACACCATCACGCTCGTCGAGTGGATCCCGGACAACCTCGAGTACGCGGTTCTCGGGGCGGTGATCCTGGTGGGCGTGCTCGCGGACGAACTGGTCCGACGCTACTCCAGAAGACGCGGTCGACGCCTTGCCGAGGATCGGACCTCGGAGGCATGATCTTCGTCTCTTCGAAGCACATCTCGACGAAGCACATCTCGAACCGCCCGTTGGCGGCTCTCGCGGACCCTCCACGACACCGAACCTTCGACTCCCTGCCGGAGACGCCCATGACCACACTTCCGAATCGAACATCGAGCACGGTTCTCGCCGGAATGCTCGCCGCTCTGCTTGCAACCGTCGCCCTCGCCCAGACCGGTGTCGGTGGCGACGATCGACCCGCCCGCGTCAAACCCGTCAAGGAGGTCTCCGTGACCGACAATTCACCCGTCGAGGATGGCGCCGCCGACCAGGCCGAGCGCGCCGCCCGCGCCCTCGGGACCGCGACCAGCGAGGTGTGGGGGATGGCCGACGGCAAGCGGGTGCGCCTGCACACCCTGACCAACGCCAACGGGCTCGTCGTCAAGGCCACCGACTACGGCACCATCGTCACCGAGGTCCTCGTGCCCGACCGCAAGGGCCGTCTTGCCGACGTGGTGCTCGGGCGGGCCACGCTGGCCGACTACGTCGAGAGCAACCCCTACTTCGGATGCACCGCGGGCCGCTGCGCGAATCGGATCGCAGGTGGGCGGTTCGAGATCGACGGCGTCGAGCACCGGGTGGCGACCAACAACGGACCGAACCACCTTCACGGCGGCGTGAAGGGATTCGACAAGGTGGTCTGGGACGGGCGGGCCCGCATGACGCCGCGAGGCCCGACCGCGACCTTCGAGTACGTCTCACCCGCCGGCGAGGAGGGCTACCCCGGCACCGTCCGCACGATCGTCAACTACACGCTCACCAACGACGACGAGCTGATCGTGGACATGGCGGCGACCACCGACGCGAAGACGCCGGTCAACCTCGCCCATCACAGCTACTGGAACCTCGCCGGACACGATGGGGGTTCGATCGCGAAGCATCTGCTGACGATTCCCGCCTCGAGATACACCCCCGTCGACGCCACCATGATCCCCACGGGTGAACTCGCGTCGGTGGAGGGCACGCCCTTGGACTTCCGCAAGGCCCGAAGCATCGCCTCGGCGCTCGAGAAGCTGCCGGGCAACGGCGACGATCCGGGCGGAGTCGATCACAACTTCGTGCTCGACCGGACTCCCGTCGATGGAAGATTGTGGCTGTCCGCGGTGCTGGAGGAGCCGGTCTCGGGTCGGGTCATGGAGGTCTGGTCGGACCAGCCGGGCATCCAGTTCTACAGCGGCAACTTCCTCGACGGCATCGCCGGCAAGTCCGGAGCCTCCTACCGCAAGCACGACGGCCTCTGCCTCGAGACCCAGGCGTTTCCCGACAGCGTCAACCGGCAGGGGAAGGGGGGATGGCCCGACGTCGTCCTCGAGCCCGGCTCGATCTACCGGCATCGCATGGTCCATCGCTTCAGCACGAAGTAGCCGCGCCGGTTCCGAGGACGCCTGCGGTACCCTCCGCGCATGAACGAATCCAACCACTTCTCGCTCGCCGGACGCACGGCGCTCGTCGGCGGCGCGACCCAGGGCATCGGCAAGGCGATCGCGATCGAGTTCGCAAGGCTTGGTGCCAGCGTCGTGGCGATGGGCCGCAACCCCGACGGTCTGGCGCGGACGCTCGAGGATCTCCGAAACCTGCCCGACATCGATTCGCAACGTCACGAGACCCTGAGGATCGACCTCGACGACTGGAAGAGCGTCGAGCCGGCCGTGCACGGATTCCTCGCGTCGCGCTCGCCGATCGAGATCCTCGTCCACAACGGCGGGGGACCCGCCGCCGGGCCGGCCATCGAGGCGTCTCCAGAGCACTTCGCCCGCGCGTTCGAACACCACCTGCTGTGCGGACAGATCCTGGCCCAGGCGGTCGCACCCGGCATGCGCGACCGCGGCTACGGACGAATCGTCAACGTGATCTCGACCTCGGTGGTCACGCCGATCCGAGGCCTCGGAGTCTCCAACACCATCCGCGGCGCCGTCGCCAACTGGGCCCGCACGCTCGCGGTCGAGCTTGCCCCGTTCTCGATCACGGTCAACAGCATCCTCCCAGGCTTCACCCGGACCGCGCGGCTCGAGGCGCTGTTCAAGGGCCGGGCCAGCCGCGCCGGCGCCAGCGTGCCGGAGGTCGAACAGGAGGCTCTGAAGGGGGTGCCGATGAGGCGCTTCGCCGAACCCGAGGAGGTCGCCCGGGTCGCGGCCTTTCTCGCAAGTCCCGCCGCAAGCTACCTGACCGGCGTCAACCTGCCCGTCGACGGCGGACGTCTCGCGTTGGGGTGACCGTGCCCGGACGCGCGCCGGTGCGGAAGATCAGGAACTCGAACGCAGCAACATCGGCGTCGTGAACCGAAGGCGATCCTGCACCGGACCCCGAAGTCCCGGGCCGAGTTCGATGGTCAGATCGCCGCTCTCGATCGGAACCGAGATCGACGCCTGCGGCGACTCCCTGGAGAAGCGTCGACGAAGCACCTCGATGGTGCCGTCGAGGATTCGCAACTCGACGTCTCCAAACCGCCTCATCAAGGCCGGCAGCTCGACGTCGGCGGAGAGGATCGAACCCTTCGGGACCTTCGTCCTGAAGCGTGCTGGCCCGATCAGCTCGATCGTCGCCGCACCGAAGGGGGTGGGACCGCCCGCACGTCGCGGCGCAGGAAGCCAAGGCCGATCCGCGTTCTCGGCATGCGGAAGCACCTCGAACTCGCACCGGTCCAGCGGCATGATCACGTCGGGTCGCCAGGCGATCGCCACGACCTCTCTTGTGAAGACGACGCCCTCGCCTCGCCCGGCACCCTCGGCGACGGAGCGTTCGAAGGCGAGCAGGTCGGCTTCGGTCTCCCGACCGTCGTCGCCACGAGTCCCGCGAAGCGCCTCGACATCGACGACGGTTCCGTCTCGAGTCCAGACTCGGATCGAGGACGATGTCGACTCGCCCGCGACCAGGTCGATTCGAGACACCCGCTCGAAGGGCACGCGTGTCTGCGACCCATCCTCGATGCTCTCGACGAGGACGTCCCCCGCGACCTCGGTCACGAAACCCTCGACGCGATCTCCGTTGGCCAGGGTCACCACGTCCAGGTTCGATGTCGCGACCGACTCCGGAGGCGGGCCGACCTCGGACATCACCAGCGATCGAAGCGTGTCGAGGTCGATCGTGAAGTCGCCGAGCCACGCGTGCCGCCAGACGAGTTCGCCATCCACGAGATCCGGACGTCCCGGCAGACGTTCGCCACTCTGGAGGAGCAGGTGGGATCCGATCGACAGGACGGGCACTCCGACGCGACCGACGGTTCGAACACCCACCTCCGAAGCGCCGTCCACGGCGATCGGAAGTCGTCGTACCGGTCCGGCATCGACGCCTTCGACCTCGGACGGCACGACTCTCTCGAGACGATCGCCTCCGGTCGACAAGGACCACGAGGACACCGTTCGACGAGCGCCATCCGACGCGACGACCGACCATCCGAGGTCGGGACCGGCAAGCCTCGAGTCGTCGGCGGATGCGATCGGGGAACCGAAGGCGATGCTCGTCGCCACCGCGACGAGCCACGCCGATCGAATCGGATGGGTCGTCCTCGGCTGCGGGTTGATTCCGGTCCTGATCGACCGATCTCGTCTGTGGTTCATCGTTGGAAGATCGGCAGGTATCGCTTGGGCATCTGCAGGATGATCAGTGCCATCGCGGTCGCGTACGCGCTTCCCTGCTGCTGATCGAGCCATCCGCCCGCGGGCGTCTGTTGGTCCACCAGATCGTCGCGGATGGCCGGCCACCAGGTTCTCCACCACTCGCCACCGGCGAGATACATCGCCTGCACGGCGTAGTAGTGGCCGTAGAAGAAGTGGGCCTGCGTCAGCGGCGAACGACCGGACGGAAACGCCTGCCGCTTGAGGTAGTCCAGTCCTCTGGCGATGGACTCGTCGCCGTACCGACCGGCATAGAAGAGCGTCGCCACCCCCGCGGCGCTTCGGGCCCAGCCGCTGCCTCCCGCGGCAAGCATGTACTTGAACCCGCCATCGGGGTTCTGGCACTTCTTCACGTAGTCGACGGCCCGCTCGATGGTGCTTGCCGGGACCTTGATGCCGGCATCTCGGGCCGAGCGGAGCGCCATCACCTGGCAGATCGTCACCGAGACGTCCGCGTCGTAGGGCACCGGGTTGTAGCGCCACCCGCCTTCGTCGTTCTGACTGTTGACGATCAGCTCCACGGCCTTCTCGAGGACGTCCCGAACCCGGGCATCCCCGGGCGTCATGCCGTAGACCTCGCCGAGAAAGAGCGTCGCGAAGCCGTGACCGTACATCGGCCCATGTCCGGTCTCGGCGGCGATGAGTCCGGTCTCGGTGACGTGGTCGAGCAGGTAGTCGAGGCAGCGCCGCACGATTTCGCCGTGCCGACCGCGTCCGGGCACGTGACCGTCTGCGAGAAACGCGATGCCGCAGAGGGCCACGATTCCGGCGTTGTCCGAGTACCGACCGATCCCGAAGGAACCATCTGCGGTCTGGAGGCTCGCAAGGTGGTCGAGACCTCGATCGATCGCATCGAGCACGGTGGAGTTCAGTTCGCCGTCCGCCGGGCGATTCTCGGCGCCCGATTCGGGAGACGGAATCGAGTCGTCCTGGACTTCGGTGCCTTCGAACTCGTCGGACGCCGATCCGGAACCAGCCACCGTCTTCTCCGGAGGCTCGTCGTCTTGAACGACCGCGCCAGGAGATCCGTGCGAGGACACCGCTCCGATCGCCATCGACAACGAGGCCGCACAGGCAAGACGAGCCGAACACCACGATGCGGTCGAACGGTTCATGGGACCGCCTCCTCGGCGAGACGCCGGTAGTACTGCTCGGTCAGGCGCCGGTAGATCGAGGAGATTCGATCCCGGCGACCCTGACGGACGAGTTCGCGAACCCGCTCCGGCAGTCGACCCCACTCGACGCGTCCCTCCTCGAGCATTCCGCCGAGTTCGGCCTGTTCGAATCCGGGTGGCGAGCCGTCGCCGGACTCGCCGGAAGGCCGATCCTGCCCCGTCGACGGTGAGGATTGCGACTGCGACGATGGGGAACCGCTGGGACTCCGAGACGGCTCGTTGCTCGAGGAACCGGACGATCCCGAAGACTGCTGCTGTTGCTGCTGCCGTTGTCGCCGTGCGCTTTCGATGAGCGCCTGCAGGTTTCGAAGGACACCCTCCTGGATCCGCTGGGTCGAAAGGCCGGTGTCTCCCCGATCGGCGAGCGCCTCCTCGCTTTCGGCCATGCCGGCAAGCGCCTCCTTGAACCCGTCGGCGATCGGGCGTTCACGGAGTCGATCATCGAGCGCCGAGGGGATGTCGGTCGGCGCATCCCCGTCTTCGACCTCGGTTTCCTCCTCGTCGATTCCAAGCAGGTCGTCGAGCGATGGTGGAGGTTCCGGAGACGTCTCCTGAACGAGGATTCTCGCGCTCGATCCCAGTTCCGACGAATGCGAGGAGGACCGTCCACCCGCTTCCATCGGCAAGGCCGACGAACCGAGCGGTGGGGTTCCGCCCGCCTCCGGATCGGGGACCTCGCCCGAGGATGCCTCATCGAGCGCTTCGAGCAGGCGGTTTCCGTAGTCGATGATCGACCGCTGCATCTCGGCCAGCTGTTCGAGTTCTCCACGGCGAGTCGCCTCGTCGGGCGCTTCTGGCCCGCGGTTCTCCTCGAGGGCGCGGGTGGCGAGATAGACCTGCTCCTGCAGGCTCTTCAGCAGGCGGAGTTCCGAGATCGGCGGAATGGCGCCCTCGTCCCCACCGGCACCGCCGCCACCACCGCCACCGCCCGACCCTTCCGAACCCTCGCCTCCTGCGAATCGTTCGTCGTCCTGGGCGAGCGATTCCATCGCCTCGGCCATCGCCTTCGCCGTCGAAGCGATGCGACGTTGCCGCTGACCCACCTCGAATCCGGCTTCGCCGCGAACAAGCAGCTCGGTCGCCTCGGCGCTCCAACGGTCGATCCAATCGTGTCCGCCGGCGAAGACGGCGGTGTCCGAGAGACCCTCGATCCCGTCGGCGATCTCTCGAGACGAGGCGACCACCTCCTCCTGACGCGCCGATTGGCGACGGGTCTCGAGCAGGCGTCGTCGCCTGGCGATCTCGCCACGGTCGAGGCGACCCGCCAGAAGGAGGGTCTCGTCGGCGATCTCCTCCTGCAACGTTGCGAGCCTCCGGTAGTCCTCGGCGAGTTCGCGACGCTGCTCGCGCTGGGCCTCGCGTTCCGCGTCGTCTCCGATTCGCTGGGAAAGCTCGAGCGCCTCGCGAAGCATGCCGCTCGATCGCTCCATCGAAAGGGAGGCATCGGAAACCCTCGGAACCCCATCCCGAAGCGCCACGATCGCCTCTCCCTGGGATCCTGCAGCACGCTCGAGCGCCGCCGAGACCGGCTCCGATTCCGCGCCGCCGGCCTTGGCCGTCGCTGCGACCGATCTCGTGTTTCGTTCGAGGCGGATCGATCTCTCGGACCGGACCGAGATGGCGTTCCCACTCCACGGAGCACCCTCTGCCAACAACGACCGCAAGGCGAGCGCCTCCTCCTCGCTGAAGGAAAGCAACGCCTCGATCGACTCGGCCAGTTCGGTCATCAGACGACGCAACGTCTCGGTTCGGACCTTCCGGGTGTCCTCGAGACGACGACCCATCTCCTGGAGAGCCTGGGCGGCGCGACGTTGGGACTCGGAGGCTCGATCGGTCCGGTTTCGTTCGAGCGACTCCTCCGCCTGTTCGAGATTGCGCTCGAGATCGGCCTGGCGACCCGTTTCGGCGGCCTGCCGCAACGCCTCCGCCTGGCCGAGATCCCTGTCCTCGAGGCGCCGGCTTCGCTCGTCCAGATCCGACATCAGGCGCGACGCGGCGTCACCGATCTCGTCCTGGCGTCGCATGAGTTCCCCATGAGCCCGACGGTCGTCGTCGCTCATCTCCTCCGGCATCTGTCCGATGGTCTCGCGACCAAACGCCTCCGCATCTCCAGCCAACTCCTCGAGGTCCTGCGCGAGACGGTCGAGTTCCCGCTCGAGGGCCCACGTGTCCTCGTCCCGATCGAGCGAGGCCACCAGTCCTTCGAGCTCCCGCCTGACGCGAGTCCCCTGCTGTCGGGCATCCGATCGGGCCTGCGACGCGACCTCGGACGAGGCCGACGTCGACGGGTCGGAATCGCTCGTCGATTCGTCTGGTGCTCGATCGCCCTCGACGTTGGACGAATCCGCGGACTCGTTCGTCGGATCGGCGTTCTCCTCCGCCGCCCTCCGCCACGCCTGCTCGGCGTCGCTCGAGGCCCGACCGGCCGCCTCGGCGCGACGGGTCACCGTTTCCGCAAGGGCTTGTTGACGACCGTCGTCGAGGCGATTTCGTCGAAGCCGCTGCGACAGTTCACCGACGCCCTCCGCGATGCGTCCCACGCGGCGCGAGACCGCCGCCTGACGAAGTCGCAGGACCGAAGCGTCGGCGACATCGCCGGCCTGCTCGGCCCGTTCGATCGCCTCGAGCAGCTCCGACTGCTCTCCGTCGGCTCGGATGGCGAGTTGGCGAAGCGCCGCGAAGTCGTCGCGGATCCTTCGGTCGAACTCCTCTTCTCCGACGATCGAGAGTCGCCGCGGGCTCGATCTCACCATCTCTCGACCCGGCAGTCCATCGACCGCGAACGCGACGACCTCGACCACGTCGCCCGCCGCCGCACCGATCGACTCGATGGAGACCGTGCCTCGCACCGTGCGACGCTCGCCGCGGTCGCCGGGTTCGTCGTCGACCGGAACCCAGGTCGATCCGTCGATCGAAGACTCGAGTCCGGCCTCGATCACCTCGAGATCGTCACGGGCCTCCGCCTCGACCGACACGACGGCCGTGGGCAGCATCGCCTCGTCGATCTCGGGAACGACGATCGCGATCGAGGGTGGCGCATCGTCCACGACACCGACGCGGTAGGTCGCGCCCGCGGTCGACTCGAGTCCATGCTCGTCGCGCAGTCGACACTCCACCGCCACCGGACGCTCGAGTCGCCAGTTCAATTCCCAGGTCGATGGATTCTCGGGATCGACGGAGAGCGTCGCGTCCGTCGGCGCACCGACAAGGACCTCGCCCAACATCGATGCGTCGGGAACCGGAAGCGGCTTGGAGAGTTCCAGTCGCAGCGAAGCCGTCGAACCGGCAAGCTGAGGTGCCGACAATTCGGAGCGCCGATCGGTGCCGGGTCCCAGCTCGAATCGTTGTGGCGACCTCACCGACGATGCGTAGGCGGGCGGTTCGATGTGCAGGGATGCGGTCTCCACTTCGGGTGGAACGACGAATTCGATCCGTTGCGGATCGGTGGCGTCGTCGGCGCTCTCGAAGACGAACTCGATCGCATCCCCCTCGCTCGGCACGCGCCGCTCGAATCGACGACCCGACTGGCGGGTCAGCACGATCTCCTCCCACTCGCCCAGCACGCCGTCCCGCTCGAGACGAAAGACCGCACGCACGCGCTCGCGCGTCGGATCGCCCAGATCGAGCGAGGCGGCCAGCGAGAATGGGCGTCCCCGGGCGGCGACATCCACGGCATCCATGAGGCTCGCGACCTCGGTCCTCGCCGGCCACGAGGCGTCGCTCCAAGGCATGAACGTCCTCGCCAGACCTGTTCTCGAGGGTTCGGGCCACAAGGCGAGCGCCGAGGCCGCCACAAGCAACGACCCGATTCCCAGGGCGAGCGCCCGACGGATCGGTTCGATCCGCAACCGCATGTCGAGCTTGTTCGCGTCGACCGAGGACGCGATCGCCGAGACGGCTGAAGCCGAGAAGGGATCGACTCGGTCGATGCCCGAAAGGTGCAGATCGACCGCCGAGGCGAGACGGCCTCGCAGCGATGCGTGGTCGCGCTCGATCCGAAGCGCAACGTCGATGGGGGTCGGTCGAAACGCGAGCGCCGGCTTCAGGCGACGTCGCCAGGCGATCGCCGCCGCCGCGATCAACGCCGCCAGGACGATCCATCGAATCGCCACCGGCCATCTGAAGATCGCGTCGAGCAGGATCGTGAAGATGACGGCGAAGACGGCCATGGCGACCACGCTGCCGGTTCGGGAGGCCACCAACGCCGCACGGCTGCGGCGGGCGATCCTCCAAAGTCGTTCAAGCAGCGGCTGCACGAGGACGAGGCTCCGTCTTGGTCGGTCGATTGTCGCTCAGGCGAGGTCCATCGTCCCGTCTGGATCGTCGAAATCCTCGCCTGAACTCCGATTCGGGTTCCATCAGGCCAAACGAAGTGCCCGACGTCCCACCCACTCCATGCCCAGAAGCAGCACCGCCACCAGAAGCGCGAGTGGACTGGACCAGATGCGCTCGACGAGCGGCATCGAGATCGTCACCGAGAGGTTCGGGAGTCGATCCGGAAGCGATGCGAAACCCTCCGTGGTGGGTGGCGAGGTTCCGCCGCCGGTCGCCTGGGCGATCGATTCGAGGGTCTCGTGATCGGCATCGGGACGCCGCCACTCCGCATCGGGAGGCTCGACCTCGACCTCGTCGCGAGCCGAACGCGAACCCAGCGGTTCGAGTTCAGGTTCGTCGATCGACAGGTCGTGTCGACCCGTGATCCTCGGACGCCAGGAACCGGCGTACAGGCCGCCACCGATGGCCGGCAGGTCGATTCGTTCGACGCCGTCGCGGGACTCGATCTCGACCGAGACGGTGGGGAGTTCCAGTCCCAGTCCTCTGCTCTCCAGCAGTTCGACCTCGACCCGCACGACCTCGCCGAGAGCCGCCACGTTCGGTTGCGCCATGAGGCGAACCGGTTGATCGTCGTTGGCCATCGACTCTCGACCGAGGCTTCGAAGCAACGGAATCCAGAATCGCTCCTGAAGACCTTCACCGCGACCGTAGCGCCAACGCCACGTCTCGTCGGTCGCGAGGTAGCACACCCGGCCGGATCCGTAGCGCATTCGAAGCAGGATCGGCTCGCCCTCCTCCGTCGCGACAAGCACCTCGGTCGCCGGCTTCAGGGCATCCTCGTCGATCCGCTGGACCCAACGAAGTCCCGCCCAGTCGGATTCGGGATCGCCGATCTCCTCCGGCCACGATCCATCTCCCTCGCTCGGCCAGACGCCCAGACCCGGTCCCGAGGCATCGACCTCCGCCATCGCTCGCACCTCTCGACCAATGGTCGGCAGCGCCAGTCCTCCGCCGAAGGGGGCCAGTTCCGCGAGAGGAGTGTCTTCCCACGAGGCGGGAGTGTGTCTTGGACCGCCGAGAATCAGCAGACCCGTGCCACGCGTGGCGACCATGTCGCGGATCGTCTCGAGCTGGTCCGGCGAGAAGTGGTTCGCCGGCACGTCGCCGACGACGATGAGGTCGTAGTCGGCGAACTCCTCGGGACTTCTCGGGAGGCGGGCGATCGGACGATCACCCTCCTGAGCGAAGTCCCGATCCGCGGACACCAGCATCACCGACACCTCGACGGACTTCTCGCGGACGAGCAGGTTCTTGAGGTAGCGGTACTCCCACCTCGGATACCCGTCGACATAGAGCACCCGAAGCGGTCGATCGACGATCTCGATCGAGACCAGACGCCGGTCGTTCTCCTGCACGAGGTCGCCCGCGGGTGCATCGACCTCGACCCTCCACCGACGAGACCCCGGACCGGGGCTTCGTGCCAACAGACGCACCGGCTCCTCGAGTCGGTCCGGTGTCGCCACTTCGGTCGCGAGCACCTCCCCGGTCGCGTCGTCCACCAGACGAATCTCCACCGGTCCGTCGGGTGCGGTCCCTCGCGTCTCGAGATCGACGATCACGGGAACCTCGTCGTCGAGAAACGCCCGTCGTGGCACCTCGACCTCGCCGACGGCGAGATCTCCAAGCGATCGCCGAGACCCCAGCGGAAACGTGAACACGGCCACGCCCTCGCGCTCGAGACGACGCAGGATGGCGGGGTCGATCGGTTCGGAACTTCGTCCATCGCTCACCACGACGATTCCCGAGATGGGACGGCCACCTGCGCGATCGAGCGCCATCTCGATGGCCCAACCGAGTCGAGTCCTCGAACCGGCCGCCTCGCCGAGGTCCGGAACGCCATCGGAGTCTCCGGAGACCGTCCGAAGATCGAACGCCTCCTCGTCGAAGCCGAACCAGAGCAGATCGTGCTGCGACTCGATCTCGGCGATCGGCTCGCTGGAGGACTCGAGCAGTTCGCGAAGACGATCCTCCCGCGTGGCGCCGTCCTCCCCATCGGCGACGAGGAGACTGGCCGAACGGTCGACCAGCATCACCACCCGATCCCGCTCGGTTCGTTCTCGGGGCAGGACGAGGGTCGGCCCGGCAAGCAGCACGACCACCCACACCAGAGTCGCCGCTCTCAGCGCGCCCAACGCCAGGCGTCCCACCCTCGACGCGTCGAAGCGGGCATAGGCGATCCATGCGACGGCCGCCGCGGCCACGACGACCAGCGCCCACGCCCAGGGTGGGATGGCGTGTTCGAAGGCGAACTCCAGCGAACCGGGCGGGGTGTCCGCCGGAATCCGATCCACATCGAGCCACCATCGCCAGAGCGAGTTCGACTCGACCGGAACGGTTGTCGGAGCACCCGTCACGACGTCCGTTCCATCGATGGGTTCGTTGTTCGCCTTCCTCCGTCACCGACTCCATAGGCCGCCAGAAACGCTGGTGCCGGCTCGGCCGAGTCGCCCATGGTCGACGTTCGGCTGAATCGCCGAGCCAACAACGCCTCGAGAAGAAGCAGCACGATCACCCCGACGAGCATCGACGTCGAGATCGACGTGTCACCGGACTCTCCTGCGGCGACGGAATCGTCGGAGTCGAGATCGTCGGTGAAACGCCATGGTCCGCCTTCGCCGAGACGTGTCGCCACCACTTCTCGATCGACCGGTTCCGTCGACGCGGCGCTCGCTTCGATGTTGACGACCAGACCACCGATTCGACTTCCCGAGACGTCGACGACACTCAACCGACCCGTCTCGTCGACGGGACGTTCGAGAACGCCCTGCCTCATCTCGATTCGGCCTCCGGACGGCGTCTCGATCGCGGTCGCCTCCACGAGTCCACGGAATCGGTCGTCTCCCACGGTTCCGACCGTTCGAATACGACTCCGGTCGATGCCCTCCCGCAGCAGTTCCTGCACCAGCGGGACCATCAATGGTCGCACCGGAAGATCGCTCCAATCCAGATCGAGCGCCACCATGAACAGGGCGATCGATCCTCCCGACGGCGCGGTCGCCGCGATCACCAGCGGAGCACCATCGAGACTTCGGACGACGATCTCAGACTCCGGAACGCCATCTCCGATCTCCAGCCGTCTGCCGATCGAGACCGGTGCCGCGAGATCCTCGAACTCCGCGGCGATCATGCCCATCCACGCGGCATGAGGTGTGGCCGCGTCGATGCGGCGGCCTGGTCCATCCGGGACGTCGATCGGTCCGGCTCCGAACGACCAGCTCCGCTCGGGGACGATCTCCGCGAGACGATCGAGCCAGGCGATGCCGCCTCCCACCGAAGGCGGGGCGACGATGACCACGCCGCCGCGATCGATCATTCGAGCCAGGTCGGACCATGCCGACGCGGGAACCAGGTCCGGGCGGGCCACCACCATGGCCTCGATCGTCCGCAGCGAAGACCCGTCCAGCAGTGCCGGTTCGATCGGAACCAGTTCGATCGGCGTCTCCGTCGAGGGGGACAACGCTCTCGCGAACCAGCCTTCAAGATCCCGATCATCCGCGGCGACCCCCACCCGAAGGCGGGGTCTCGCGTCGAGCAGGCCGAATCGACGATCGTCCGCCGCCTGGGCATCCGGCTCGATCGAGACCTCGACGAGAACATCGGGATCCTCCCCGGGCGCAACCAGCGGCATGGGGACCTGGAGTTCGACCGATGCGGTCCGCTCTCCCGATCTCCAGCGAACGTCGCGTTCGATCGCCGTCGCCAGTCTCGGACCCGACAGCGAGACGCGTGTGGTCGATGGATTCGCGTCGCCCTGTCGAGCCAATTCGATTCTCACCGGCGCCAGACCTCCACCAACCGGAGGTCTGCCTGGTGCCAGAGAGACCACCGCGACGTTGTCGATGGGTTCCACGCCGGGTGGCAGGGCCAGACGATCGAGACCATCCATCGCGGCCAACGCCGACACTCCCGATGTCGAGTTCGATCGCGGCGGCTCGAGGCTTCCAAGGCGAAGGTCGCTTGCCACCAGGACGATCGGATCGATCGTCGGATTCGCGGCGAGTCGCGATGCGACAAGGGCGATCGCTGCGTCCAGATCGGTGCCGGCGAGACTCGGAATCGTGGACTCGATGCGCTCGGACACCCGACGGTGGTCGGCGGTCGGTTCGATCAGGATCCGAGCCGGGTGGGAAGCCAGGATCACACCGATGTCGTCGCCGACGGGACGTTTCGAGATCCAGGCGTTCGTCCGTGTCGCGACCCCCTCGAAGGCGGTCCTGCCGTCGCCATCCTCGACGCGACTGGAGACGCCGTCGTCGAGCACGATCCATACGGTTCGACTTCCCGATCCGGTCTCCGCACCCTCGAGGTAGGGACGTGCGAGGGCGGCGCCGAGGAGGCCCAGGGCCGCCATGCGAATGGCCAGCAGCAACCAGCGTTCGAGACGGAGTTGGCGTCGCCTGCGTTCGATGGCTCTTCGAAGCAGGTCCATCGCCGCCCATTCGATCGGACGTCGCCGCCTTCGAAGCAGAAGATGGATGAGGACCGGCAACGCCATGGCGACGAGGCCGGCGATCGCGAGGCCTGGTGCAGCGAATCCGGCGGCGAGCACCGTGGCCGTCATCCCGTTCTTCCCGATCGAAGCATGGCCGACCGTCTGGCGAGAAGCAGCGCCAACGCGGGACCGACCGAGGCGTGCGTGTCCAGCAGCAGGTGGTCGAAGCCGAATCCTCGCGCGGTGCGACGGACCTCCTCGAGATGGAGCCTCAGGGCGTTCAGGTAGTCCTGCCGAATGGCCCGGGCGTCCGCTTCGAGGAC
This sequence comes from Planctomycetota bacterium, assembly GCA_017859745.1. Lineage (GTDB taxonomy): Bacteria > Planctomycetota > Phycisphaerae > Phycisphaerales > SM1A02 > VGXO01. The sequence goes on from JAFMML010000006.1 coordinate 22,441, forward strand.
GCCTTCTCCCTCGAGGCCCTCGAATGGCGCCGAACCGTCGATCGAGAAGTGGAGTTCCCGACGATCGAGGGTCTGCAGCAGCACCACGTCCTGGCGGCGGTGTCGACAGGTTGCGAGTGCCTGGTGGAGATCCTCGATCGGACCCAGGAGATCGGAGATCACGATCATCAGACCTCGTCCGGACTGGCGGGCGATCGCCTGGTCGATCGATCGCGAGAGATTGGCGACGCCCTCGACGCCCGCCGACGCAAGGACTCTGACGATCGACCTCCACTGATCCCGACTGGATCTTCGACGAAGGCTCGGTCCAAGACCGTCGGCGTAGATCGAAAGTCCGACTCGATCACGCTGCTGCAGGGCGAGGTACGCCAACGCCGCCGCCGTCGCCACGGCGTGATCGAACTTGGTCCAGAGTCGTCGATCCGTCGACGCCTCGGTGCCGCCCCAACCTCGCTTCACCTCGAGCGATCCGTAGGACATCGACCCGGAACCGTCGACGAGGATCTCGACGTCGAGCGTGGTCTCCTGCTGAAACCGCTTCAGATGCAGCTTGTCGGTCCGTGCGAACACCTTCCAGTCGAGGTGGCGGAGATCGTCTCCGGGCACGTACGAGCGGTGCTCTGCGAACTCGACCGCCGGTCCCTGGAATGGGGATCGGTGCATGCCGCTGGTGATGCCCTCGGCGATCATGCGGGCGCGGAGTTCGAACGTCGCCAACTGTCCGATCGTCTCGGGCGCGAGGTACTGCTCGGCGCGAAGCGCCCCACCGGATCCTTCCGGTCCCCTCGCCCCGAAGTCGGTCACTTCGCCACCGTGCCGAGGACCCGCGCCGACTCGCCGGACTCCACCGGCGTCTCCTCGAGAATGGCGCGGACGACGTCGTCGACGCCCACCCCGTCGGCCTCCGCGTTGAAGTTGGTGATCACGCGATGCCTCAGCACCGGCAGGGCGACTTCGCGGAGATGGTCCGGCGTGACGCAGGCGTCTCCCGCGATCGCCGCCTTGGCCTTGGCCGCCAGCACAAGGAACTGGCTCGCCCGTGGTCCAGCGCCCCAACGGAGATAGTCGCGGACCATCGCAGGCCGCTCGCCGGGCTCGTCGATCCTGGTCGTGCGCACCAGTCGCAGCGCATAGCGAGCGACATGGTCCGCGACCGGAACCGACCGGACCGTCTGCTGAAGACGAAGACAGTCCTCGGCATCGAGCACTCGATCCGGCTCCTCGCTGGTGCCGGTGGTCGTGCGGCGCACGATCTCGAGTTCCTCCTCCTCGGTGGGATAGCCGATGCGGATGTCGAGCATGAACCGATCGAGCTGGGCCTCGGGCAACGGATAGGTGCCCTCCTGCTCGATGGGATTCTGCGTCGCGAGGACGAAGAACGGTCTCGGCAGGCGGTGCTGGACTCCGCCGACGGTCACCTGTCGTTCCTGCATCGCCTCGAGCAGCGCCGCCTGGGTCTTCGGGGGCGTGCGGTTGATCTCGTCGGCGAGGATGACGTTCGAGAAGATCGGGCCCCGAACGAAGCGGAGTTCGCGGGTGCCGGTCGCCTTGTCCTCCTCGATCACCTCGGTGCCGGTCATGTCCGAAGGCATGAGATCGGGAGTGAACTGGATCCGGGAGAACCCCAGACTCAACGACTTCGCGACGGTCGAGATCAGCAGCGTCTTCGCCAGGCCCGGAACCCCCTCGACGACGGCGTGCCCCCCGCAGAACATCGCCAGCAGCACCTCGTCGAGCACCTCGTCCTGACCGACGATGACCTTGTGGACCTCCGCCGAGATCCTGCGGGCGGCCTGGCGAACCTCGTCGATCGCGCCTGCGGGCGTCGGGGACTCGTGGCCGTCGCGGTCTGATTCGGTCATCGAAGTCTCCTGATCGTGGCGTGGGCTCCTCGACGCGAATCCGCTTCATCGACGAGGCGATCGAGTATAGGTTCGGCCCGAGCACAAACCCCCGGTTCGACGCCGCCGACACACGCCTCGGAACCATCCCAGCCACCCATGCCCGAACTCCCCGAAGTCGAATGCGTTCGTCGTTCACTCGAGGTGCTCGAGGGAGCTGTGATCGAGTCGGTCGAGGTGCGGAGGCGCGACTTCGTGTCGTCGTCCAAGGCGTCCGAACGCCGACACCCGATGGCCGGCGCCACCATCGATCGAATCGTCCGGCACGGCAAGGAACTCGCCCTCGTCGAACGGGGCCCCCGTCGCCTGCGAATGCGTCTGGGCATGACCGGTCGTCTCCTCGTGGAGCGAACGAACGACGGTCGAGGTCCCGCTCGCCTTCCGCATGAGCATGTCCGCTGGATCGCCAGGGGAACCGGCGACACGAGGTGGGTGCTTCGATCGGTGGACCCGCGACGGTTCGGAGACCTGGTCGTCTTCGAGACCGAGGAGGACTTCGAACAGGACCGCACCCGCCTGGGGCCGGATGCCCTCTCGATCCGGTCACGCGAACTCGCTCAGGCGCTTTCGGCAACGCGGCGGGCCATCAAGATCGCCCTCCTCGATCAGAAGGTGCTTGCCGGGGTCGGCAACATCTACGCCGACGAGGCGCTCTTCGCTGTCGGGGTCCATCCGGCCACTCCGGCGAATCGCCTCGCTCGAGATGCCGTCTCAAGACTTTCCGCCGCCATCCGATCCCTTCTCCGGAGGTCGATCTCCGCGGGCGGCACGACCATTCGAGATTATCGAAATGGATCGAACGAACCAGGAACGGCACAGCGTCATCTGAAGGTCTATGGACGGCAGGGTGAGGCCTGCCATCGATGCCGAACCGATCTCGAGCACACCGTGATGGGCCAACGCACCACAACCTGGTGTCCGAAGTGTCAACAGTTGATCCACATCACTCTGGACAACTCGGAATCGTGCAGACTCCAACCACAAGATTGACAAATCACAAGACGCGACCGATGGGCTCACGGAGGTGCTGTCTAGAGAGAGAAAGAGATGTTCTTAGCCGTCGTAGTAGAGGCCCTGACGGAATGCGGGTTCACCACGACAATCAAACCATAAACCCAACCAATAAAGACACTTACACACGACAAGATACTGTGGAGAACCTGTGTGGACAACTGTCTGATCAAGGTGGTCCCAAGCGGTGATGACGGAGGCGATCCGAGTGGGGATGGGGTGTCGCTGGCAGTCCACCCCATGATGTGGTGGGTCAATGATCAACAGCAAACCCAACCCAGACATCGACCATGGGACAAGTGACGAGTTGTCCACATGAGTTGGGTATGGCGCTTGGCCCCAAGGCACCCAACCGCTTGCGGTTGACCCGCTGTCTTCGAGGCAACCGGAACACGACAGAAGTCGGGTGATCACCGATAGGCGATCACGAGTTCAAGCTTCTGTTTTGAGCAATAGAGCGTCGAAGTCGGGTGACGCCCGAACCGGCCTCAGGCCCCCGTCTCGGTGAGATCGAGTTCGATCCGCTCGACCTCGTCGCTGAAGCGGTCGTCGGTCTTGCGGCGGGCGTCGATGGTGCGGATCGCGTGCATGACGGTCGTGTGATCCCGGCCACCGAAGTATCCACCGATCTCCTCGAGGCTGAACCGGGTGTGGCGGCGGGCCAACCACATGCAGACCTGGCGTGGCAGGGCGATCGACTTGTGGCGTCGCTTGGAAAGCAGATCGGTCAACTTGACGTCGTAGAAGGCGGTCACCGCATCGACGATCAGCTGGATGTTCGGCTGGCCGGCGGATCGGTTGGCGGTCGGGTCGGCGGCGAGGGCGGCCTTGGCCAGGTCGAGGGTGATCGGGACGCCCATGGCGTGGGCGACCCCCCGGACCTTCGTCAGGGCGCCTTCGAGTTCCCGGATGTTGGAGTCGATGCGGGCGGCGATGTATGCGGGAACGTCGTCGGGAAGGGTCGCGTCGAGCAGGCGAGCCTTGGTCTTCAGGATCGACACCCGCGTCTCGTAGCAGGGCTTGTCGATGCGGGCGACGAGACCGCAGTTGAACCTACTGGTCAATCGCTCCTCGAGATCCGGGATGTCCTGTGGTGCCGCGTCGGAGGAGAGCACCACCTGACGTCCCGCCTGATAGAGGGCGTTGAAGGTGTGGAAGAACTCCTCCTGACTCTGTTCCCGCTTCGCCAGAAAGTGGATGTCGTCGATGACGAGCATGTCCACGTTTCGGAACCGATGGCGAAACGCGTTCATCCGACCGGCCTTGACCGATTCGTGGAACGCATCGGTGAAGGTGCCGCAGGAGATGTAGCAGATCTCCGCACGACGATTTCGACTGAGGATCGACTGGGTCACCGCCTGCAGCAGGTGGGTCTTGCCGAGACCGACGCCACCATGGATGAAGAACGGGTTGTAGGCCCGACCCGGCTGCTCCGCGACGGCCGTCGCCGCTGCGTGGGCGAGACGATTGCCCGGTCCGACGACGAAGTTCTCGAAGGAGTAGTCGGGGGAGAGCAGCATCTGCTCGCCGAGTTCGGGCAGATCGTCGCCGCCGGAGACGGAGGGTTCGGGTGCTGCGGTGAACTCCTCCTCGGGTCCCACGAAGCGAAGGGCCAGGAGACGGCCCGACACCTGCTGGGCCGCTTCGGTGAACTGCTGCACACAGCATCGTTGGAGATACCGAAGCTGCACAGGCTCGTTGACCAGCATCCGGACCACACCACCCTCGATGTCGAGGGGCTCGATGTCGTCGAACCAGTGCCGGCACATGTCCCCGTGATGGCGACGCAGGTACGCCATCAGGTCCGGCTTGAAGTTCGACTCGAGGCGGGCCATCGAGGTGCTCCGGGGACGTTCGCGTGGAGTCGCGAACGGTGGAATTCCGAGGGGAGGCGAATCTACGAGTCCGTTCAGGCAGCGTCAATGAAGAACATGGCTCATGTGCCCGATCTGCTCGAAGACCCCTCCACCGCGGCCGCGGGGGCGGCCTCTTCAAGCTGTGCCTCGTGCCGACGCCGGTTCGCTCGGTGGTCCATCAGCACCAGAAGGCGGTCCTTGTGCTCGCCACCGTCGATGGCGTCGAGCCGATCCCGGATGAGTCCCAGAGGACTCCGTCGTGACAGGTGCACCACCACGACGGCCTTGGCCTTCCAGACCCGCACCAGTTGTGCGAGATCCTCCACATGCAGGTGGCGGCCGACCTTGGCGCGGCCGCGATGGCTCTCGTCGAAGAAGGTGCACTCGCTGACGACGATCTTCGCGTCGGCGAACTCGGGCCGGTAGAGAAACGGTCCCATCTCGGTGTCGCCGGTGTAGGCGACCAGGGGGATCTCGACGGTTCTGGTGATCTGGGTGCCTCTGGACTTCAGTTCGACGAGTCGATCCTGAGGCAGATCCGCGAACTCCTCGAGCAGCTTGCTGCGACGCTCGATCACGGCCCACCCCATGCTTGGGCTGGTGTGGCTGACCTCGATCGCCCGCAGCACGAGGTTGGGGCGAAGGGTGAACTCCTCGCCATCCTCGACTCCGGTCAGTTCGAACGGCGTCTTCTGTCGTTCGAGATCGACCCAGCTCTCGATCATCTTCCGGATCGGTCCCTCGAGGCGGCGATGGCAGACGATGCGCCCTGGACCGAGCTTCTGGAAGTGCCGCTGGCTGAGCCAGTAGGGAAGTCCACCCACATGGTCCATGTGGCCGTGGCTGATCGCGACCGTCGGAGACGGCAGCACCATCCGTGGGCACATTCCGATGTCGAAGCAGACATCGAGCTCCGGCACCTGGATCACGGTGCCTTCGCCGGCGATGCTGAACCCTTGGATGCGGTAGGGGGGGACGTAGAGGAAACCCGGTTGGGTCTCCCGAGGCGGGGCCTTCGGAACCATCGTTCGAATCTCCTCGAGCAGGGCTTTCGCCCGGCCGGGGGCATGAAGAACCACGAGGGTAGTGGACGCCGACGAGGCCGGTCAATCCACGAGGATCGGGGTGGCCATCGTCAACATCGATCCGATTCGCAAGGACGGCAGAAGGCGCCGCGGTCGTGGGCCGATCTTGCCGTCATGTCGCCGCCGCCCGATCAACACCATGGACTGCAGATCGCTCGTCTGAGGTTCCCGGACGATCCCGAGATGGCGGCGTTGGCCGAGATGTTCCTGCAGCAGCTCGAGGTTCGGATCCAGGAACTTCGAGAGGCGTGTCGGCGCGGCGATCTCGACACCGTCCGTTTCGGCACCCACCAGCTTCGTGGGGCCGCCGGCGGGTACGGGTTCCCGGAGATCGGGAAGGCCGCCGGCGAGATCGAGGATCTGCTTCGAATCCGGGCGACGGACACGGAGGACTCGATGGGCGAGATGGAGATCTCTCGAGGTCTCGAGAGTCTCGAATCGCTGTTTCGTTCGATCGCGGCGGCGTGAGGAGGACTCGATGGGCGAACCCGATGTCCGACCTCGAATCCTCGCCATCGACGATTGCCCGCTGGTCCACCAGCTGCTGAGGCACCATCTTCGACACGAGTCGGCGGAGATCCATCTCGCCGGTGGGGCGACCGAGGGACTCGCGATGGCGAAGTCGCTTCGTCCCGACGTGGTTCTGCTCGACATCGATCTCGGCGAGTCGGGTGATCTCGACGGATTCGAGATCCTCTCGCGGCTCAAGTCCGACGAGGTCACTTCCGACGCGGCGGTCATCTTCCTGTCGGCGAGCGCTTCGACCGAGGCGAGGGTCCGAGGCCTCGATCTCGGTGCGATCGACTTCGTCGCCAAGCCCTTCGAAGCAGCGGAGCTTCGGGCTCGTGTGCGATCGGCGCTTCGCATCCGGCAACTCGTTCGAATGCTCGCCCAGAAGGCCCGAATCGACGGACTGACCGGTCTCTGGAACCGTTCGTACTTCGATCGTCGGCTCGAAGAGGAGGTCTCGGAGTGCCGTCGGTACGGGCGGCCGGTGACCTTGATCCTCGCCGACATCGACCACTTCAAGCGGATCAACGACGAGTTCGGGCACCCGGTCGGGGACTCCGTCATCGAACGTTTCGCCTCGATCCTCTCGACGGGACGCCAAAGCGACGTGCCTTGCCGATACGGGGGCGAGGAGTTCGGACTGATCCTGCCCGGCGTCTCCGCGGCGTCTGCCATCGAGGTCGCCGAGAGGATCCGAAGGCGGCTCTCCGAGGAGAGGTGGCCCGGACGCGATCGACTCCAGGTGACGGCTTCCTTCGGCATCGCCGATCTCGACGGATGCCGGTCCGGGGGAGATGCCGTGGCCCTCGTGGCCGCCGCCGACGATGCCCTCTACCGGGCCAAGAGCGCCGGCCGAGATCGGGTGTACGCGGTGGCCGCTCGGGAACCACGTCGCTCGGCCTGAAGAAGTGGCCTCGTCGCCGTTCCGGGGGTCGAAGAAGGACGCCGGTCGCGGCTATCGTCCGCCCGTGCCGAGGATCGAAGACGAGGCGCTCTGCATCCGCCACTGGGACTGGTCCGAGACGAGCCAGACGGTGAGCCTGTTCGGCCGTGGCCATGGTCTGATTCGCGGCCTCGCCAAGGGGGCTCGCCGCGAGCGGGGCCGGTTCGGCGGAGGATTCGATCTCTTCACCCGTGGCGAGATCCTGGCCCTCGGGAAGAGCGATCGGAGTCTGCTGACCCTGACCGACTGGACGATGCTCGAGACCTTTCCGCGTCTTCGGAGAGATCTCGAGGCGAGTCGCGCCGCGTTCTATCTCGGAGATCTCCTGCAGCGGACCATGCCGTCCCAGGACCCCCACCCGGTCTCCTACGACGCCGCGGTCGGTGCGTTGCGTGCGATCGATTCCGGCACACGCCCCCTCGAAGCGATCGCCCTGTTCCAGTGGCGCCTTCTGGTCGACATCGGCTACGCGCCGGACCTGTCGTTGCCCGCAGGATCGGGACCGGTGCTGTTCGATCCCGGCGAAGGTCGGTTCATCTCGATCCCGGTCGAGGGCGAACCTTCGCCCGAACGATCCTGGCGGGTGCGTCGGGACACCGTCGATTGGATCGGGCGTCTTGGCGAGCGTGAAGTCCCCGAGGACGATCGACCTTCGCACATCGAGGATCGAAGCGAAGGATCCGACGGCGAGACCGTCCCGCTGGAGATCGTGGCCCGGGCGGCCCGGCTGCTCGCGGTCTGTCTTCGCGAACTGATCGGCGAGGAGCCGATGTCGATGCGTCAGTTCCTGCCGAGACTTCCACGAACATGAAGAACCGGTCCGGAAGTCACTCGGTCGTCAACCGTTCACGAAGCGCTGGCCGAGGCTTGCCGTACATGTCCGGCACCTGCATCGGCACGTAGACCTGTCGCATCCGGTCGTAGTCCTCGAACTGGCTGCGGGTGGACTTCGCGGGGAAGAGCACCTTCTGACAACCCGCCGTTCCCGAGCCGATCGATACCGTCGCGAGCAGCAGGCCTCCGACAAGGCGTCGTCGTCGTTTCATCGCGAGCGTCCCCCTTCCTGGACATCCGGCACATCCTGGACATCGCGATCGACCGGCACCAGACCGTGTCGGGAGAACTCCCCGCCACCGATCGCATCTCTGAAGGTCGCCAGCACGGTGGCCTCCTGGAACTCCTCCGCAACCTCTGGAACGACCACCGGGACCTCGAAGAGGTAGACGCTTCCACCGAACCCGCTCCGCCATGCGTCTCGGACCTCGCCGGGGGAGAACGATCGCTCGCCGATCAGGCTTGGTGGCGATCGTCGGTCCAGCATCGAAGATCGGATCGAGACCCATCCGGTGATCTGCATGAAGCGTCCACGGCCGTCGCCGGGAACGAGTCGCACCAGCAACGTGCCACGACCATCCGCACCCAACCGAAGCACGCTGGAACTTGCGATCGAGATGCTGGAGAGCCTCGGTGCAGCAGCGAGGGCTTCGCGATCGGACGGCACGAACGACGCTTCGGCCCCGATCATCGCGAGCTTCGACTCGGATTCGACCAGACGCATCCGAAGGCCATCGACTTCGGCCTGGAGTCGATCGTTCTCCTCCCGAAGTCGATCCGCGGGACTCGGCGTCAGCACCTTCATGTCGCACCCGCACAACAGACCCATCGACAACAGGGAGGTCGCTGCGGCCATCGAACGCGTCCGAGGGATTCGGATCATCGTCTGATGCTCCGTGCCCGAACCGGACCGGATCGTGCGGGGTCCTCCTCGATCTCGAGAAGTTCTCCGTTGACCAGACGCACCTGCAGGGCAAGCTGAAGCAGCGACATCCCCAGATCGACCTCGGTCGACACGACCGAAGGGGGAACCTCGAGTCGACAGGGCGCGAAGTTGAGAATGCCGGAGATGCCGGCTTCGACGAGTGCGTCGGCGGCGTCCTGAGCCGCGGCGGGGGGCGTCGTGACGATGGCGATCCGGATGCCCCGCTCCCGGACGAGTTCGCCGAGGCGTTCCATCGGGAGGATCTCGTGGGTGCCGACGTGGCGACCGATCTTCTCCGGATCCGAGTCGAACGCCGCGACGATCCGGAAGCCCTCCGACTCGAAGCGGTCGTAGCTCAACAGGGCGCGTCCGATGTTGCCGACCCCGACGACCGCGGCTCTCCACCCCCGATCCGTGCCGGAGAGAAACCGAAGTCGGGCGATGAGATCCTCGATCCGGTAGCCCACCCCTGGGAATCCCAGATGTCCGATGTGACCGAGGTCCTTCCGGACCTGGGTGTCGGTCAAGCCGAGGCAATGCCCGAGTTCACGGGATCTGATGGTGGACTCACCCCGTTCGAGACGCCGCTCGAGTTCCCGCAGGTACAGGCTCACCCGCGCGGCGGTCGGGCGTGGGATCCTCGGCGTTCCGGCCATGCGACGAGTCTACCAACGGTCCCTCGAGAACACTCCAGGGACTGGAGCCGCGTGGTGTCCTCGGCCGAACTCAAGAGGTACCGTCTAGGTCGAGGAACCCATGCACATCGACGAGATCTTCAAGCGCGACTCCACGACCCTCTCCTACGAGTTCTTTCCCCCTCGAAGCGAGTCGGGATGGTCGAGCCTGTTCGAGTCGATTCGAGAGTTCGAGTCCCTCAAGCCGTCCTTCGTCTCGGTCACCTACGGGGCCGGCGGCTCGACCCGGGACCGGACCCACGAACTTGTGGTCCGACTGCGTCGGGAGACCACCCTCGATCCGATTCCGCACCTGACCTGCGTGGGTCACTCCCACGACGAGATCTCCGCCATCCTCGAGCGCTACGCGCAGGCGGGGGTCTCCAACATCCTCGCGCTTCGGGGCGATCCGCCACAAGGTGGCGACACCGCACCTGCAGGGGACTTCCCCTTCGCCGCGGATCTCGTTCGAAAGATCCGATCCACGGGAGAGCGTCTCGGTGTGCCCGGTGGTTTCGGCATCGGAGTCGCAGGCTTTCCCGAAGGCCACCCGGAGACCCCCAACACCCTTGTCCAGATCGAGCACCTCAAGGCGAAGGTGGATGCGGGTGCCGACTACATCTGCTCGCAGATGTTCTTCGACAACCCCAGCTTCCTCGACTGGTGCGAGCGCTGTCGCATCGCCGGGATCGAGGTGCCCATCGTCGCGGGCATCATGCCGATCACGAGCATCTCCGGACTGCGACGCATGGCCGATCTCGCGGCGGGAACCCGATTCCCTGCGCCGCTGTTGAAGGCGCTCGAACGATGCAAGGACGATCCGGAGTCCGTGGAGCGGGTGGGCACGCACTGGGCCGCCGAGCAGTGCCGAGATCTCATCGACCACGGGGTCCGCGGCATCCACTTCTACACGCTCAACAAGTCCCGCGCGACCAGAGAGGTGCACAGGACCCTCGGACTCATGGCCGGACCGTCGGCGCTTTCGAACTGAACTCCGCGATCACTTCCCGGTTTCGTCGCCGTCGTCGGCGATCCAGATCGCCTCGACGAGTTCCGCGAGGCGCTCGGTGGACCGTTCGAGGCGCATCGAGGCGACGCCTTCTGAGGTCATCGCGTCGTCGCCGATCTGGTGTCCGATGAACCCGAGCAGGAGTCCGTAGCCGCCGAGGTCGCGGTCGAGGGCGATCCGTTCGCGCGCCGTCTCCGCGACGCGTTCGAGACGGTCCCGAGGAGGCAGCAGATCGGCGGCGTAGCGGGTGTCGATCATCTCCGGGTAGTCGGTGAAGAGATTTCGAAGGGTGAGTCCTGCAGACATGTAGAGACCCGCGCCGATCTGGGCGCTGGCGATGCCCGCCGACGCCATCGGGTGGTCGGTCTGGATCCGCAGGGCGCTCTCGAAGCGTCGCTCGGCGCGGAAGTACTCGCCCTCGCCGATCAGGCGCTGACCCTCCTCGATGAGCTCCTGGACGCGGGTGCGCTCGCCCTCGGTCAGGCGCTCGACGAGCCGGCCGTGGCGAAGCACCTCCGCCATCTCCTCGATCGAGAGCAATCGCTCCGGCGGAACCTCGAGCGCCGGATCGATCTCCCGTGGATCGTCCTCGGGGATTCCAGGAAGGCCCGGCAGGCCCGGAAGCGGCGCGGTCCCGCCCGGAAGGCGGATCGCCGTCCCCGAGCCGGTCTCCGGCGCGGTGTCGCCGATCTCGGACTCTTCGGTCGGATCGATCATCTCGCCGGGCAGCATCGGATCGGGACGGATGAACTGCTCGAGTGATTCCCCAAGCACATCGAAGTCGCCGTCGAGTTCGCCGCGGAGGTTCCTTCGCAGCTCCTCGAGTCGATCGCGAAGGTCGTTCATGACCTCGCCGTCGGCGGTCAACTCGACGTCCTCGCGATCGGCGTACTGCTCGAAGATCCGCTCGACGATTCGCTCGTATCCCGGATCGCGACCGGGTTCTCCCATCTCGAAGCGTCCGGTGTCGACGGCGTTGGAGATCGGACCTCGTTCGTCTCGGCCTCCCCGAAGACCCGTCGGTGCGGGACGTTCGGCCTGGGCCTCCGACTGCACGGCGAGGGGACTTCGGAACGCGGTGCCGACGGTGCGAGGATCGAGGGTGCCGCGGCGGGCCTCCTCGACGACTCGGGCCCGGTCGTATGGGGTCAGGTTGGCATCGAACAACGGATCCTCGAGAGGCGTCGCCCGAACGCCGCGCAGCGGAGATGCGGAGATGATCGAGGCGCCCTGCTCGGCGTCGCGGACGAGTCCGATCTGGCTCTGGCCGACGGCGGTCGAATAGAGGTTGCCGGTCATGATCGCCGCTGCGGAGCGATCGAGTCGGATCTGCTGTTCGACCAGACCACCGACCTGATCGACGCTGGTGTAGAGCGGAAGCGCCGTGTACTGCCGTCGGTACTGGTAGATGCCGAGACCGTCGGCCATCCGGAACTGCTCGTTGCGAAGCGGCGAGTTGAAGAGGGACGGATCGCTGTAGGCGCTGAAGGAGAGCGAACGCTGAAGACTGTCGGCGCCGACCTGGCCACCGAAGTCGCCACTGGCGCGGTAGCCGACGTTGCCTCGGAAGCTGCGCCCTCCGGCAAGGGTTCCGGTGACGTCCTCGTTGCGGGCCCGGTAGTCGACCTTCGGCGCGGCTGGGTTGATCCGACTCGAGCCGGGTCCCCGCTGCAGGTTGTGGTCGAGGGCGTTCTGGGCGACGGCGACGCCAGCGACCCCGAGCAGCACGGCAAGCGTCATCGGCGCGGGGAACTGGGTGGGAGACGGCATCGTGGTCCTCTCGGCGTGGTCGGCGAAGACGGAAGGGGTCCGCATCGGGAACGGTTCGATCGGTCCGAACCCCCCTTCAAGACTACGAACGGTGGATCGGCGATTCGAGCCTCGACTCCACGCCTTCGGCGGAATCGCGTCCGGGAACCACAAATCGATCCTGACTGGGACCCCGGACCTGACGGGGCAGAGGGTCCTCGGGATCGATGGCGGGTCGATCGAGAAGCGACGGGGTCAGATCCTCCAGCACCTTGTCGTCGTCGCAGTGCACGATCCAGACGACGGGTCCGTCGACGAACACGAGCACCGGGACCCCATTGGTGGTTTCGGCGGCGGAGAATCGAAGCACCTCGCCGTCGAGCAGCGGCGTGGATCGGACGAATCCGTCGTAGCGGTGGAACTCTCCGCCATCGGCGACCGCCGCGACGCTCAGTCGAACCCGACCGGAGCCGCCTTCGCCATCCCGATCGAACACTCCGACGACCACCGGATTCGGATCGGAGAAGCTCGTTCCGACGCCGTCCTCGATCTGCGCCCCTCGGTAGGTCCAGACTTCCCCGGTCGGTTCCAGCACCCGGGTCGCGCCGAGGGCCTCGACGGCCTCGCGCCATCCGCTCCTTGGAACGTTCTCCGAGGCGACCCGGGAGCGATGCGCCTCGCCGAGACGCTCGACGACCGCTCCAAGAGGGATGCCCTCGGGGACCAGGCCCCGACGACCCATGTCGGGACCGAAGACGCCCACCAGCACCGCGATGGCGATCGCCACGAGGGTGCCGAAGATCGCCGGACCGCTCGTGGTGCGTCGTCGCGGCGTCGTGATGTCAGCGTCCTCGGTCACGTCGGACTCCTACGTTCCTTTCGGACGGAGGGATCGGCACCTCGTCCATTTATACTCGCGCCATGCCCGACCAGACTGCGGCGACGGCCTACGTCACCACGCCGATCTACTACGTCAACGACCGTCCGCACATCGGGCACGCCTACACCACGACGCTGTGCGACGTGTGGGCCCGGTTCATGCGCCTTTCGGGGCGGGACGTCTTCTTCCTGACCGGCACCGACGAGCATGGGGTGAAGGTCGAGAAGTCCGCCCGCGACCGTGGCACCACCCCACAGGCCCTCGCCGACGAGAACGCCGCGGAGTTCCGTCGGGTGCTGGGCCTGTTCGGTCTTTCCAACGACGACTTCATCCGCACCACCGAGCCGCGTCACGAGCGGCAGGTGCAGCGACTGCTCGAGCGCCTCGAGGCCGCCGGCGCGGTGCACCTCGGCGAGTTCGAGGGCTGGTACGACGAGGGCCAGGAGGAGTACCACACCGAGACCAGGGCGAAGGAGCTCGACTACAGGAGTCCCGTGTCAGGTCGCCCGCTGGTTCGCGCGAAGGAGAGCAACTACTACTTCAGGCTCAGCGCGTTTCAGGAACGCCTCGAGCGGCACTTCGACGAGAACCCAGAGTTCGTTCGTCCCGCTGCTCGACGAAACGAGGTGCTGGGTCGACTCCGGGAGGGCCTGCAGGACGTCCCGATCACGCGGACCAACTTCTCCTGGGGCATTCCCATGCCCGGCGCCGAAGGCCACGTCGTCTACGTCTGGATCGACGCGCTCTTCAACTACGCGACCGCGCTGGGTCTCGGCGAGGAGGACCCCACCTCGAGCGAACGCGCGAAGTTCTGGCCCGCAGACTTCCACGTGATCGGCAAGGAGATCCTCTGGTTCCATGCGGTGATCTGGCCGGCGCTTCTCATGGCTCTGGAGCTGCCGCTTCCGAAGTGCATCTACGCCCACGCGTTCTGGATCGCCGAGGGCCAGAAGATGAGCAAGAGCCTCGGCAACTTCGTCGATCTCGAGGCGATCGGACGCTACCACGATCGCTATGGACTCGACGCGTGGCGGTGGTTCATGGCGACCCGTGGTCCGCTCGGCGCCTCCGACGCGGACTTTCGCGAGGATCAGTTCGCCGACGCCTACGCGACCGATCTGGTCAACACCGTCGGCAACGGAGCAAGTCGAGTGACCGCGATGGCGGAACGCTACTTCGAGGGCTCGGTGCCGCGACCGGAGGACCCGCATCGGATCGTGGGCGACCGGGACTGGAACGCCTCGATCGCCGAGGCGCTGCGCGAGGCCGAATCCGCCGCCGGTCGGTTCGCGATCGATCGGATGGCCGAGGCCGGACTCTCCCTGTTCCGATCGCTCGACGGCTTCATCCACCGCACCGAGCCGTTCCGACTCGCCAAGGACCCCGATCGCCGCGAGGATCTCGCGCGGATCCTGCACCAGTCGTTGGAGGTGCTCTTCGCCGCGAGCGCCCTGTTGTGGCCTCTGATGCCCGACTCGATGGATCGTCTTCGCGAGGCGTTGGGATGCGCGAAGGTCACCGAGAGCGGACCGTTGGCGGACCAGGTCCGCATGGATGCGGCGCGGGACTTCGACGGGGTTCGGAAGATCGCGCTGTTTCCCCGCATCGAGACGGCCTGACGGCTTCCGTTCGAAGCCGTCGCCGCGTCGTTTCGTGGTCCGGTCAGGGCGACTTCGAGTCGTCCCCGCCGCCGAAGGCGCCCTCGAGACCCTTCTCCAGGCTCTCCCCAAGGCCTCCGATCGAGTCGCCGACGCCCTTGGCGGCACCTTCGATCAACTTCCCGGCCCCCTCGGCGATGCCACTTCCGAGATCGACGGCGACTCCGCCGATCTTCATGGTCGCGTCGGGAATTCCGAGCGAATCGACGAGACCGCCGAGTCCGTCGACGAGCGCGCCGGGAGCCTTGATCGTCAGTTGCTCGACCACCGCCGCGATCACCGCGCCGACGACCTTGGAGACGAGTTCATCCATCAACAGGCCTTCGGCGTCTCCCGAATCGAGGTCGGCGATCTCGATCTCCTCGATCTCGAATGTGATCTCGCTGGCGCCACCTGCGATGGGCAGGATCTGTGCGGTGACCGAGACGTCCTTGATGGAGAGCCGGTCCACCTGAAAGCGCTGAGTCGTTCCAGGCTCGCCCGTGACCGCTCCGTCGTCTCCGACCGCCGCCGCCTTCATCCCATCGATCAGCTCCTTGAGGTTCGAGGTGCCCGGCTTCTGCTCGACATCGACCTTCACTCCGTCGATGAGGATCTCGGGAACCTCGGGGCGATCGGACAGCAGCGATCCCAGCCGTACGGCGATGCTGCCCCGATCGAGAACCAGGATGGAGGGCTTTCGATAGCCCTGCGGGTTGGCGACGGAGAGTCCGGCGATCGACGCTCGTCCGGCGACGGGTCGAATCGAGATCGAGTCGAGTTCGACCGAGGTGCCCAGGGCCTTGGAGCCCTGGCTCTCGACGACACCCTTGGCGATCGAGTCGAGCGACAGCAGCGCGACCACCACACCGACGACGAGAAGCAGGACGAACGCGACGGCGAGGCGCAGGAGGATCTTCATGACGGGTCGTCTCGGGGGGGAACTGAACGGGTGGTCTCGGCGGGTGCCAGCATCGACCAGGCCTTTCGACGAAGGCGACGCAGTCCTCCGATGTGCCGATGCAGTACGAGGGACAGTTCGGCGCGTCGCCGATCGATCGCGTCTCGAAGCGGATCATCCCCCTCGCCACTGGCGGCAAGGGCGAGTGCGAGATCGCGATCCTCTCCGATCGTCTCGTAGACGCGACTGATCCGCTTGCGTCTTCTCCGAACACGTCGATCGCCGATCCCCTCGAACAGCATCAACTGCGTCTCGAGGCGCCCACAGGCCTTGCGGACCGCGTGCAGCCGCTCGTCGCCGCCCCGGGAGGCCTCCTTGCGAAGTCGTCGCCGCGTCCGGATCCAGCGTCTCGAGATGCGCCGCCTCAACCTCGACCACGAGATCTCTTCGATCGCCAGATCACCGACCCGGTCCTCGAGTTGGCGCATCCTCGCCTGCACGAGATCCGCGGACCGATCGGTCTCGGCGATGGCGTCGGGACGGTCGCGGGACGCCTCGGTCGTTCCGGTCGCGGCCATCTCCGGTCCCAGCAGTCGCGCGATCGTCTGGAGACGCACGTCCCGATCCCGCTGGGTGGAGAGTCGTCTTCCGGCGTCGCGCAGGTCGTCGTCGATGCTCGCGATCGTGGCGGCGTCGGCGCGTCCTCGAACCAGTCGGAGGATCGCCCGAGTCCGCTTGATCGCCTTGCGGCATCGTCTGAGTTCGGCTGCGCGGGTGGCGGCCTCGCCGCTCATCGGAATGCGGGCGGCGGCATCCTCGGCCCACTCGATCTGATCGAGCATCGAGCGTCGAAGGCCTTCCGCAAGTGGAAGGTTCGCATCGATTCGGGGAGGTCGGTTCGATGGACCGGGTGTCTGGGAGTTCCGGATCGACTCGTTCATGACTGCCTGTTCGCGAGTTCCGAGTGCTCGCGGTTCCGTCTCGATTCGTGCGGCGGCGGTTGGGCCTCGTCGCCTCCGAGGAACATTCTCGCGGATGGATGGTCCGCGACCAAGGGTCGAACACCCGAGGTCTCGGCCTATCCCGCGACGAGGTCCGCGATGCCGGCCCCACCGACGATCACGCTGACCACCCCGTTGAGGGTCGCGAAGGTCAGCGCCATCCTCGTGGTGCCCCAACGCTTCACGGTGAGATGCTCGATGAGAAGGACGAGCGCGGCGATCGCGACGGCGCCGACGTAGATCCGACCGAGGGCTCGGCTCGGATCGAGCAGGTAGACGCCCACGAGCAGACCGATGCTCGCGACGTGCAACACCCGGCTCGCGTGCATCGCCCGGGCCTCGCCCAGAGATGCAGGCATGCTCATGAGTCCGTCGCGGCGATCGACCTCGACGTCCTGCAGGGCGTAGATCACATCGAATCCCGCGACCCAGCACGTGACCGCGGCGCCGAGAAGCCAGGGTGCGAGGTGGCCCAGCGCACTCGGTTCGACCGCCAGCACCGCGGCGATCGGACTGATGCCCAGACCGATTCCCAACCAGACGTGGCAGAGCCAGGTGAACCGCTTGGTGTATCCGTACGCCCAGAGCCACAGCAGAACCGGCAGGGCGAGTCGGATCGGCCACTGGTTGCCGTCGATGGGAATGAACGCCGCGCACGCGCCGGCGAAGACCGCAGCCGATGCGAGCATCGCCACGACGGCGGTGCCGGCGGACAGTCGTCCCGAGGGAATCGCCCGCCCGGAGGTTCGGGGATTCGTCGCATCGATCCTTCGGTCGGCGATCCGGTTGGCGAGCATCGCCACGGTCCGGGCCGAGACCATCGCCACCAGGATCAGGGCGAGTTGCCAGACGAACCGCGAGCGATCCGGAGGATCCGACGTCAACGGACCCCCGGCCGAGGTGGCGGCGAGGAACGCGCCGAACAGGGCGAAGGGAAGGGCGAAGATGCTGTGGGCGAGCTTGATGTCCGACGCGATCACCGCGATCGCGGCCAGACCACGTGCGGGCGCGGCGGCACTCCCCGCGTCGGTGGGCCTGGTGGCGTCGTCGTCGCTCATCGCCCGATGGTACCTTCGGCGATTCGACGACTCCGGCAGTCGGCGCCTGGGGAGTTCGTCCCCGGCCCGAGCTCGCCGACGTCGATCCTCTCGCTGACTTCTCTCCGTTCTCGGGAATCCACCCTCATGAGCGCTCCAAAGACCGCCATCACACCCACCCGAAGCGAGAACTACGCCGAGTGGTACCAGCAGGTCGTCCGCGCCGCGGACCTCGCCGAGACCTCTCCGGTCCGCGGCTGCATGGTGATCAAGCCCTGGGGCTGGGGGATCTGGGAGAACATCCAGCGCGGCCTCGACGGGATGTTCAAGGCGACCGGCCACAAGAACGCCTACTTCCCGCTCTTCATCCCGCTCTCCTTCCTCGAGAAGGAGGCCGAGCACGTCGAGGGCTTCGCCAAGGAGTGCGCGGTGGTCACGCACCACCGCCTCGAGGCCGGCCCGGGCGGCAAGCTGATTCCAGCGGGCGAGCTCGAGGAGCCGCTCGTGGTGCGGCCGACCAGCGAGACGATCATCGGCGCGACCTTCGCGAAGTGGGTGCAGAGCCACCGCGACCTGCCGCTGCTCATCAACCAGTGGGCGAACGTCGTGCGGTGGGAGATGCGCACCCGACTCTTCCTCCGCACCGCAGAGTTCCTCTGGCAGGAGGGACACACCGCCCACGCGACCGCCGACGAAGCGAAGGCCGAGACCATGCAGATGCTCGACGTCTACGCCGACTTCGCCGAGAACTGGCTCGCGATGCCGGTCGTGCGCGGCGAGAAGACCGCGGGCGAGCGGTTCCCCGGCGCCGTCGAGACCTGGTGCATCGAGGCCATGATGCAGGACCGCAAGGCGCTGCAGGCCGGCACCAGCCACTTCCTCGGTCAGAACTTCTCGAAGGCGCAGGAGATCCAGTTCCAGGACGACCAGGGCAGGCGCGAGTTCTGCTGGACCACGAGCTGGGGCGTCAGCACCCGTCTCATCGGCGGCACCATCATGACCCACGCCGACGACGACGGCATGATCTGCCCGCCGATGGTCGCGCCGGCCCACGTCGTGGTGCAGCCGGTGCTGCACAAGCCCGAGTCCGCCGCCGAGGTCCGCGAGTTCTGCGACCGTCTGGTCGCGGACCTTCGCAAGAAGCACTTCGGCGGCCGCGCCGTCGAGGTCGAGTACGACACCCGCGACATTCGGGGCGGCGACAAGACCTGGCAGTGGGTGAAGCGCGGGGCGCCGGTCCGCGTCGAGGTCGGTCCGCGCGACGTCGCGTCCGGCAGCGTCTTCGTCGGACGCCGCGACAAGGGCGTCAAGGAGAAGGAGTCGATCCCGGTCGGCGCGTTCGTCGAGGGCATCGAGTCCACGCTCGCGGAGATCCAGCAGGGCCTCTTCGATCGTGCGAAGGCCTTCCGCACCGAGCACACCCGCGTCATCGACTCGAAGGACGACTTCCACGACTTCTTCAGGAGTCCCGGCAGGGCGGTGGAGAAGGGCGGCGAGGAGTCCGGGGAGGACTCCGGTGCCGCGACCCCGATCCATGGCGGCTTCGCGCTGGCGCACTTCAACGGCGATCCGAAGCTCGAGGAGAAGATCAAGCAGGATCTCGCGGTCACGGTGCGCTGCATTCCGCTCGACGGGCAGGGTCTCTGCGGCGACGAAGGCGAGCCGGGCGTCTGCCCCTTCACCGGCGAACCGAGCGCCAAGCGGGTGGTGTGGGCGAAGAGCTACTGATAGACGCGAGCAAGCGAGCCGTAGACGCGTGTCCGGATCAGACGCCGGCCCGAAGTCCGACATGTCCGACGTGTCCGAACCTGTCCGACCCTGTCTGACCCTGTTCGACTCGAATATCCGCTGCGCGCGTCGGACGTCGTCCGCATCCTCGTCGACGATGCCGGCCGTCTCGATCCGAAGCCATTCCGCATCGTTTCGCGGTTCATCGCCTCGAGGCTTCTACCTTCACACGGATGCCGATCGGGGTGGAGCAACGGCGGGCGATCGAGAATGTCGCTTCCGGTCTGAAGGCGGCACAGCGCCGGTCTAGGGCGGCGGACGATCGGAAATCGCCGGACGGCTCCGAGAGTGAGAAGGCCGCCCGCCCGGTGCCGCCGATCGTGCCGGTCGCCTTCGCCTTCGTGGTGGGCTGCGCGATCGGCGTCGCCAGCGGCATCGGGCCTGGCGACGTCGGCGTGACCGTGCCGTCGGGGGCGGAGGTGTCTTCACGGGCATGGTTCGCCGCGTCGGCGGTGGCGGGTCTCGGGTGGTGCTTCCGGACTCGTCGTCGGCGATCGCCCTCGATCGCGACAGGCCCGCTCGAGCAGATCGCCCGGCACCCCGAGACGAAGACCCATCCGAACATCGACGGGCCGACGGGACGGTCATCGCGACGACGACCACCGAGATGGAAGGACACTTCGGCAACCATCGCTTCCGTCGTTCGCGAGCACGAAGCGATGATCTGGTCGCTTGCGGCCTGTCTGCTGCTGGGGGCCGGACACGCGTGCCGCGCCGTCTCGATCGACGCCCAGCAACGGGCGAACCTCTCTTCGCCCGACGGCAGCCCTCGCATCGTCGTCTTTCGGGGCATGGTCGCGAGCGAGCCGGCCCTGCCGCGACGCCGCGATCGGCTGCACCGCTTCCTGCCGCTCGGCAGCGACCCGGGCGTGGATCTTCGCGCGGTGTCGATCTTCGATCGCGACGGCCGGGCATGGGACCTCGACGGTCCGGTTCGGCTGATCGTGCGACACGGGTCGATCCCGTTTCCGATTGGAACCTTCGTCGAGGGCGAGGGTCTTCTGCATGGAGAGCGTCGCAAGACCAATCCCGGAGGCACCCTGCCGCCACGGGCGACGCTGGTCGGATCGCCCCTGGCGACGATCGTCGTTCCCGACATTCGACTGCTTGGGGTCCGCAACGAAAGCCCCGGTGTTCTCGACCTGGCGCGGGCCCGTCTCGCCGAGATCCGGGTGTCGGTGCGAGATCGGGTCCGAAGCGCGTTTCGGCAGATGCTCGATTCGGTCGAGGAGTCCGTGGACACCCCGGCCCGTCGAACGCTGCTGGACGCGCTGGTCCTCGGCATTCGGCGAGGCGAGGGATTCGAACGACTTCGAACCGGATTCGCGGCGGCGGGGCTTGCGCACTTCCTCGCGATCTCCGGATTCAATCTGGCGGTGCTGGCTGGAGTCGCTGCGGTCGGGGCGAGACTGCTCGGTGTTCGACCGCGAAGACGGGGTGCGATCGTGGTGGCGGCGCTCGCGTGCTACATCGCAGTGCTTCCTGCGGCGCTGCCGGTGATGCGAGCCGGGGCGACCGCGATGCTGATGGCGCTCGGCTCGATGTTCGCGCGTCGCTGGGACGGCCGCGCCGCGACGGCGCTTGCGGCGATCGCGCTGCTGGCGATCGCGCCGGGCGAGGTGGTGCGTCCGGGATTCCAACTGTCATTCGGGGCGGTCTTCACGCTGCAGGCGATCGCCCCACGCCTAAGAAGGCGCTGGTTCGGCGAGCCGGATCGGCTGGCGCGGTCTCGTTCGAGCGTGATCCGAAGCCGCCTTGCGGATGCGACGGCGGCCGCGGTCTCTGCATGGGCGGTGTCGACGCCGATCGCGGCGGCGCACTTCGGCATGATTGCGCTGCTCGGCGTGCCGGCCACGCTGATCGCGACTCCGGTCGTCGCGGCGATCGTCACGACGTCGGCGGTGGCTTTGCCGATCTCGATGGCGTCGCCGGGCGTCGCGCCGGTCGCCGGGTGGATGCTGGATGCGATGGCGGGAACGCTCGTCGGGCTCGCGGAGATCGTCGAGTCCGTGCCGGGCGGCCACCGGATCGGTTCGCCGCTGGGCTGGGTCCTCGCGACGACGACCGCTCTTGCGATCGCGGGCTGGCTCGCCGCGCCGCCGGGCGTCGCCTGTCGCCGGGCTCGGATCGTCGCGATCGTGGCGGTGGCTTTCGCGATCGCGGGCATGCTGCCTTCGCCGCGGGATCGGGATCGACTCGCGGCGACCTTCCTCGATGTCGGCGATGGGGCCTCGATCGTCGTGGAGGCGGGCGGCAGCGTCGTGCTGGTCGATGCGGGAAGCCTGAACCGCCGCACCGTCGGAAGCGGCGTGGTGGTGCCGGCGCTCGTCGAGATGGGCGTTCGAAGACTCGACGCGATCGTGGTGAGCCATCCGAACCTCGACCACTTCTCCGGGCTCGCCGAGGTGATCGATGCCGTCGCGGTCGATCGAATCGTCGTGGGCGAGGCGTTCATGCAGGCCGTGCGCGATCGGCCCGCAGGCGCCGAGGCGGCGTCGATGTCGATCGTTCGCGATCGGTCGATTCCGATTCGCGTCGTGGCGGCGGGGGATCGGATGGTGTTTGCCGACGGTGCGAGCGGCATGACCTGTCTCCATCCACCGACCGCGGTACATGGGAAGAGTGATGCGGAGGCCCTCGGAGCCAACGATGCCTCTCTCGCCTGGCGCGTCGATCGAGACGATCTTGATCGGCCGTTCGTCGCGACGCTCGGCGACCTCGAGTCGGCCGGCCTCGAGGCGGTGATGGAGACGGTGACACGCGCATCGCCGATGGTGGCCGAGGTCCCTCACCACGGCAGCGTGACCGAGGAGACCGTGCGACTGCTGGCGGCCTTGCCGGACACGGTGTGGATCCAATCGACCGGGCCGAAGCGGCTTCGGCCAGATCGACTCGGAGCGGCACTGGCGGAAGCGAACTCGTTGGACCGTCGTCTGGTCACCGCCCGAGATGGTGCGGTGCGGGTGACGCTCTCGGGGGCGGACGGCGGTGAATCGAAGATGGCCGTGACAGTCGAACGATTCGGGGGACCGGGAGATCGCTGGTGAATGGAGCGGTACGAATCGCCTGCGTGATGTCGGAGGGGCGCCGCGAACTTCGGACGACGATCGCAGGAGTCATCCTCGCGAAGCGAGGCGTCGACCAGTTCCCGCACCAGGCGCCGGCCCGAAGTGCGACGCGGTGCCAGTCCGACTCTGTCCGACCAGTCCGACATGTCCGACGTCCGACATGTCCGACGTCCGACCCGTCCGACCCGTCCACCGACGCCCGCACTACCCTTCGGGCATGAGCGACATCCACTCCACGCGGGCTCCCGAGGCGGTCGGTCCCTTTCCCCACGCCAAGCGGGTCGGCGACCTGCTGTTCCTCTCGGGCATCGGCCCCCGCACCCGCGGCAGCAAGGCGATTCCGGGAGTGACCCTCGCCCCGGACGGCTCGATCGAGTCCTACGACTTCGACGTCCAGTGCCGGGCGTGCATCGAGAACGTCCGCACGGTCATGGAGGACTCGGGGGTGCCGTTCGAGAACATCGTCGACGTGCTCTGCTTCCTGACCGACATGAAGCGGGACTTCAAGGCGTTCAACCGGATCTACGGCGAGCACTTCGCCGGCGATGGCAAGCCCAACCCGACCCGGACCACCATCGAGGTCGGAAGTCTGCCCACGCCGATCGCCGTCGAGCTGAAGGTGATCGCAAGGGTGTAGGCGGCGCCCGTCGCGATCACCGTCGGGTCGCCCTCGGGATCGTTGCCCTTCCAGCTCGCCTTCTCTACGCTTCGACAGGCGGCGGCGCTGGAAGGTCCATCGATGTCGTCGAACCGTCGTCGACGACGTCCGTCGATCCGTCAGGGGGACCCGTGAGCGATCCAAGGGCAACCACCGAGTCGGATGCGGACGAGGCCACCGTTCCCGATTCCATCCTCTCCGAGTCCCCCGGAGACGAGGACACCGCGGCCGATCCGGATGCGATGACGACACCTTCGGTCCGCGAGTCCACGCCATCCGGTCCAGCGATCGATTCCGATCCCGGCGCCACGGGGTCGTGGGGTCGTTCGACGACCCTCGAAGCCACCGACGCGGGCATCTCCGAGAGTCAGGAGCCGTCGACAGCGGTCCCAACGTCGCCGACTCGTCGGCCTGTGGCGTCGGGTGCCGTTCGGGATCGCATCGTCATCCTCGGCCGTCGCAACGCCGGCAAGACGATCTTCCTCGCGCGGGTCTACGAGCAGTTGTGGCGCTCGACGGACAACTTCCACATGCGGGCCCTCGACGGCAACGACCACCTCTTCTTCATGGAGACGGCACGGGTGCTGTCGGAGCGGGTGTGGCCACCGGCGACCGGTTCGAGCACCCAGGTCCATCTCGAGGTCACCCTCGAGGGACGCACCCGAAAGGTGACGAGCCTCGACTACTCGGGCGAGGTGTTCAAGCGGGCGTTCATCGACGGCTCGGTCGATCCGGGAACCATCGAACTGCTGGCAAACCTCGACCGGGCGGCCGCAGTCATTCTGCTGGTCGATCCCGGCATCGTGCTGCACGGAACGCCTGAGCAGATCGCCGAGGACGAGTTCGGCCTGACCGCTGCGGTTCGGCGAGTGCGTCAGGGAACGGGAGGGGGCTCGATTCCCATCGCGTTGGTGCTCACCAAGCTCGACCTGCATGGTCGAGTGGTTCGAGAGTGCGGTGGTCTCGTCGGCTTCGTCAAGAACCACCTGTTTCCACTGCTTCGCGCCTTGCACCGGGTTCGCGTCTTCGGCTGCGTTGCGGTCCGAAGTCGACCCGACGCGATGGGACGGCCTCGCCCCGATCCGGCGACGCCGCCCATGGGTCTGCTCGAGCCGCTGGAGTACTGCATGAAGGCGATGCCGGAGACTCCGGCGGCGGCTCAGGTCTCCACGGCCCGGGCCGCAGCACCCTCGACCGAGACCGCCGACGATGCCGGAGCATTCGCCCGCCTGGCACTGCCGCTGGGCATCGTGGCGGCGGCGGGGATCGCCGCAGGATTCATCATCGCCTGGGCCTTGGGCATGGTGGGAGGCACGTGATGGCTCCGGTCCCTGCGGGACTCGGCGAAGCGATGGTCTCGACGCATCTCTTCGGATCGCACGAGGGCTACCGCACCTTGGCGCGAAGCGTCGACGTCACCGACGCGGAGGATGCCGAGCTTGCGGTCTTCGGGTTCGGCCAGACGGCCGATCAGGATGTGCTCGAAGCGCTCGAGACGGCCCCGACGGCGTATGGCCGTCCGCTTGCGGGTGGCCGCGTCGCCATCACCCGCATCTTCGCCGGACCAGCCGACGAGTCGGGCCGGGCGACCCTTGAATTGAGAACGATTCTGATCTCCCCCAGCTCGATCGGCGATCTGCTCTCGACGGGCTTCGGAGGGATCCTTCATCAGCGTTCGCTCTGGAATCGATCGTCGTTCGAGAAGGGCAGCACCCTTCGGGTCGTTCCGGTGCGTGGTGCCTCCGAACGTTCACCCGCCGCGGAAGAGGCCTTTGCGGCGTGGTCCGAGGCGGTGATCGATCCGACGCCCATGCGGGGCGGCGGCACCAGCGACGAACCACCGTTGCTTCCGGTCTCGGATCGACCGATGGTCCTGTTGGAGCCGGAGCCGGAAGGCTCGACCGCGCTCGCGGCTCTGGCGGCCTCGTTGACGCCGACCGATCTCTCGAGTCTCCGCTGGGGGGTGCGGCTGCTCTCGACGGGGGTGCCGGTCGACGTGGCGACGTTGTCTCCGTCGGGCCGCATCGCCTCGGGACGATCGGTCGTGCGTCATCGGATGGGATCCAGCGACCATGGCATCGCCTCCGAGGCGCTCGCGGAGACCCGAGGATCCGACCGTCTTCCCAGCCTTGGTTCCGTGGCGCGTCGTGCCGTGGTCGAGTCGTCGCCCGCCGCACCGGGATTGGCCGCACTCCGCACGACGGTTCTTGCCGCTGCGCCGATCGTGCTGGTCGTCCTCGTCATCCTGATCGTCGCGAACGGTTGGCGACGTGACGACTCGATCGAGGTGGCGTCGGCGAGCGACATCGAAGCGTCGTCGTTGCCGCTCCGGGGATCCCGGTCCGATTCCGCCGAAAGGGCGGGGACCAAGGCGCCCGACCAGAGCACGCCTCCGCCGACGCCAACGGTGACGACGGCCCCTGGTCCTTCGGCGAAGGCGTATCGCGATCGATCCACACCGAGTTCGCGGCCTTCCACATCGAATCCCAACGAGAACCCGGCATCGACCGCCACGCCGTCACGATCGGGTGATTCGCAGGATGGAATCGACGGCGACTTGGACGGCGAGTCGATGGCACGGGATCCGTCGAACGACCCGCCTGCCGCCGGGGTCGCGCCCGACGCCGTGTCCGGAGATTCCGAGGCAGAACCCGCGAACGATCCCGCAACCGACCCATCGAGTCCCACGAGCGACGACGCGGTCGAAGGCGTCTCCGACGCGAAGGACGCCGTGGAATCGGAGGCGTCGCCGATTCCGCCATCGGCCGCCGCCGGTTCCGCCGCGTCTTCCTCCTCCGCGACGATGGTGGAGGACGATGCGGCCGGCGATCTCGTCGACGATCCGAAGACTGGACTTGCCGACGACGATCCCTGCGTGATCTGCGGCGCCGATCTCGGGAGATTGAGAGATCAGCTCGCACGGGCGAGGGCGTCGGATGCGCTTGGCGATCGCAAGGCGTTCGATGCGGCGATGGCCTCGGTGATCGCGTTGCTTCGGTCGATCGGGCTCGAGTCGGTCGAGGACGAGCATCGAGCCGAGGTCCTCAAGCGCCTTCGCGGCAACCAGCGTCCCGATCCGACTCGATTCGCGGAGGACTGGCGGACTCTTCGACTGCTCCTGTGTCGCCTGGAGGCCTGGCACGCGGTGCTCGACGAACTCGATGCGATCGCGGAGCGTTTCCCGAGCGGCACGCCGTACCGTCGAGAACTCGCCGGCCTGCGCCGCGACGCCCTCTGGGTGCGAGGCTCGGAACGAATCGAACCGGCGATGATCCGGGTTCGAATCGGTCGTCTGAAGCAGACGCTTCGGCAGCAGCTCGAGAACGCCGTGGTCCTGCAGTCGGCGGAGATCTCTGCATGGCTGGATCTGGAGCAGGACGTGGGTTCGCAGGCGTGGTCGGAAGGTCGCTTCCGACCACCAGCGGCGCTGGCCGTCGTGGAGTCGGACTCGTGAGGACGCCCGTCGTGCGTGATCTCGGACTCGCATGCTCGATCGTCTGCGGCATCGCCCTCGTGGGCTGCCGAAGCGATCCCCATCCCTCGGAACCGGAAGAGGCCGAGATCGTGGCGGCCCGCATCGATCGGGTCCGGATCGATCCGACCGCGCGGCCCGATCCCGACCAACGCGACGACGCCGATGAACCCTCCGAACTCGAATCGGCGGCGATCGAAGCGGCGCGTCTCGAGGCGATGCGCGTGAAGCTCGAGACGTCGCCGAGCGGGTCTTCGACGGCGACCGGCGGGTCCGAGGATGCCAGCGGCAGCGGAAGCGGCGACGACGACGGGGGACGTGCCAGCGCCGAGAGCGAATCAGATCGAGAGGCAGGCGGCGACGGACGGCAAGGCGACGGTTCGTCGGCGGAAGGTGCCGGCGACGGCGGCGAACAGGGATCGAGCACGGGATCCGATGCCGAATCGAGCGGCGGCAACGCCGGGACTTCGGCAGGATCGGCTGGCGATTCCTCCGGCGAATCTTCCGGCAACGGATCGGGATCGCCGTCGAATCCAGCTTCGACCTCCTCCTCCAGCGCGTCTCCCACCGTATCTCCCACCGTATCCCCCACCGTATCCCCAGCTTCGAGCGGTTCGACAGGCTCCGGAACAAGCGGCGCCGGAGGACGGAATGCCGGTTCGTCGCCCGGTGACGGGGGCGATGCGTCGGACGAGGCGGCATCGGGAGAGGCCGGCAACGGCTCCGGACAAGCCACTCGATCGACCGGAGTCCCGACGACGGCGGGTGGCGCCGGCGTGGGGAGAGGAACCGGCGAGCTCGCTTCGGTGCGAGATCGAAGCGACGAGTTCGTCGAGGGCGATGGTGGTACGTCCGGAGATGCGGCGGGAGGCTCGGGCGGAGATCCGGGCTTCATCGAACCCGAGGCGATGACCGGAAGCGGCGATCGACTGCCCGGCGGCGGCGCCTCGACGGGCGGTGGTTCGGGCGAATCGACCGAGCGCGGCGACGGCGTCGGTGGAGGTGGTTCCGAGGCAGGAGGCGGACGGGAGGGCGGCGCTGCGGGCGACGAGGATGCACCGGCGTCGACCACGATCGGCACGCTGGAGTTGGAGACGACCGATGGCGGCTCCGCATCGGACGAGGCGGAGGCGGACGACTTCCTCGATGCGCCCGTCGTGCTCGATGCGCCGTCGAGCGCCGATGGCGACACGTCGGAGGCACCTGACGCGCAGCGTCCGGAGACGTCGCGTGTCGACGAGGAGCCCTCGAGCGCCGATCTCGAGACGACCACCGCTTCGAACCCAGCCGACGGGGCCGACCTGGGACTCGATGGTGTCCGTGCCGAGACGGATCTCGAGGGCGTGGTGGGGACGCCGGGCCGCGATTCGCCGGAGTCCTCGATGCTGGATGCCGAAGTCGTGCCCGAAGACCGACACCAGACGGGGATCGAGGACGCCTCGGCCGACGGTGGCGTCGTGCGATCCGACGAGTCGAACGCCGACTCCGGCGCGGCCGTGCACTCCGATCGGAGACGCGGTTCGAGACCGAGCGCGGCCCCGGAGCGAGGCGGCGACGGAATCGTCGAAGGCGTCGAGGCGGGATCGGGACCAGGATCGGGACCAGGATCGGGACCAGGTTCGGGCGAAAGGTCGGTCGAAACGGGCGCATCGTCCGAATCGGTTCCGCTTCGAGATCGACTGTCGGTGCCCGAAGTCGATCTTGCGCCGATCGAGACCTCGCTCGACCGTAGAGACCATCGTTCGGACGAGGCGCCCCGGGACGACCCTGCATGGCTGCTGCGGGGCGCGTGGGAGCAGATCGACGCCGATCCGAACGGCCCCGACTTCGCGCCGGGAGGCTACGAGCGCAACATCGTCGCCATCGATCCGCGCGAAGGCACCTTGGAGGTCTACCGGGTGTATCGCGGCGGGATCGTCGTCTCGGGTGCGTTTCGCGCGGAGCTTCTTCCCGAGGGCACGTTGCTTCTCTCCGCCGACGATCGGTTGCCGCACCGGTTTCCCAGGGAGGCCATTCGACTCGGTGGCGCCGTGGTCGTCGAGCCACCCATCGAACCGGTGGATCTCGATCGACGGTGGAGCTTCGCCGACGGGGTCTTCGAGATCGAGGGCAGGCGCTTCGCGAGAATCGACCGCGATGCGTTCGAGCGGGTCACCCGTGGCGCGACGACCTCGCCGCCTCGGGAGCAGGCCGCGCTCGATGGCGGGACCGCTCCGGTCGCCGACGTCGGGAACGACTCGGACGGCGTCGCCGATCCCGCCGCCTCGGTCGACTTCTTCGGCACCAGCATCGTGGGCCGGCACATCTGCTACGTCGTGGACATCTCCGGATCGATGGCCGGTCCCCGACTTGCCGCGGCACTCGACGAACTCGCTCGCAGCATTCGAGCCCTGCCGCCGGACCGATCGTTCTACGTGTTGTTCTTCAGCGGGGGCAAGCTGGTGCTGGAGGATCGCTGGCAGCGGGCGACGAGCGGTCGCAAGCGGGCGTTCACCTCGCGATTCGTGGACATCGAGGCGCAGGGCGGCACCGAGCCTCGGCAGGCGATCGAGCACGCCTTCACGAAGCTCGTTCCGGTTCCGGACGAGATCCACTTCATGACCGACGGGCAGATCCCGACCGACACGCCGCGTCTGCTGCTCGATCTGAACGGTGGTCGAATCCGCACCGTCGTCCACACCTACGCCTTCGGCGACTCGAGCGGCGGCGCGGTGCTCGAACGGATCGCCGCCGAGCACGGTGGCCAGTACCGGTTCGTGCCCGATCGTCCCTGAGGCCTCGCCGCCCGATCTTCACTGGGCGGTGGTCCGTCCCTCGAGGATGGTGTCCCGGTAGATCCCTCCAGACTCGATCTCGACGGGTGCGACGTCGTAGAGGAAACCCCGCTTCGCGATGGCGGCGCGGAACGCCGTGAAGGCGTCGAAGGAGTCCGGATCGCACTTGATCGAGATCACGTGGCGCATGGGGTCGAGCATCGACATGGCGCGACGCCACTCGCGGTCGCGCTCGAGATCGCTCCAGTCATCCCCATCGGGATCGCGGAGATCGACGCCGCCCCCGATGCGGAGGCGGATCGCCCGATCGATGTGCTGACCACCCGCCCTCCAGCAGTAGTGGACGATCGCCTCGCTGGACTCCGGCACGACGGCCTGCTCGTTCCAGGTGCACCAGCTGTCGCATGGATGCGCGAGTCGGTCCGACCAGTCGTTGATCAGATGGGCCCGGTCCCGCCACAGGACGACCTGCACCGGAAGGCGGCCGACCAGCTCGCGACGTCGCGGCGTGCGGACGGAGATCTCCTTGGTCTCGCGAATTCGGGTCGTCGCGTCCTCGAGCGCCGCGATCTCGGCCTCGATCTCGGGCAGGCTCTCCTCGATCGACTGCGCCTCGGTGCGCTCCTCGTCGACGGCCTCGCGCAGACTTGCAAGCAGCATCGCCCGACGCTGCACCTCCCGTTCCGCCTCCTCGAGCATCGCGCGGGCCTCGGCAAGAGCCGCTTCGTCGGCTGCGATCTCCGATTCGTCGATCGAGGCGATCGCCCTCTCCAGCGCCGAACGACGCCGCTCCGCGAGGACACGGTCGTCCACGGCGAACTCCTCGTCGGGCGGTGCGATCTCCGGTTCGATGGCGCTGCCCCGGGTGGATACGAGAAGCGCCACGAGCATCGCCACGAAGATGAACAGCCCGAACATGTTGCAGATCGTGTCCAGCAGCAGGTCCAGGCCGTCCCCGTCCTCGCCGGCGCCGCGGACTCCTCGGGCGCTCATGGCGAGGACTCCTCGATGGGTTTGGGTCTGGCGGCCGGAAATCGATCCGACGTCCATCGGTCCTCGGCCAGCAGGTCGACGCCCACGGCGACGTCGCGGTAGCGATCGTCCTCGCGCAGCAGGCGAAGCAGCGCCGACCAGGTCGCGAGTCCCGACGGCTTGAGGACCACCAGAAGCGTCCGCTCCCGCCAGTCCTCCCGCGCCGTGAAGAGCTCGAGCAGGTTCGACGCGGCGCGCTCCGGCGTCATGTCGGAGAGCGCGACCGACGCTTCGCTCTCCTGATCGAACGAGAGCACCACGCGGTCCGAGGAGATCTCCGCCACCGTCGGCGGATGCGGCGACTCGTCGGACACGAGGTAGACGATCCGCTGGCGACGCCGCACTTCGTCGAGGTCCTCGGCGAGGCGGTCGCGACGGCGGGCGAGCGCCGCGGCGATCGCGTCCTCGGCGTCGAGTTCGCGATCCCGAAGGGTCTCGACGAGCGCGGCATCGGCGGTCTCGATCTCCCGCCGCGCGAGCGCAAGTTCCGCATCGAGGGCGATCAGGCGTCGTCGGGTCCGGGCGAGTTCGGCGATGGGATCCTCGCCCGCGCGGGCCTCGAGTTCGGCCAGCCTCGCTTCGAGGCGCGAGACCTCGAGTTCGATCTCGGAGAGTTCCTCGGTCCGCAAGGCGTCGGGTTCGGGGGTCTCGGTGGAGGCGGACGCATCGGCGATGGAGGTGCCCACCTGCAGGATCAGGACCAGCGTCAGCAGCAGCGTCAGGCCGATGGTGCAGACCATCACGTCCTGAAACGAGAAGAAGGAGACAGGGGCGCCGTGTCCGCGTCGTCGCATCTGAGAGACCGGTTCAGGCCTGCGGTGCAGAGATCAGTCGGACCCGCGCGACGACCTCGTTGGTGCACGCCTCCCGCACCTCGTCGAGGAAGGTCTCGTCCTCGCGACGCACGAAGACCTGAAGCAGATGGATGAGCAGGGCCGCCACCAGGCCCTCGCCGGTGGTGACGAACGCGGTGTCGAGTCCACCGATGACGTCGGTGAGTCCTGCGGTGATCTCCTCCAGCGGCATGCCGGGTTCCGACAGCACCGTGCCGAACCGTCCGATCGCCGCGGTGAGTCCGACGATCGTTCCGATGAATCCGAGGACCGGAATCGCCCAGACGAATCCCCGCACCAGGGTGTAGCCGCCATCGACGACGATCTCGTCCTGTTCGGCGCGGCTCGAGAGCATCTCGTCGATGTCGCCCACGCGTCCGACGTTGCGAACGCTCTTGAGCGCTCGAAGCACCCGTTGCAGATACATGAACCGCTCCGGTTCGTCGACGCTGGTCTCGATCGCCTCGATGACCCGCTCGGCGGTTGCGCTCGACAGGGTGAAGGCCGCGTCCGTCGGCAGGAACCGAAGACGCAGCGCCCGACGTTGCGCGGAGATCTTCAGACGCTTCAGCAGGAGCATCGACGTCGCCCATGCGGCGAGGAACGCCATGGGGATGGGAATGCCGGAGAAGCCGGTCAGATAGGTCCACGCGACGTCGAATCCCGGACGCTCTCGCAGTGGAGCGAGTCCGCCGTAGACCACCGCCAGCATCAGCAGCGCAAGCAGCAGGCTCGACGCGGCGCTGGGATTGGTGAAGCGTCCCGTCGGCAGCCCGAGGCGCCGTTCGGGATCGGCACGTCCGAAGGCGAGGACCGGAGCCGCGGCGGCACTTCGGGTCCGTCGGGACTCTCGCGTCATGGGTGTCGCGTCATCGGCCATGGGGCGTTCCGTGGAGGGTCGGGGGCGGACTCATCGGACGAAGACCAGATGCGGGGCGGGTGGCGGCTCCGGACCGAGGAAGACCGCGACGCCGTCGTCGATCTCGACGGGCACGAACGCCGCGCCGCCGCCGCGGCCTTCGACGACGACCGAGCCCTCGATCCGACCTCGAGCTCCGACCGCTCCCCCGGCGCCGAGGCCGACGAATCTCCACGCGTCGGCCGACGCGTCCGGTTCGACGACTCCGGCGACCGACCGGGCTTGAAGCGCGTCTCGGAGATTCGTCCATGCGGCGAGCGATCGGTCCTGCGACGCGGCGGCGTCGGGCATCGAAGACAGCGCCAGACGTGCAAGACGTCGCGGCGCCGCCAGCGCTTCACGACCCCGAGGCGAGTCCGCGGCCCAGTCGGCGGGCGTGGTCGGCGGCGTCCGACGATCGAGTTCGTCGAGCCAGAGCTTCGATGGGCGCTGCGACGCGTCGACACCCGTGATGGGGAGGCGAGCGAGCACGCGATGGATCGCCTCGAGAAACGCCAACTGCAGCATCGGGTCCGCCTCCTCCGCGGCTGCGGCCGCCGCGGCGAGACCGAGCAGCTCGCCACGGACTCGGCTTCCCGGAGCGTTCTCGATCCGGGGCAGCCACGAGTCCAGCAGGGTCGCCGGCATCGTGCGTTCGACGCCGCCGGCGGCCGGCGACGAGACGTCGGTGCGAGGCAGCAGGCGGCCCGCGGGCACCACGAGATCCCCGGACTGGGACAACGCGTTGTCGAACAAGCGTTCGCCACCCGCCTTGCGGTACACGAAGCCGCCGTTGGCCAGCGGCACCCGAAGCAGCTCGTCGAAACCGGTGGCGCGAAGTTCCGCCGCGACGATTCCGGCGGGGTCGTCCGGTCCGCCGGGATCGGTCCGAAGGGCGGCGATCGAATCGGCGAGGGTCGCGAGCTCCTCGGCGGCCGACGCGTAGGGCGATCGTGGATGAAGCGAGAGGTGCTCGGCGAGGATCGCCCGAAGGGTGCGAGCCGCGGGGACGTCGGCGGGATGCCATGGGTCGTCGAGCGGTGTCGTGGCGAGGATCGACCGGCTGGCGGTCCGTCGCCAGTGGGCGACCGCTTCGGCGAGTTCCGCCGCGGCGAGGCCGTCCTCGAAGTCGATCAATCGCCCCCGGGCAGCGAGCACGTCGCCATGCTCGTCGACGAAGGTTCGATAGCGCTCCAGGAAGATCCGCTCGTCCGGCGAGCGGGGCAGTTCGCGAAGTCGGCGATCGAACGACTCCAGCGATTCGCCGCGACGTGTCGCGGCGGCGAGGCGCCGCTCGAGACGCTCTCGAAGGGATCGGGCGGCCTCGAGCTCGGTCGGTCCGGCGGCGGGATCGATCGAGATCGACGCGGCGTCCGCGGCGAGCGCCGCCAGCGCCGCGCGCTCGGCGACGATCTCGTCGGGGCCGCTCTCGGGTCCGGTGGTCGCAAGTGCGGCGAACGCCGACTCGATCTCGAGAAGGTTCCCTCGGAGTTGCGCCGCGGCGCGCCTGGAGATCGCGTCGATGCGGGCCGAGATCTCGGATCGAGGTCCGGCGAGGCGTGGTTCGTCGGCGTCGCCTGCCGCGTCCGCGATCGCCTGCAGGCGCCCGAGTTCGGCGAGTCGCGTCTCGCGTTCGGGATCGTCGGCGCGATCGGACTCGAGACCGCTCGCGATCTCGATCAGCGCCGAGTCGAGGCGTCGGGATCGCTCCTTCGAATCGGCGATGGCGTTGCGCGCATTCGCCTCGATCTCGAGGAATCGCAAGCGGACGTCTCCGCTCCAGAAGGCCTCGGATCCGCCCTCGAGAGCGAGCTCCGCCAGCAGCGCCTCGGCACGTTCGTACTCGGCGCGATCGACGCGCCTCGCGACCTCCTCGATCGACTCCATCGATCGTCGATCGCGATCGATGCGCCAGGCGACGTAGGCGGCGCCGGAGATCGTCGCCAGCACCAGCGCGCCGGTCACGGCGAATCGTCGTCGACGACGGGTGCGTCCGGCCGCGTCTGCGCGAAGTTCGAGGGACTCGAGTCGAGTGGAGAGCCGGACCGGCAACGCGCCACCGACCTCGTCGAGGCGTCGGCGGCATGCTCGGAGCTCCTCGAGCGTCGAGCCGGCGTCGAGCAGGCGTTCGAGTTCCGCGATCGTCTCCGCCGCCCGGCGATCGGAGGCTTCGGCCTCGCGATGGGTGGCGAGCCATCGGAACGCGCTCTCGGCGGCTTCGACGGTCGAGGCTCCGACGGCGCCGCCGCCGGTGCCGTCGGGCGAGGTCAGGCTCCGCCACTCCGGCTCGATCGCAGCGACCTCGGAGGCATCCATGGCTGCAAAGGCGCGATGGAGCCTCGACGCCAGATCCTCGGCGAGCCCCGCGATGCGCCGCCGCCTCAGGACTTCGCGGGTGTCCCGAAGCGTTGCGACGACTCGATCGGGAAGATCGCGGCCCCAGTTCCTTCTCGCGATGCGGCGGTGAAGCGCATCAAGCGCCTCGGCATCCTCGCGCGCGGCGGCCTGCTGGACGTCGCGTTCGAGTTCCGAGACGGCCAGACGCTCGAGCGCCTCGGCATCCGCGGACCAGCCGGGATGGACGCGATGACGTCGACGAATCGCGTCGATCGCATCGAGGCGATCGTCGGCGGAGGCTCGGGAGAGGTTCGACCGACGATGGGTCGCCAGCAGATCCTCGATCGAGGCCACGTCGGCGTAGGCCACGTCGAGTCGATCCAGGCGACGTCGATCCAGAGCGCCGGGAAGACCGGTCGCGTCGAGCGTGATGCGAGCGATGGCGTCGTCGACGGCACGACCTCGCCGCACGAGGTTGCCGGCGTCCTCGGAGTAGGCCACCGCTTCCACGAAGAATCCGTCGTCGATCCAGCGCACCGCCTCGCGCAACGCGTCGTCGATTCGGGCGTGCTCCGCGGCCAGACGTTCCCCGAGCGCCGCGAGGCGGCTCGGATCTCCGCCCGCCGCTCGGATCTCCTCGACGAGTTCGAGATCGAACGGAGCACTCATGGCGTCGCCCCCGTCGGATCCTCGAAGGCCAGCGAGAACGCGAACAAGGCCAGGGCCAGCACGATCGCCGCCGCGGCCAGAACCACCATCCACCGCCCGCGATCGGACACCTCAGGCTCGAGTCGGACCTCGATCGGCTCGGTCCAGATCCCGCTCGGCTGGACCTTTTCGATCTCGATCGATCCGAGCGGGACCTCGCGCCGGGCGCGCGTGATCGAGATCGTCGCACCGCCCGCGCGGGCCGCGTCGCTCTCGGCGCCTTCGGGGGTCGTCGGGGATGTCCGACCTCGGCGCAGATCGAGCAGCGCCACGCCGCCGGGCATCGGCTTCTCCGCGAGAGCCAGCGATCGTTCGTCGAGCAGCACGAGGCGAAGACCTTCGTCGCAGCGCCGCAGGCGATCGGCGAAGGTGAGACGCGCACGCTCCTCCGGGGGAAGCAGCCTCAACAGATCCGCCGCGAGGGTGGCGGTGTCGGCGGTCCCTTCGAGGAGTACGACGAGCGGCTCGCCGCCGAGCTCGCGGATCCTCAGGATCGCCTCGCCGGCCCACCCGGAGTCGCCGGTCGCCCGATGCCAGTTCGAGGCCGCGGTCGTGGGACGCTCGTCGGCCGCCGGCAGGGTCGGTGGCGCGTCGCGGACTTCGGGTGCACCGTCGTACTCGCGCTGCGGCCGCCACGACGAGACGGTCTCGCCGAGGTCGATCCGTTCGAGATCGAGTTCGTCCAGTACGAGATGGTGCGAGATGCGACGAGTCGTTCCGGGTGCGGTCGGGTCGGTCGACGCCAGGGGTCTGGTCGCGGTGAGGATCGTCCAGACGCCGTCGGCCCGCTCGAAGCGGCGCATCGCGATGGTGCCTCGATCGTCCTCGGGAAGACGGTGACCCGAGCAGGCCACGGCGAGGCGTTCGATCGGCCGGGGCAGGCCCGCGGTTCGAACCACCGACACGAATCCGGGACCGTCTCCATCGAGTCCGCGAGCCGACCAGGCGTGGATCAACTCGAAGCTCACGAGGTCGTCATCCCGTCGAGTGCGGCGATCTCGAGTCGACAGGCGCGGCATGCCAGGCGACGGCAGGCGACACCGCTGGGATCGATGGGTCGGCCCGAGACGTCGAAGCGAGATGGCTGGAAGCGAAGCGACTCGCCGGCGCCGAGGATCGGATCGGGAGGAAGGCGGGAACCCTCGGCGATCGCGAGGACCTTCGCTCGATCGACCACGGCGCCGCAGTGCGGGCAGCGGTCGGGGATCCCGGGTTCGGCGTTGGAGGAGTCGGTCATCGGCGTGGCATCGAAGCACCCTTGGCAGAGGCGAGGGTAGCGGTTGGCGTGCGAAGAGGCGGGACCGTTGGCCCGGCGGCGCGTCCCTGCGGCGCCGGTGCGGGGCGAGGGTCGCCTCACTCCGGCACGAGGCGCAGGGGAACCGCGGGATCGTTCGCGTCGAGGGCCGGGAGCAGCGGCTCGGGATCGCCGAACCGCCACGCCTCGTGACGGTCGCGGTAGTGCATCGTTCCCGGCACGCCGGACTGGCCGCCCGGGGTCTGGAGAATCGCCGTCGCCTCGCGGCCGGGGCCGACGACGAGACGGGCGCTGGCACCGAAGCCTCGAGCCGCCACACGGACCGCGTCGGGATGTCCGGCCTGCGGATGGGCGGGCACGTCGTACCCGCGGGAGAGGAAGGGCATCGCTCTCGACATCGGATGCTGCATCGACAGTTCGTTCCGCTCGCCCCAGGTCGGGCAGGCGCCGGGGCCTTCGACGAGTCGAAGGGAATCGAGGGTCGCCACCCGCACGAGCGTCGCGAGGATGAATCGGTCCCACGACCGGAACGGGGGCGGCAGAAGGTGGAAGGGCCGCGCCTCCAGCAGGCGCAGCCATGGTTCGTCGGATGCCACCCGAAAGCGCTCGTCGGGACGCTCGCCGCATCGCCCCGCGGCCTCGTCGAGGATCGCCGAGAGCAGCGCCTGCGCGAACGCGTTGCGGACCTCGTTCAGCACCACCGGTCCCCGTTCGTCCTCGTCGGCTCGCCCGTTCCAGAACTCGCAGATCTCCCGCAGGCTCGCAAGAGGCCCCTCGACGTCGGGCGGAAGGTGATCGAGGACGAGATCACGCCACGGTTCAAGCGCCGGCACACCGGTGTCGAGCTGCATCGCAAGCAGCGTCGACTCGTCGATCGGTCCCTGCCCATCGGTCTCGTAGGCGAGCAGCTCTCGAATGCGATGGGCCCGCGTCGGTTCGGCCCAGTGGCGGCCGAGGCGATCGGCGTCGGCAAGGGGCATCGGCCGGGCGTTTGCGGTGAACAGCACGCCCGAGGGCGGGTCCACGACGCGGGGTCGCATGGACTCGTCGAGACGCGTTGGAAATGCGCCGCCTCCTGCGGCGAGCGATCGCGCGGTGCGTCCGTCGGCGCCGCCGCGATCGGGCAGCAGGCCGGTGACGGTCCAGCCGATGCGACCGTTTGCATCCGCGACGAGGGCGTTCTGCGGTGGACCGTGCCAGCGGGCGAGGATCGAAAGCGCCTCGTCGAGGTCGGTCGCCTCGTCGAGTTCGAGCAGCGCGAGGTTCGTGGCGTCGGGATCGTCGATGGTCGCCACCTTGACCAGCGGCGCACCGAGATGGCTCGTCGCCGAGACCGGTCCCCATCGGGTCGTGCGCACCACGAGTTCGCGCGGCTCGCCGCCGCGGACCTCGATCGACTCGACCCGTTCGCCGAAGACCTCGAGGCCTTCGGGGGTTCGATAGCGATCGGCGTTGCCGGGATCGACCTCGATCTCGATCCAGTCCTCGAAGTCGCCGGTCAGGTTGGTGAAGCCCCATGCGACGCGGCCGTTGGTGCCGATGATCACGCCGGGCATGCCGGGCAGCGACAGTCCCGCGACCTGCGCGTCCGGCCAACGCAACGCGATTCGATACCAGAGCGTCGGCATCGAGAGGCCCAGGTGCGGATCGTTGGCGAGGATCGCGCGTCCGTCGGCGGTGTGGACGCCCGCCACTGCGAAGGCGTTGCTTCCGGGTGTCGGCGCCGACTTCGTGAAGGTCGCGTCGAGCGCGAAGGACCCGTGGAGTTCCGCCGCGTCGGCGCCGCGCCCGGGTCCACGCGGCCTGCGCCGCGGACCACGCTCCCGCGGGCCGTTCAGTTCGAACACGGCAGGTCCCGGAATCGGCGCGGCGCGATCCCGTTCGGCACCTTCCTCGACCAGCAGCGCATCGAATCGGGAGACCGGGCACAGCAGGAACTCGAACATCTCCTCGCCAAGACACTCCCGCCAGGCGCTCCAACCGAGTTCGCGTCCGCGGTTGGAGGCCAGCATCTCGTGCATCGAGAGCGCCGTCAGCACGCTGTCCTCGGGCCGCCACGGCGAGGGTGGCCATCCTGCGAGGGCGTACTCGGGCGGCATGTCGATCGACGCGATCGCGGCGTTGACGCCGTCGCTGTAGCGGCGAAGCAGTCGGCGATCCTCCTCCGGCAGGCGGTCGAGGATTCGACGCGCCAGATCCCGACGCGCGTGCACCCGCGCGGAGAGATCGCGATCGACGACGAATGGCCCGAGCAACGCCGCAAGTTCGCCGGCGGCGTTTCGGCGCATGAGGTCCATCTGGAAGAGCCGGTCGCGACCGTGGACGAAGCCCTCGGCGGCGAACGCGTCGAGACGGCTGCGGGCCGCGATCTCGGGCACGCCGAGCGGATCGATCCTCACCTCGACCGGCGCGCCGAGCGAGGCGAGGGCGATCGGCTCGTTGGCGAGGGCGGTCTCCGGCCCGGCCACCGCGGCGACGGTGCCCGACAAGGCGAGGACGCCCGCAGCGAGGCGTCGTCCGGCGCCACGTCCCCGATCTCGTGCCGGTGCGGCGAGCGGATCGGGCCGAGCGATGGAGGCTGGTTCGCCGAGCGCGCCGATCGGCGATCGGCGGCGGGATTCGATCGCATTCATGCCCGAAGCGTACGAGGAACGCGTCGGTCGATTCGGCCCACGAACCTTTTGCGGATTCCCCGCGTATCCCATGTCCACGGCAACACGTTCTGGACCACACTTTCCGCGTGCGTCTTCTCTCCAATCCATCCACCCCGCTCGCCGCCGCCTGTTCGATTCTCCTCGCAGGCGGCGGCGTTGCGTCCACGGCACGCGGTCAGGTCGCCTTCGATCCGCCGCAGACGATTCCGCTTCCCGACGGCCATCTGCCCACGGCGATCCTTCCGGTGGATCTCGACGGGGACGGCGTGCTGGATCTGGTGGTGCCCGGCCGCGGGCTCGAGGGACGGGTCGAGCGGTTCCGAGGCCTCGAGGACGGGACCTTCGAGGCGCTGCCGGCGTGGGAACTCGAAGTGCCCACCGACGAGGTCGCCCCGGGCGATCTCGACGGGGACGGAGACCTCGATCTGGTCTTCGCCGTGCGCACGGCGCAGGGGCAACTCGCGATTCTCGAGAACCTCGGCGGCCACGAGTTCGCTCCCGCGGTCATGGTGAGGCTCGAACGGGAGCCGCGGGGCGTGGCCCTTGCGGATCTCGATGGCGATGGCGTGCTGGATGCCGTCGCGGTCAACTACGGATCCGACTCCATCTCGACGCTTGCCGGCGACGGTGCCGGCGGATTCGAACCTGCGGACGCACGCACGATCGGCCGCGAGTCGGTGGCGATCTGCTTCCCGCAGGAGGTCGCGGCGGTGGACCTCGATCTCGACGGTCTCGCCGAGGCGGTGATTCCCGCGATCGGCAACGGGCGGGTGCGGGTCGCGGACTTCTCCGGTGCCGATCTCTCGATTCCACCGACGCGGGGCACCATCTCGCCGTGGATCGTCAACCAGCAGTCGGCCATCACGACGCTGGCGACCGGTGATCTCGATGCGGACGGCGACGTCGACCTCGTGACGCCGGTGATCCTGCTGGGTCTGCCGCAACGGGTCGTCGTCTACACCAACGACGGTTCGGGCGGGCTCGACGACCGCTCGCACTTCCAGACCAACTTCTCGGGGTTCTCCTGGTGCGCGACGGTGACGGACTTCACCGGCGACGGTCTTCCCGAGATCGTGGCGGGCATGGCGATTCCCGGCTCGATCATGGTGCTCGAGAATCGAACCGAACCCGAAGGGCCGATCGACTTCGCCGCCGCGGTGCCGATCCACGAGGGGGCGTTCATCCGCAGTCTCGCCTCCGGCGACGTCGACCGCGACGGCCGAGCCGATCTGCTGGCGGTGGACATCGCCTCGGACGTGCTCTTGATCTTCCGGAACCGCAGCGGCGAGGGCGGAATCGCCGGAATCGACGATGCGGCTGGAGTCTCCGCCGCCGGCGTCGGGCTCGGGTCCGATTCCCTTCGAGCGGCGCCGTCGCCGATGCGTCCCCTCGCGGATCGAAACCGAGACGGTCGCATCGACGGGAGAGACCTCGCCATCGAACTCGCCGAGTTCGGACCTCGTTCGGCGCCGCGATGGGGCGAGGCCACCGATGCCGAGGGGGACCGCCGATGATCTTCCTTCGACCGGTCGCGATTCGGGTGACCACGGCCCTCCTCGCAGGACTTCTCTCCATGCGGGCCTCCGCGCAGTGCGGCGATGGCGCCGGCGACTGCTACGAGCCCCACGGC
Source organism: Planctomycetota bacterium (assembly GCA_017859745.1). Classification (GTDB taxonomy): domain Bacteria; phylum Planctomycetota; class Phycisphaerae; order Phycisphaerales; family SM1A02; genus VGXO01. The sequence continues at coordinate 63,501 of JAFMML010000006.1, forward strand.
ACGCCCGGTTGCGTGCAGACGGCCTGCTGCGATCTGGTCTGCGAGTTCGATGCCCTCTGCTGCGACGAGGGATGGGACGAGTTCTGCGTCGCGGCCGCCGAGGAGCTGTGCGAGGGCATCGCCTGTCCGAATCCCGGCTCGTGCCTGGAGTTCCACGAGAATCCCGGATGCGAGGACGAATCCTGTTGCGACTTCGTCTGCGTGCTCGATCCGTTCTGCTGCTCGGCCCTCTGGGACGACCTGTGCGTCGAGCGGGCGATGCTCTGTGCCTTGCCCCCGTGCGCCATCGTGCCGCCTCCCGCGGCTCGCGTCGAGGCCGAACCGTGCTACGAACGCCTCAACGACGGATGCAGCCTCGACGATCCGATGTTCGAGTCGCTCACCGCAGGCGAGGTCGTCTTCGGCAAGTGGACGAGCAACGGCGCTCGCGACACCGACTGGTACCGCCTCGACGACTCGGTCGATCGGGTGCTGGTGCGGGCGGAGTTTCCGGTGCACCTGACGCTCGTCCGGGGGGAGTGCGAGGGGACGCTCGAGGTGCTTGCCGAGGCGTTCGACGATCCCTGTCCCGCCGGGGGCGACGGTTCCGGGGGCGACGGATCCGGGGGCAAAGGCTTGGAGATGGCGATTGCGCCCGCATGGCGGGGTGATCCGACCCTCGCGGTGGTCGTCGCGGGCGGCACCCAACGGGCCGAACTTCGCCGTCGCTTCGCCTGCGACGAGATCGACCCCGAGAATCCGCCGGACCCGAAGGCGCCACCGCCGCCGGAACCGCCCTACGGACTGCGATATCTGATCGAGGTGCCCGGGGGCGTCCTCATCGGCGACCTCGATCTCGATGGCGACGTGGACGGCGCGGACCTCGCGATGCTGCTGGGAGCGTGGGGGACGGCCGGAGGCCCGGCGGATCTCAACGGCAGTGGGGTCGTCGACGGTGCCGATCTGGCGGCGCTTCTTGGGGGTTGGACCGGATCCTGAGCGGCTCAGACGGTCACTGACCAGCAAAGAAACCCATTTTTAAACAATCATCAGGCAGTGTCCCTTGGCCGGCGCTCGTCGGGGGTCTCTTGCGAGGCCACGGCGGTCGTTGAGGTAATGAGAATAAAACCAAGTTTCCAGTTGAACTTTGGGGTTCATGCCTCACACTGCCCGTGAGAATGCCGCCCGACCGGAATGTCTGGGGTGCCAAAGTGAATCAGCCTTGCATTCGCAGGGAGAAAGACCAGTGATGATCTTGAAGACCTTCCTTTGTCGAGTCCGCCTCGCCGCCACCGCGGTGTTTGCCTTGGCCATGCCGGTCGGTGAGGCGGTGGCC
>JAFMML010000006.1:65335-70888 GCA_017859745.1 Planctomycetota bacterium
CCGTTCCCGGTACCGGAGTCCTCGCGCTCGCCGGACTTGGATTGGCGGCCCGTCGCCGCCGCCGCTGACGGCAGGCGCCCGAACACCACACCCGACCATTCTCCAAGCCCGCGCCGCCGCCCCGATCGTGGGCGGCGGTTCGTTTTGAACACGCCACCGATCGAGAAGACGCACGGCAGATCTCGGCCACCATCGACGACCGGAAACCACCGACCCCCCGGGGCGAACGACCCTCGGGGTCTTGCCCCGGGGTCGCGGGCATCGATCCGAAGGCCTTGAAGGACGTGTTGTGGCGGATTGTCCAAGGCGAGCGACCGGAGCGGTGCTACCTTCGATTCGGGCCGATGGACGGCTCTGGGAGCAACGCATGAAGAACCCTCACCACGTCCTGGCGCCGATCGCCGCCCTCGTGGGGCTGTCCGGAACCGCCCTTGCGGAGGTGTGGCCGGTCGAGATCCAGTCGGATCAGAGCGATGTCGAGGTCGCACTCGACCTCACGGTGCCGTTCACCGGGACCCTCATCGGCGACTACGACGCCAAGACCAATCCCGGCGGGACCCGAACCGTGCCCGGCGTCTTCGGCGGCAGCGGCAACAATCCGATCCCCTACGAGGCGAGCTTCGGTCTGGCGGACGTCTCCACGAGCGCTCCAGGGGGCACCTTCGAACTCGACTGGGTGCCGACTTCGAGCATCGCGTCGATCTCGACGCTGGCGATCGATCTCCTCGGAGCCGCGGCACCGGAGATCGACCTGTCGCTGACCATCGAGTTCGAGACCTTTCGCACGTTCAACCCAGACTCGCTCTTCCCCGGCGGAACGGCGTTCACGGTTCCGCTCGGGACCGCGACGCTGCAGTCGCTGTCCGCGACGCAGATCGGACCCGCGCCGCTGTCGATCTCGCCCTCCAAGGGCGGCAACTGGATCTTCACCGGTGCCGTGCCCGTCGAGGTGCTCGGCTCCTTGACGCTTCAGGATCAGCCGTTCGAACTGGGACCGTTCGAGGCGGTGCTGCCGGTGTCGGGGGGCCTGATTCAGACCGCCGCCGGCATCGAGATGATGGTGGTCTACGAGACGCAGCAGGCGTTCGACCAGATCCTCGACACGCCCTTCCCCGACCAGCTGATCGAGCTTCCGACGATTCTTCCGCCCGGACAGATCGCCAGCCTGATCTTCTCCGGCGTCCTGCAACGCGTCGTCGGTACGGCCGGCGCCTCGGGCATGCTGGTCGCGGTGTCCACCACGACGAATCCCATCGGCGACCTGAACGGCGACGGGACCGTCAACGGTGCGGATCTCACGATCCTGCTGGCGGCGTGGGGCGATGGCGGCGGACCGGCGGATCTCAACGGCGATGGGACCGTCAACGGCGCGGATCTCACCGTGCTGCTGGCCAACTGGGGCGAGGGGGCCTGAGATCACCGGCATGCCGCGTCCGACATCCGGAGCCGCGGATGTCGAGGTGCGACGTCTCGACGGCCGGATGGCGAAGCGGAGTGTTCGTGGGGTTCGCTTCCGGCTTCGCGCTCCCGGCCCCCGGCTCCCGGCCCCCGGGCGGTGCGATCAGTCGACCGCGTCCGTGCCGGCGTCGGCGGCGGGACGCAGCGGCCGACCGGTGTCGAGGCTGGGCACGTCGTACTCGAAGTTCTGCACGAGGCGCAGGCCGAACTCGTCGGTCATGGCGATGAGGTGGTCGAAGATGTCCGACTGGATGCCCTCGTAGGCGACCCAGTTGGTGGTCGCGGTGAAGCAGTAGAGCTCGAGCGGCAGGCCGTCGGAGGTCGGGGCGAGCTGGCGCACCATCAGGGTGAAGTCCTTGCGGATGTCGTCGCGGGCGACGAGGTACCGCTCGGCGTAGGCCCGGAACGTGCCCAGATTGGTCAGGCGCCGCCGCTGCGGCTCGATCGAGGACACGCCTTCACGGGCCGCGAGTTGCTGCGCGGCGTCGTCGGCGGCGGCATTGGCCTTCTCGAGGTCCTGGCGCTTGCCGGCGATGTACGCGGCGATGGTCGCGAGGTGCCCGAAGCGTTCGATCTCCGCGTCGTCGAGGAACCGCACCGACTGCAGGTCGATCAGCAGCGACCGCTTGATGCGGCGGGCTCCGGATTCGGTCATGCCCCGCCAGTTGGTGAAGCTCTCGTCGACGAGCTTGTAGGTCGGAATGCTCGTGATGGTCTTGTCGAAGTTCTGGACGGTGACCACGTTGAGCCCGATCTCGAGCACGTCGCCGTCGGCGCCGAACTTGGGTGCGGTGATCCAGTCGCCGACCCGAACGAGGTCGTAGGAGGACGCCTGCACCGCCGCGACGAGCGACAGGATCGTGTCGCGGAAGACCAGCAGCAGCACCGCGGCGAGCGCGCCGAGCCCCGACAGCAGCACCAGCGGCGAGCGGTCGATCAGGAAGCCGACGGCGAAGATCGCCCCGATGATCCAGACGATCAGCTGGGCGAGCTGGACGAAGCTGGTGATCGAACGCTGGTTGGCGGATCGACGGCTCTGGTAGTAGCTGTTCAGGCCGGAGATCAGGTGCGTGAGCGCCTTCGCCATGAGCAGCGAGAACAGGGCCCCACCCACGTTCTCGACCATGCGGCGGACCGCGTCGTCGAGCCACGTCAGCGTGGGCGTCAGCCCCCAGGCGACCATCGCCCCGGCGACCCACGCGGCAGTCGAGTTGAGCCTCGCCGAGAACAGGTGCGGCAGCGGACCGTCCGGGAATCGACTGGCCAACCGCCGTACCAGCGGTCCAAGCAGGATCCGGACGAACAGGTAGGCCGCGAACGCCCCAAGCAGGATCAGGGCGATCGCCGCGAGGTGGGCCATGAGCGGGCGATCATCGAACCAGTCCATGGACAGGTCGAACCAATGTTCGACCCTCGCCGCCATCTTCGGCAGCGACTCCTCGGCGCTCTCCTTCATGGACTGGGCCGCGTCGACGGCCGCCTCGGTCACCGGCTCGATGGAAGGCGAGGACGTGTCCGCATCTCGGTCGGATGACAACATCGTGAAACCGGTGGCGATCTCGAGGCCGGTGCGGGGATGCCCCGTCAATCCCAGCGGAAGACGCCCTTCTTCCAGGCGTAGACGTAGGCGGCGACGCTCATCGCGATGAAGAAGAGGATCCGACCGAGGAACAGCAGGCCCTCGGGGCTGCGGGGACCGAGCTGGGTGAAGGTCACCGCCCACGGGTAGAGGAAGATGATCTCGACGTCGAAGACGAGAAACGTCATCGCAAGGATGTAGAAGCGGACGTTGAAGCGGCGGCGGGCCCCGCCGATCGGGTTCATGCCGCTCTCGTAGGGCATGCCCTTGACCGCTTCCTGCCGCTTGGGGCCGATCAGCTGGCTCGCGACGATGTTGACGACCGCGAAGATCGCCGCCATCACGAAGATGAGAAGCACCGGGAGGTAGCTGTCGAGTTGGACGGCGAGGAGATGGGGCATCGGCGAAACGGGCCTCGGGGCGTTCGGGTGGGCATGGTAGCCGAGGAGAAGCGGGCTCTCGAAGGCGTCGGGGCCCGCGGGACCTTCGGCCAACGTCGCCGCCCGTCGCCACGCTGCCCGACCGGACTTGATCGCGCTCGATCGGACCCGATCGGACTCATTGGGGCGCCGGGCCCTGCGATGCGGGCGGATCTTCCCCCAACTCCCCAACGCGGCCGGGACTTGCCTCGATCTGGTGCTACGTTCGATGGGCGGGGATCGAACCGCCACAGGAACCACATGCATGGCCCGTCTCCCCGATCTCCGTCCCGCCGCCGTCCTCGCCGCCGCGACCCTCGCCGCCGGATCGACCAGCGTTCACGCCCAGCTGTTCCAGCAGCAGACGTCGTCGCGCTTCCCGACGCAGGCCGAGTACACCAACCAGGCGACCTTCGGGGACCTCGACGACGACGGTGATCTCGACATCGTCTTCGCCAACGGCCAGGGGTACTCCTCGCTGGGGAGCCTGCTGAAGCCGCGGATCTACATGAACGACGGCACCGGCCACTTCACCGACGAGACCGACGCCCGCGCCGCCGGCGTGCTCGGGTGCTTCCGAGGCGTCGAGCTCGGCGACATCGACCGCGACGGCGATCTCGACATGGTGCTCGCGCAGGACTTCTTCCGGAAGCCCAAGCTGCTGCTCAACGACGGCACCGGCGTGTTCACCGAGGTCTCCGAGCGCCTGCCGGATCTGAACCTCTCGAGCGCCCGCGGCCAGTTCGGCGACGTCGACGACGACGGGGATCTCGACCTGGTCTTCAACCACAGCGGCACCAGCAGCCGCTTCGGAAGCAACGGCGCCCCGAAGCTCTACCTCAACGACGGCACCGGCCACTTCACCGACGCGAGCGCCACCCACATCCCGACCGCGATCGTCCCCGACCAGCAGGACATCCTGTTCTTCGACATGGACAACGACCTCGACCTCGACCTGCACATCGGCAGCCGGTCGAGTTCGGGCGGCGGCAGCCAGATCTGGCGCAACGACGGCACCGGCCACTTCGAGCGGATCTCCGGCGTGCCCACGGACTTCTCGACCTACTCCTACGACGCCGGCGACATCGACGGCGACGGCGACCTCGACCTGATCGGCGCAAACGCCGACAGCGGCAACAAGGAGATGCTGCTTCGCAACTACGCCGGCGACGGCAGCATCTGGCAGAAGATCTCCTCGCGGATCAGCCCGAATCCCTCCTCCGACGACAACGACACCAAGTTCTTCGACATCGACGACGACGGCGACCTCGACCTGATCGTGGGAGCGCTCTACGGCAGCCGCGAGCGGATCTACGTGAACGATTCCGGCTTCTTCGTCGAGGACACCTCGCTCATCACCCCGCAGTCCGACGCCACCCTCGACGTGATGGTGGGGGACCTGACCGGCGACGGGCGGGTCGACATCGTGACCGGGCAGGGCGAGGGCGGGTCGTTCCAGAACCGCATCTACGTGAACGTCGGCGGAGCGGTCGACAGCCGCGCTCCGCGGGTCGTCGCGATGGATCTCGTCGAGCCGGGCGAGAGCCTCGGTCCGTTCCGGGTGCGGGCGCTGCTTGCCGACGACCTCACCAGCGACCGGGGCTTCTTCGCACGCGGCGTCGAGCTGCGGTACGCGATCGACGGCGGCAAGGCGCAGTCGATCGAGATGCAGTGGTCGGGCAACAACCTCTACCGGGCGACGATTCCAGCGCAGGCCGAGTGCGTCGAGGTCGCCTATCGCGTCGTCGCCGAGGACTGGGCGGGCAACGTCGGCGAGGGCGAGCTTGCGACGTTCACGACCACCGGATGCGGCGGGAATCCGGCGGACCTCGATGGCGACGGCAGCGTGACGGGTGCGGATCTCACGATCCTGCTGGCGGCGTGGGGGACCAAGGGCGGTGCCGCGGACCTCGACGGGGACGGCAGCGTGGGCGGCGCGGACTTGACGCTGCTGCTCGCGGCCTGGGATTGACGGGGGGATTGAAGAAGATGGCCGGGTCAGGCGCCGCCCGAAGTGCGACGCGGTGTCGGTCGGACGTGTCCGACTGGTCCGACTCTGTCCGACATGTCCGACATGTCTGACGTGTCCGACGTGTC
>JAFMML010000006.1:70973-85772 GCA_017859745.1 Planctomycetota bacterium
GACATGTCCGACCCGTCCGACCGCTGCAAAGTCGGGACGCCCTCCTCCGAGCCCTTCTCCGAAGCTTCCTTGGGCGTCGTACCATCCTCGCCGTGACCGACGTCCTCTCGATCGACCTGCACACCCACATCCTGCCCCCGGAGTGGCCCGACATGAAGGGCCGCTGCGGCTACGGCGGCTGGGTGAGCCTCGAGCATGTCGGCACCGGGTGCGGACGCCTCGCCATCGACGGCACCCACTTCCGAGACGTCTGCTCGCGATGCTGGGACCCCGCGCGGCGCCTCGCCGACTGCGACGAGCACGGCGTCGCGATGCAGGTCCTCTCGACGGTCCCGGTGATGTTCAGCTACTGGGCCCAGCCCCGCGACAGCCTCGACCTCGCCCGGCACCTCAACGACCACATCGCCGAGACCGTCCGCGACCACCCCGGCCGCTTCGAGGGCCTCGCGACGGTGCCGCTGCAGGATCCCGAACTCGCCGTCGGCGAACTCGAGCGTTCGATGGGCGAACTCGGCCTGCGCGGCGTGCAGATCGGAAGCCACGTCAACGACTGGAATCTCGACGCCCCCGAACTGCTGCCCTTCTTCGAGGCCGCGGAGCGCCTCGGCGCGGCGGTCTTCGTCCACCCCTGGGAGATGATGGGCCGCGGCGAGATGCCGAAGTTCTGGCTGCCCTGGCTCGTCGGGATGCCCGCCGAGACGGCGCGGGCCGCGTGCAGCCTGGTCTTCGGCGGCGTGCTCGAGCGCCTGCCGCGGCTGCGGGTGGCGCTGGCCCACGGCGGCGGCTCCTTCCCCTTCACGATCGGCCGCATCGAGCACGGCCATCGGGTGCGGCCGGATCTCTGCGCGACGGTCATCGAGCGGCCGCCGAGCGCCTACCTCGATCGCCTCTACGTGGACAGCCTCGTCCACGACGCGAAGGCGCTGCGGTATCTCGTCGATCTGCTCGGCGCCGAGCGCGTCGCCCTCGGCAGCGACTATCCGTTTCCGCTCGGCGAACACGTGCCCGGATCGCTGGTCCGTTCGATGGAGGAACTCTCCGACGCCGAGAAGGCGAGGATCCTCTCCGGCACCGCGCGGGAGTTTCTCGCCCTCGATGCCGCCGCCGCCTCCGCAGGCGAATCCCCATCGATCGCCGGGGCGAAGGAGTCGCCGCGATGAGCGCCGCCGGCACCTCCATCCGAACCCTCGAAGAGGCCCACACGGGCGCCTTCGAGGCGACCGAGTCGTTTGCGCGGCATCTCGACGCGATCGATCCGCTGCGAGCCTTCGCCGACGAGTTCCTGCATCCCAAGGGCCCCTTCAACGGCCGGGCCCTCTACTTCTGCGGCCACTCCCTGGGCCTGCAGCCGCGGGGCGTGCGCACGATCCTCGACGAGGAGCTCGAGGAATGGGCGACGCGTGCGGTCGTCGGACACCGCAAGGCGCGGCGGCCCTGGTACGACTACCACCTCCGCGTCCGCGACGGTCTCGCCCGAGTCGTCGGTGCGCAGCCGGAGGAGGTCGTCGCGATGAACGGCCTCACCACCAACCTGCATCTGCTGATGCTGTCGTTCCATCGGCCCGAGGGCGCGCGGCGGCGCCTGCTGATGGAGAAGCCGGCGTTTCCCTCCGACACCTACGCGGTCAAGACCCACCTTCGGGCGCGGGGCTTCGATCCGGCGGAGGATCTCGTCGAGGTCTCGCCGCGCGAGGGCGAGGAGTTCCTGCGGACCGAGGACGTCGTCGCCGCGATCGAGCGCGAGGGCGACCGCCTCTGCTCGACGATGCTCGCGGGCGTCGACTTCCTGACCGGCACCCGCCTCGACATCCCCGCGGTCGTCGAGGCGGCCCACCGCGTCGGGGCGACGGCGGGTTTCGATCTCGCGCACGCCGCGGGCAACGTGCCGCTCGAACTCCACGACTGGAACGCCGACTGGGCGGCGTGGTGCCACTACAAGTACATGAACTCCGGGCCCGGCGCGGTCGCGGGCGCGTTCGTCCACGAGCGCCACGCCCGCAGCGACCTGCCGCGCTTCGCCGGATGGTGGGGCAACGAGCCCGAGACCCGGTTCAAGATGCAGCTGATCCCCGAGTTCGTGCCGGTCGCCGGCGCCGACGGCTGGCAGCTGTCGAACCCGCCGATCCTGGCGCTGGCGCCGCTGCTCGCGTCGCTCGAGCTCTTCGACCGGGCCGGCATGGATCGGCTGCGCCTGAAGAGCCGGGTGCTGACGGGCTGGCTCGAATGGCTGCTTCGGGAGGTCCACGGCGACGAGGTGCAGGTCGCGACGCCCGCGGACGTCGAGCGGCGCGGCGCGCAGCTCTCCCTGCGCTTCCCGAAGGTCGATGCCCGCGCCGTCCACACGACCCTCGCCGCGGCGGGCGCGATCGTCGACTTCCGCGAACCCGACGTGATCCGGATCGCCCCGGCACCCTTCTACAACTCGTTCCTGGACGTCTGGCGGTTCGTCGACATGCTCGGGCCGGCGTTCGAGGGCGCCCACGGGATCGAGGTGGTCGGTGGCTTCCACTGAGTCGACCGAGTCCGCCGGGGCGCACCGCGACTCCGGACGCGGCCGGCACGCTCTCGTCGTCGGGGCCGGACTCGCGGGCTGCCTGCTCGCGACCTATCTCGCCCGCGACGGCTGGAAGGTGCGGCTCTGCGAGCGCCGCGCCGATCCCCGCGCCGCGGGCGCCGCGGGCGGTCGCTCGATCAACCTCGCGATCTCGGCCCGGGGCCTCAAGGCGCTGCGCCGCGCGGGCCTCGAGGAGAAGGTCCTCGACTCGGGCGTGCGGATGCCGGGCCGGATGATCCACCCGGTCGCGGGCGAGGCGTTCTTCACCCCCTACAGCGCCGATCCCACGCGGGCGATCAACTCCGTGAGCCGCGGAGGGCTCAATCGCCTGCTGCTCGAGGCCGCCGAGGCCGAGGCGAACGTCGAGGTCCGCTTCGAGCGCCGCGCGTCCCACGTCGACTTCGATGGAGGCGTCGTCGAGTTCGAGACGCCCGAGGGCGCCGAACGGCACCAGGCCGATCTCGTCGTCGCCACCGACGGGGCGTATTCGGCGATCCGCGCCGAGATGCAGAGGACCGAGCGGTTCGACTACGAGCAGTCCTATCTCGGCCACGGCTACAAGGAACTCGTCATTCCGCCCGTGGCTGCGGGATCGGGCCCGCACGCGCCGTTCGCGATGGATCCGGCGGCGCTCCACATCTGGCCGCGGGGCGGCTCGATGATGATCGCCCTGCCCAACCAGGACGGTTCCTTCACCTGCACGCTGTTCTGGCCCTGGGAAGGTCCGGGGTCGTTCGCCGAGATCTCGACGCCCGCCGCCGCGGCCGAGCACTTTCGACGGGTCTATCCCGACGCGGTGCCGCTGATGCCGACGCTCGAAGCGGACTTCGAGCGCAATCCCGTCGGCTCGATGGTGACGGTGCGTTGCCGGCCGTGGACCCGCGGGGGGCGCACGGCGCTCCTCGGGGACGCCGCCCACGCGATCGTGCCCTTCTACGGACAGGGCGCCAACGCCAGCTTCGAGGACTGCGAGGCGCTTCTCGAGGCGCTGCGCGCGCACCGGGAGATCCCAGATGCCCTCGCCGCCTACGAGCGCGAGCGCATCGACAACGCCAACGCCATCGCGGACCTGGCCCTTCGCAACTTCATCGAGATGCGGGACCTCGCGGGCCGCCGCTCGTTCCGGATCCGCAAGGCGATCGAGCATCTCCTGACGCGGCTCTTCCCGAACTCCTTCGAACCGCTCTACGACCGGGTCTCCTTCGGCACGAAGCCCTACGTCGAGGCGCTCGAGACGGCGCAGCGTCACGATCGGGGGTTCCGGATCGCGGCGTTCGCCTCGACGGCGGCGGCGATCGCCATCGTGGTCGCCGGCCTCGTCCTCGCGGCGCGACTTGGGGGCGGCGGAGGCTCCACGTCCGGCGATGTCGCCGCGGCGGCGACGACGAACACAGGCGCGATCGCGCCATGAGCGAGCTCATCGACATCTCGATGGAGATGTCCGATCGCCTCGCGGTCTTTCCCGGCGACACCCCGCTGTCGCGCGAGGTGCTGCTCGACACCGCCCGTGGCGATCACCTGACCCTGTCGACGCTGCGGACGACCGTGCATGCGGCGACGCATCTCGACGCCCCGACGCACTACGGCGGCGACGTGTCGATCGAGCGGGTCCCGCTGTCGCGGACCTGCGGCGAGTGTCTCGTCGCGACGGTCGCGGGCGAGATCGTGGAAGGCAGGATCGAGATGGCGAACCTCGAGGACTCGCTGGCGGCACTCGGGTTCGATCGGGAAGCGCCGCTTCCGGAACGGATCCTGATCGCGACCGGTTCGTTTCCCGATCCGACGCGGTGGAGCGACTCGTTCCTCGGCCTCGAGCCGAGTCTCGTCGACGCGCTGGCCGATCGCGGCGTGCGCCTCGTCGGGGTGGACACGCCGAGCGTCGACACCGCCGATTCGAAGGACCTGCCGGCGCACGCCCGCTGCCTCGCCCGCGATGTGCTGATCCTGGAGGGGCTGCGCCTCGGCGAGGTCGACCCGGGCCGGTACGAACTGTTCTGCCTGCCGCTGAAGCTTGCGGGGTTCGACGCCAGCCCGGTGCGGGCGGCGTTGCGTCGGCTCGGCTGAAGATCCTCGCTTCGAAGTTTCGCAAGCGATGGACGAAGGCCGGGCTCAGCGGCCTGCGGGTCGGCCGATGCCGCGGGGATCGCTCGCGGCCTCGACCCGTCCCTCGCGACGAGCGGCGGCCTGCGCGATCGCCAGACCGTCCACTTCTCGAACGACGTGCTTGGCAAGCGTCAGCAGCTCCCGAAGCGACGGAAAGACCTGCGGTTCGACCAGAAGACGATCGGGCATCCACTGATGGTGCAGGCGGGGCGCGGCGACCGCGTCGCCGGCGGTGGCGCCGTCGAGCATGGCGATCACGATCCCCAGGGTCGCGGTGATGATCCTCGGTCCGCCCGCGGCGCCCGCGACGATCGTGGCCCGCGCCGGACCGTCGCCGCACTGCTCGAGGACGATCGTCGGGCTCATGCTGCTCAAGGGACGGCGACCGCCGGCGAGCAGGTTGCGTTCGCTCATCAGGAGACCGAAGTCGTTGGCGACGTCGGTGCGGATCGCGAAGTCGTCCATCTGGTCGTTGAGGACGAATCCGGTGCCTGCCGGGATCACCAGCGAACCGAAGGCGAGGTTCACGGTGTCGGTGCCGGCGACGGCGTTGCCGTGCGCGTCGATCACCGAGAAGTGGCTGGTGCCGCCATCCTCTGGCAAGGTCGCGGGCTCTCGGGTCGACGCGTCGTCCTCCGACGACGAAAGTCCGGCGAGACCGCAGTCGAGCGGGGCCGATCGAGGCGGCAGGACGATCGCCTCGCGGAGTCGCTCGAGATGCGCCGCCTCGAGCATGCGTCGCACGTCGTCGGCGACTTCGGGGGTGGCATCCGCGTCGCCGAGCAGGGCCGCGCGATCCGCGAAGGCGTGTCGCACCGCCTCGACGAAGCGCCGCGACCCTTCGGGATCGCCGATGGCGGGCAGGCCGTCGAGGGCGAGCAGGGCCTGCAGCAGACAGGCGCCGCCGGAGGAGGGTGGCGGCATCGCGACGACGGTGCGGGTGCAGTCGGCGCTCGTCGAGGCGAATCGGCCGGCGAGTTCGGCGACCAGCGGAGCTCGCCATCGCACGCGGTAGTCGGCGAGGTCCTGTGCCGTCATCGGCCCGCCGCCGGAGGCGATCGCGTCTTCGATGCGGGTCGCGATCGAACCGTCGCGGTCGTAGAAGGCGCCGATGCCGTCGCGGGCGATCGCCTCGAGCGTGGCGGCCTGCTCGGGCTGCGTCAGACGCTCGCCGACCTCGTACGGCCGACCATCCTTCAGATAGACCCGGCGGAACTCGTCGAAGGGTGAGGGATCGCCGGGTTCGAGACCCGCGAGGCGCTCGAACGCCTCGGCCCGGGCGAGTGCGCTCGCCATCGCATCGGCGAGCAGCGAATCGACTTCGAAGCCTTCACGCGCGTATCGAATCGCCGGCGGAAGCACCTCGGCGAGGCTCATGCTGCCGAAGCGTTCAAGCGCCGCCTGCATGCCGCGCACGTGGCCAGGCACGCCGACCGACCACACGCCGGTCGTCGATCGCATCGGCACGACCTCGCCGTCGTCGTCGAGGTACTGCGAGGCGCGGGCCGAGGCCGGTGCGATCTCGCGGAAGTCCAGCGCGAACGAGCCTTGGTCGACGAGGTGGATGGTCATGAAGCCGCCGCCGCCGATGCCGCTCGAATGCGGACGCACCACGCCGAGGGCGAAGCTCGTGGCGACGGCGGCGTCGACGACGTTGCCGCCCCGGGCGAGGATCTCGGCGCCGGCCTCCGAGGCGAGCGGGTGCGCCGCGGCGACCATGAACGCCTCGCCCTCGGCGAAGAACGACGCCGCGGCCTTCGGCGGATTGGGATTCGCTGGGGGCGCGACGCCCTCGGGCGGGGCGGCGACGAGCAGCGTCGGCAGCAGGATTGCGAGGTGGAGGTTCATGCGGCCATCATCATCGCAAACGCGAACCGATCACGGCCCGATCCGACATCGCCCCCGCGTACACTTCGCCCCCATGCCGCTGAGCCCCATTCCAGAGATCCTCGAGGACCTTCGCGCCGGTCGCGTGATCGTCCTCGTCGACGACGAGCGTCGCGAGAACGAGGGCGACTTCGTCGTCGCGGCGGAGAAGATCACGCCCGAACTGGTCAACTTCCTCACGCGGGTCGGCGGGGGCTACCTCTGCGTGGCGCTCTCCGGGGCGATCTGCGACCGGTTGCAGCTTGGACCACAGGTCGCGGTCAACACCAGCTTGCGCACCACGCCCTTCACGGTCTCGGTGGACGGCCATCCCCGGCACGGCGTCGGCACGGGGATCTCCGCGAAGGACCGCTCCACCTCGATTCGAATGCTGCTCGACCCGGCGATGACCCCCGACGACTTCGTGCGGCCGGGCCACATCAATCCCCTGCGGGCCCGCGACGGCGGCGTGCTGGTGCGGACCGGACAGACCGAGGGCTCGGTCGATCTCTGTCGGCTGGCGGGGCTTTCCGAGGCCGCGGCGATCATCGAGATCGTCAAGGAAGACGGCGAGATGGCTCGGATGCCCGACCTCGAGGTGCTTTGCGCGGAGCATGGCCTCAAGATGTGTTCGGTCGAGCAGGTCATCGAGCATCGCCTCGCCCGCGAAGGGCTCGTCGAGCGCACCGGGCCCTCCGAGGGCGTCGAGATCGACACTCCGCAGGGACGCTTCCGGCTGTTCGCCTGGCGGAGCGCCATCGACGCGTTGCCGCACCTGGCTCTGACCTGCGGCGGGATCGGCGTGCCCGACGAGCGCGGTGAGATCCCCGTCGCCGCCGATCCGGTGCTCGTCAGGATGCACCGCCGCGATCTGCTTGGGGACATCTTCGGCGTCGCGAACAGTTCGGGCACCGTGTCGGGCGAGGTGCTGCGGGCGTCGATGGAGGCGATCGCCGCCGCCGGTCGTGGCGCGGTCGTGTACCTGCGGCCGGAGTCCGGCTCGCACGCGCTCGCGGATCAGCTTCAGAAGATCCGTCGGGGTGTCGAGTCGGAGGACCCTGATCGACCGGACCTGACCAGCAGCGAGTCCGTCGCCGGCCGGGCGATGCCGATGGACCAGCGCGACTACGGAATCGGCGGCCAGATCCTGCGCGATCTCGGCCTCTCGAAGCTGCGTCTGCTGACCAACCATCCCGGACGGACGCTGCCGGGCCTCCACGGCTTCGGGCTCGAGATCGTCGAGGAGGTCGCGGTTCCGGCGAAGGCCTGAGGCCGGGTTGCGAACGCCGTCGGACGCTTGCCGACTTCGCGGCAGACGTTCGAGTCGGAAGGGTCAGACGGGTCGGACATGTCGGACAGGCACCGCGTCGTCCTTCGGGCGGGCGCCGGGTCCGAGCACCTCCCCCGGGCCTGCTCCGCAGCTCATGAGAGGAGTCGGCATCATGCATCGCCGATGATCCGTTGGGGCGGCGTCGTCCAACACGCCGATCCTCTGGAGCCGCCCATGCCTCGCCCGCCCGCCAGTTCGACCAGTCGCTCGTCCGTCGCCGCCGGCACCCGGCGTCCCGAGCCGGTTCTCGAACTGCCCGAAGGCGTCGAAGCGCCGGCGCTCGTGCGCGCGGGACGCGAGTTCCTCGCCTTCCTCAAGGTCGAGGCCGGTCTGCGGCCGGCGACCCGCGAGGCGTACCGGCGCGATCTTGTGGACCTCTTCGTCGACCTTGCCGAAGCGGGCCGACTCGAACCCGCGTCGATCACGACCGACGACCTTCGTGGGCACCTGCGGAACCTGTCGCGGGAACGCGGCCTCGAGACCTCCTCGATCGCCCGCCATCTCGCGACCGTTCGGATGCTCTTTCGCTTCCTGCACTCGCGGGGCAGGATCGAGAGCGATCCGGCACGGATCCTCGAGCGACCGGTCCGCTGGAAGAAGGTGCCCGGAGTGCTGACGCCCGGATCGATGCGCAAGTTGGTCGAGCGGCCGTCGCCCGAGACCGGCTCGATGTGGCTTCGCGACCGGGCGATGCTCGAACTGATGTACGCCGCGGGCCTGCGAGCGAGCGAGGTCTGCGGCATCAAGGTCAACGAGTTCCATCCGACCCTCGGGTCGGTCACGGTGATCGGCAAGGGCGATCGTCAACGGGTGGTGCCGGTCGGCCTGCCCGCGATCGAGTGGACGCAGAAGTACCTCGACGACCTTCGACCCACGCTCGCCCGCCACGAGGATCGACGCGACGGGCACCATCTGCTGCTCTCGGCGACCGGTCGGCCGCTCGAACGGACCGCGGTGTGGCGGATCGTCCGGAGGATCGCGGCGCTGGCGGGGCTCGCGGAGATCCACCCGCACATGCTGCGGCACTCCTTTGCGACCCATCTCGTCGGTGGCGGGGCGGACCTTCGCGTGGTGCAGGAACTGCTGGGCCATGCCGACATCGCGACGACGCAGATCTACACCCATGTCGACCGCACCCAGTTGCGGGAGGTGGTGAGGACCTGTCATCCCCGCGAGGGGATGCGCCTGAAACGACTGGGATCGCGACCGGGTTCGCGATCGGAGCCGGCCGTATGAGCACGATCCTGCTGACGGGGTTCGAGGCCTTCGGCGGAAGCGCGGTGAATCCCTCGGCGCAACTCGCCGCGGCGCTTGCCGGCGCGACGGTCGGCGGGTTCGCGATCGAGACCATGGTGCTTCCGGTGGTGACCGTCGAGGCGGGGGATCGCCTCGATGCGGCGATCGACGCCATCGGTCCAGCGTTCGTGGTCTGTTGCGGCGAGGATGGTCGGGCCGCGGAGATCCGCGTCGAACGGGTGGCCGTCAACCGTCGCGAGTTCGAAGCGGACAACCTCGGCACCGCCTGCCGAAACCTGCCGGTCGTCGAAGGTGGTCCGGAGTCGATCGAAGCGACGCTTCCGGTCGAGCGGCTCGTCGCGGCGAGCCTTGCGGCATCGGTGCCCGCGGCAGCCTCGGATTCGGCGGGCACCTATCTCTGCAACGAGGTCATGTACCGGGCGCTGCACCGCGGTCTCGGCGGTCGCTCGTCGCCGCAGGCGGGCTTCGTGCATGTGCCGCGGCTGCCCGAGCAGGGGGCGGGTCGCGCTGGGGCCCCGATGCCGTTCGATCGCACGCTTGAAGGCGTTCGCGCGATGCTTGCGGTGCTCGCAGGCGAGGCGGCATCCGGCAGTCATGCCGCGAGGACGTAGGATCGGCGGCGACGCCGGCCGGCGTCTCCACCCGACCACTTCCCGCGGAGCCGACCCGAGATGACCGATGCGGACGCGACCGTCGCCATGCCCAGGCGACCCTTCGGAACCGGCGGTCCGCCGGTCGGCGTGCTCGGCTTCGGATCGGCGGAGATCGGCTTCCTCGAGACCGGGCAGGAGACCGTCGATCGCCTGATCGGAGGACTCGTCGAGGCGGGATGCAACCTGCTCGACACCGCCGCGATGTACCGCGGCAGCGAGGCGGCGCTGGGTGCGGCGCTCGCGTCGCTCGGCCGGCAGCGGGGCCGCGGCCGGGACGAGATCGTCGTCGTCAGCAAGTGCGGACCGCCGCCCGGCCGCGAGGGTCTCGACCCCTGGTCGGCCGAAAGCATCCGCCTGTCCATCGAACGCAGTCTCGAGCGCCTCGGCATCGAACGCCTCGACGCGATCCTGCTGCACAGTTGCGACCTTGCGACGCTCGAGAAGGGCGAGGCGATCGGCGCGATCGTCGAGGCCCGCGAGGCCGGGCTCGTCGCGAAGGCCGGCTATTCGGGCGACAACGAGGCGGCCCTCTTCGCGGTCCGGCACCCGGAGATCGAGGTGCTCGAGACCTCGTTGAGCCTCGCCGACCAGGCCAACCTCGCCGAGGTGCTGCCCGCCGCTGCGGCGCGGGGCATCGCGGTGATGGTGAAGCGTCCGATGGCCAACGCCGCCTGGCGACGCAACGAGGATCAGGAAGGCATGTACTCGAAGTACGCGGCGCCCTACCACGAACGCCTCGCGACGATGTCGCTCGACCCGGCGGCGTTCGGCATCGATGGACCCGCCGAGATCGCGTGGCCGGAGCTCGCCCTCCGCTTCGTCCTGAGCTTCTCCGCCGTCTCGACGGCGCTCGTGGGCAGTTCGAAGCCGGCTCGGGTCGCCGCCAACGCCGCGATCGCCGCGAAGGGCCCGCTTCCCGAGGAGACCGTCTCTGCGATCCGCGACGCGTTCGATCAGGCCTGCGCCGACGAGTCCTGGCCGGGTCTCACCTGAACGTCACGACCTGTTCGACCCCATGACCCCATGACCCCATGACCCGATGACCCGATGACCCGATGACGGACGCCACCCCGACACGACTCGCCTTCGCCGAACACGCCGACGCCGTCGTGGCGCGATTGACGCTGTCCGATCCGACCCGCCGCAACGCCCTCTCGACGGCGATGTTCGACTCGCTCGAGGCGCATCTTCAACAGGTCCTCGAACGCGATGCGACCGTGCTGGCGATCGAGGCCGAAGGCCCGGCGTTCTGCGCGGGATTCGATCTGCGGGCCGCGGTCGAGGAGGAGGGGGCGCTCGACTCGTTCATCACCCGGCTCGGGAGCCTCTGCCGGACGCTCGCCACGCTCGAGGCGGTCGTCGTCGCCGCGGTGGGAGGGCCGGCGCTGGCCGGCGGTGCGGCGCTGGTCTCGGCATGCGACCTGCTGCTCGCCTCGACGGAGGCCCGAATCGGCTACCCGGCGGTTCGTCTGGGCATCTCGCCGGCGGTCAGCCTGCCGACCCTGATGCCGGCGGTCGGTCCGGCGATGGCCCGGCGTCTCATGCTTGGAGGCGAATTGCTCGACGGGCCCGCGCTCGCCCGCTGCGGCTGGGCCCACGCGACCGCCGAAGACGCCGAGGGCCTCGCGAGTCTGCTCGATCGGACGGTCGAGCGCCTGGCGGCTGCCGGTCCCGAATCGCTGCGTGCGACCAAGTCATGGTGCCGCGAGCATGCCGGCACCACGCCCGAGGCGTTTGAAGCCGCCGTCGCCGCGACCTTGGCGGTGCTTGCCGACGAGGCCGGTCGCGAGACCTGCCGCAGGCGGATGGCCAAGGCCCTCGATCGAACCCGTCGCTGAGCACGAGCAGGACTTCCGAGCCGACCGGGGCGAGTTCTCGAGCATTGGGGTGGGTTCCGCGCGTCGGTTCGGCAACCGCCATGGGAGCGGACGCGGATGAACAACCCGGCGGCGACGATGGCCAATTCGCATGGGGTTCCCGCTGGACTTCGCCCCCCAGGCCGCCAACGATCGCGACCCGTCCGACCGCCGCGGACCGGATGACGTCCTTCGGGATCTCCGCACCCCTCGCGACCTCCGCTCCCGTCGTTCCCGTTCCGCCATGATCCTCACCCTGCCGCCCCCCGTCTTCGCCCTGAACACCCCGATCGCGGTGTCGATGGCGGTCACGGTGGCGGTGATCCTCGCGCTGATGAGTGCGACCGTCGGTCTGAGCATCGGGGAGTCGAGACGGCGACGGCGGATGCTCCAATCCATCGTGCGTGGAGTCGATGCGACCGCGGCCGACTCGAAGCAGGGCGGATCCGAATTGGAGGCGGGACGCGATCGCGGCCGACCCGCCACGCTTCGTCGTCGGCGAGGCGGTGAATGGGACACCCCGGTGGTGCCCACGATCTCCACCAGCCCGCACCGTCGCGAACGCAGACGCACCCGTCGGATCTGACGCGTCCAGCGTGCCTCCGGACGGTGACGGCGGACGTGCCCCTCGGTCGCCTCGCGGCGCGGACCACGGACCTCGAATACCCTCGAAGGCATGTCGTCGGGATCCTCCGCCAACCGTGATCGCGGTGAACGGCCGTCCCGTCGCGCCCGTCCGATCGTGATCGAGGAGCGATTGCCGCCGGCGACCACGCCGCTTCGGATCGAGCGATCGCCCACGGCGCTCGATCGAGCCATGCGCTGGACCGGTCTGGCCTGGTTGGCCGAGGTCCGCACGCACTCGGCGCGTCGGCGTCTGACTCCGTGGGAGAAGGCCCGCGACACGTGGTCGGCGGCGGCGCTGCTGCTCGCCGTGCCGATGGCGCTGCTGCTCGGCCGCGTCGTCGTCGCGACCGAGACCTACGCCCTGCTCGAGGGGGTCGTCTATCGGCCGCCGCCGCGCGCGGCGGGCGTTCCGGCGGAACTCGGCCTCGATGTCGAGCCGGAGTGGGGGGTGGCCGAGGATCTCGAACGGCAAACCGTGGCCGTGGCGGGCTTCGTCGGTCCCGGCGCGAGGGCGCCGACGGCGAGGGGCACGGTGCTGGGTTCGTTCCTCATCGAGCGGGATGTCGTGGTGGGCGGTCTTCCCTTTGCCCATCGCCTGCTCGACCGAAGGCCGGCCATCCTTCTCTACGACCATGCCGCGGGTCGGAGCGAACCGCTTGCAGCGGCGGAGATCCTCGGCCACCGCCACCTCGAGATCATCGCCACCGCCATCGAGGAATCGCTGGCCAACATGGATCTGGCCGAACAGTCCGCCGCCGCGCGGTCCGACATCGTCGAGACGCAGGAGGCGACGCCGGAGGGAACCTCGCTCGCGGCGGGCCGGCGCCTCATCGAGTCGGGCGTGATCGCGAGGATGCAGGCCGAGGCGGCGTTGAAGGCGATCCGGACCGAGTCGTGGTCGGGACTGGCTGGCGCCTCGGAAGACGCCGAAGCGTCCCGCACGGAGTGGCCGGCCCTCGCGGCCAACAGCCTTGTGACGGCGGTGATCCTCTTTGTGGGCGGCCTTGCCGCGATCTCGGTCGCCCAGTTCGCGACCTTCGTCGGCCGCGGCATGCTCGCGGTCCGCCGCGAGCGTCGCCGCCGCTCGAACCTCTGCCCCCGCTGCGGCCACGACGTCCGGGCCAACGTCATGAGCGCGCGATGCCCCGAATGCGGGGAACTGCTGTACTGAGGGCGCGTCGGTCGCGATTCGGGCCCGTCCCGGACCGATCGCTTCGTCGCGGTCGACCCGATTGGCCCAACGAGGCCGGGTCGGCGCGCCGATAACCGACTTCGGCATGGCCGATCGAGACCCCCTCGCCGCCGACGACCTTCATCGCGACCTTCCCCGCCGCTCGGTGCGGGGCGGCGCGGTGGTTCTCGTCGGTCAGGGGGGCAACATGGCGATCGGCCTTCTCTCGGCGGCGGTGCTTGCCCGCATCCTCGATCCGACGGACTTCGGCATCATCGCCATGGCAAGCGCGTTCATCGTGCTGCTTGGAGAGTTCGCGGATGCGGGTCTGTCGCAGGCGACCATCCAGCGGCACGAGATCAACGCGTCGCAGGTCTCGACGCTGTTCTGGGTGAACGTCGCCGTTGGTGCCGTCGCCACTCTGATTGGCGTCGGTCTCGCGTGGCCGATCGCCCTCTTCTACGGCGACCCGCGTCTGGTGATGGTGACGATCGCGCTCTCGGCGGGCTTTCTGCTTTCGGGAGTCGCCGCGCAGCCGCTGGCGCTGGTCCGCCGCCGCATGCGCTTCGCCACCGAGGCGTCGGTGCAGCTGGGATCGCTCGGCGTCGGTCTCGCTGCGGGAATCGTGGCGGCGTTCGAGGGCCTGGGGTACTGGGCGCTGGTGATCCAGACCTTGACGACCAGCCTCGTGCAGACGCTGGGCATCTGGATCGCAAGCGGCTGGATTCCCGGTCGGCCGGTCCGGGGCAGCGGGGTGCGCGAGATGCTGCGATTCGGCGGCTTCCTGAGCGGCACCAACATCGTTGCGGCGTTCATTCGAATGAGCGACCGCGTCCTCGTGGGTCGCTTCGTCGGTCCCGACGCGGCGGGCCTCTACGACAACGCCAAGCGCCTCGTCGTGGTCCCGGTGACCCAGCTCAACAAGCCCCTGACCATGGTCTCGCGATCGGTGCTCGCCCGGCTGCAGCACGACGCGGAGCGGTTCCGGGCCTACTACCGGCAGGGCATCGAGACGATCGCGTCTGCGAGCCTTCCCGTGACCATGTGGTTCCTGATCTCCGCCGAGGAGACGGTGCTGACGGTTCTGGGTCCGCAGTGGACCGCATCGGTGCCGATCTTCCAGGCCCTGGCACCCGCGGCGATGCTCGCCTCGCTCGGGGTGGTCACGTCGTGGATCTACGTGCCGCTCGGTCGCACCGACCGGCTGTTCCGCTGGCAGTGCCTTCAGGCGGTGGTGACGGTGGCGGCGCTGGCGATCGGACTTCGTTGGGGCGCGATCGGCGTCGCGGTCGCGTTCAGCACGTCCCTGTTTCTCCTTCGAGTTCCGGCGATCGCCTACTGCCTGCACGGCACCTTCGTCCGCTGGAGCGACGTGCTCGGCT
>JAFMML010000079.1 GCA_017859745.1 Planctomycetota bacterium
AGCGCGCGCCACGAAGGTCTCGAGGTCGCGGAAGAAGTAGAACCCCGCGGTCGCCGTTCTCCGACGGCGTCGCGATGCCGGGGTAGGTCGTCTGCCAGTGCCGTTCGATCTCGGCGGCACGGTCGGCGGAGGTCCAACTCAGTTCCGTCACCGCCGGCAGCCCGCCCGGCCGGAGGTGTCGCCGCCAAGTCCTCGCCCCGTGTTCGACGCCGATGTTGTAGATCGCGCCTTCCGACCTCGGTCGTACACTGCGAGTCGCGGCGGCGTCACGGACACGTTGCCGCCATCCGTCGTTCGCACTCCCGCGCTGCGAGCTCCCGATGCCGAAGCGACTCAACTGGTGGTCACGATCGCTGCACCGGTGGGGAGCGCTGGCGTGCGCGGTGCCGCTGCTGATCGTGATCGCCTCGGGACTGCTCCTGCAGGTGAAGAAGCAGGTGCCGTGGGTCCAGCCGCCGACGGCGCGGGGCGAGACGGCGAACGCCGATCCGGCGCAGACGTGGTCGGACATTCTCACGGTGGCCCGCAGCGTGCCGGAGGCGGAGGTCTCGGGATGGTCGGACATCGACCGGCTCGACGTGCGCCCCGAGCGAGGTCTCGTGAAGGTCCGCTGCCGAAACCGTTGGGAACTCCAGATCGACCTCGAGACCGGCGCGGTGCTGTCGTCGACGATGCGGCGGTCGGATCTCATCGAGAGCCTGCACGACGGGTCGTTCTTCGGCGATCCGGTCAAGCTCGGCGTGTTCCTGCCCAGCGGCCTGCTGCTGCTGCTGCTGCTGATCACGGGTGCCTGGCTCTGGTATCTGCCGATCCGCAATCGACGGATCAACCGGCGTCGGACCGCTGCAAGGTCGGGCTGAAGACCGATCGATCGGCGTGGGGCGCGTGCAGGCGGGAGCAGCATGCGATCTCGGGGCCGGCTCTCATCGACCCGACGCGTCCCCGATGGTCCATCGTTGCCTTCGGACGCCTCCTTCGCGAGAATCGTCGAGGTTCAGTCGCACCACCGCTCTTCGAGGCACCCTTCATGATCCGCACGATCTCGATCGCACTCCCTCTGCTCGCCTTCGCATGGCCGACGACCGTGGCTGTGGCGCAGAGCGAGAGGACAACCGAGCCCGAGCTCGAGGCCCAGACCGAGACCGAGACTGGAACCGAGAGCGAAGCCGAGACCGAGGCGCCGGAAGAGAAGAAGCTCTCGACCGGTGACATCGGCGCCCTCAAGTTCCGCTCGATCGGGCCCGCGCTGATGTCGGGCCGCGTGTCCGACATCGCCGTCGATCCGGTGAAGCCGCACACCTGGTACGTCGCGATGGGGTCGGGGAACCTCTGGAAGACCACCAATGCCGGCACGACCTGGACGCCCATCTTCGACGACAAGGGGTCGTACTCGATCGGCTGCGTCGCCATCGACCCCAACGACCGCCACACCATCTGGGTCGGCACCGGCGAGAACGTCGGCGGTCGGCACGTCGGCTACGGCGACGGGGTGTACGTGAGCCGCGACGGAGGGCGCTCGTTCAGGAACGTCGGTCTCGAGCACTCCGAGCACATCTCGAAGATCCTCGTCGACCCCCGCGATTCGGACACCGTCTTCGTCGCGTCCCAGGGACCGTTGTGGTCCTCGGGCGGCGAACGAGGCCTCTTCAAGACCACCGACGCGGGCGAGACCTGGACTCCGGTGCTGGAGAAGGGCGAGTGGACCGGCGTCACCGACGTGGTGATGGATCCGACCGATCCGGACGTGCTGTACGCCGCCACCCATCAGCGGCATCGCACCGTGTGGGGACTGATCAACGGCGGCCCCGAGTCGGGCATCTTCAAGTCGACCGACGGTGGCGAGACCTGGAAGGAGTTGAAGACGGGGCTCCCCGGCGGAGACAAGGGCAAGATGTCGCTCGGCGTCTCGCATCAGGACTCGAACGTCGTCTACGCGACGATCGAACTTGCCGGTCGCACCGGCGGCATCTGGCGATCCGAGAACGGGGGCGCAAGCTGGTCGAAGATGAGCGACTACGTCAGCGGCGGCACCGGACCGCACTACTACCAGGAGATCTACGTCGATCCCCATCGCTTCGACACCTTCTACCACGCCAACGTGCGCCTCGGCCGAACGGAGGACGGCGGGCGGACCTTCGAGACGGTCGAGCGACCCAGCAAGCACGTGGACAACCATGCGGTGGCGTTCCACCCGACCGATCCCGACTTCCTTCTCGTCGGCTGCGACGGAGGCCTGTACCGGTCCTGGGATCGAGGCGCCACCTACGACTTCTGCGCCAATCTGCCGGTGACGCAGTTCTACAAGCTGGACGTCGACTACGACGAGCCGTTCTACAACGTCGTCGGCGGCACCCAGGACAACAACACCCAGTACGGCCCGACCCGCACCGGCAACAACGTCGGAATCTCGAACGCCGACTGGAGGATCACCATCGGCGGCGACGGCCACGACTGCGCCATCGACCCGACCGATCCGAACGTGATCTACTCCGAGTCCCAGCGCGGCTATCTGCGACGCTTCGATCGCCGGACCGGCGAGTCGGTCGACATCCGGCCGCAGCCCGAGGCGGGAGAGGAGCAGCTGCGGTTCAACTGGGACTCGCCGATTCTCATCAGCCCCCACTCGAACACTCGGCTCTACTTCGGCTCCAAGAAGCTGCATCGCAGCGAGGATCGCGGCGATTCGTGGACCGCGATCAGCCCGGATCTCTCGCGGAACATCGACCGCTTCACCCTCCCCTTCATGGGGCGGGTCTGGAGCATCGACGCGCTGTGGGACCTCTATGCCATGTCCCAGTACGGCAACATCACCTCGATCAGCGAGTCGCCGGTGGTGGAGGATCTCGTCTACGTCGGCACCGACGACGGACTGATCCAGGTCACCGAGGACGGCGGCACCTCCTGGCGAACGATCGAACAGGTCGAAGGGGTGCCGGAGATGGCGTTCGTCAACGACGTGAAGGCGGACCTTCACGATCCGGACACCGTGTATGCGGCCTTCGACGACCACAAGACCGGCGACTTCGCCCCCTACCTCTTCCGCAGTCGGGATCGCGGTCGCACGTGGGAGTCGATCGTCGGCAATCTGCCCGACCGCCATCTCGTCTGGCGGATCATCCAGGATCACGAGGTTCCCGAGCTGCTCTTCGTCGGCACCGAGTTCGGCGTGTTCTTCTCGCGAGACGCCGGCGATCACTGGGTCAAGATCCCCGGAGCGCCGAACATCCCGTTCCGCGACCTCGAGATCCAGCGTCGCGAGAACGACCTTGTCGGCGCGACGTTCGGACGAGGCTTCTACGTGCTCGACGACTACTCGCCGCTTCGAGAAGTGGCCGTCGACGACATGGAGGAGGAGGCCTTCTCGATGTTCCCGATTCGTCGATCGCTGCTCTACATTCCCGATCGTCCCCTCGGTCGGCCCACCGGATCGCAGGGCGACGCCTTCTACACCGCCGACAATCCACCCTTCGGCGCGGTCTTCACCTATCACCTCCGAGACGGCCTCGAGACCCGCAAGGCCGTTCGCAGGAAGGCGGAGGGCGAGATCAAGAAGGAGGGCGGCGACAACACCTATCCCGGCTGGGACGCCCTGAAGCTCGAGGAGCGCGAGAACGATCCGGTCGTGGTGTTCACGATTCGCGACGGGGACGGCGAGGTCGTCCGGCGGATCAACGGCCCCACTGGGGCCGGCATGCACCGCATCGCATGGGATCTGCGCTACGGCGGCTTCACCGGTACCGGCACCGGTCCACTGGTCGTGCCCGGCACCTACACCGTGAGCGCCAGCAGCATCGTCGACGACGTCGAGACCGAGCTCGGCGGCCCCGAGCCGTTCCAGGTCGTCGCCATCGGCGCCGCCAGCGTCCCACGGGTGGATCGCGAGGAGACCCTCGCCTTCCAGATGGAGGCCGGCGAACTGCAGCGGGCGGTGGTGGGTTCGATGCGAAAGCTGGACGCGGTGCTCGAGCAGCTGGACGAGATCGAGAAGGTGGTCGCGAACACGCGAGATCTCGATCCGGCGCTTCGCGAGCAGGCCCGGCGCATCGAACTGGGCCTGCTCGACGTCAAGGATCGTCTCGTCGGGGACGAGACCCGTTCGAGCCGCAGCCAGACCACTCCCGTCTCGGTCATGGGACGGGTCGGGCTGGCGCTCTCGGGCACGTTGCGGCAGACCCACGGTCCCACGCAGACGCTTCGCGAGCAGTACCGCATCGGCCTGGAGCAGTACGAGACGATTCGCGCCGAGCTCGTCGATCTCATCGAAGTCGACTATCAAAGTCTCCTCGACGCCCTCGACGCGGCCAACGCGCCGTGGACTTCGGGACGCGGTCTTCCCTCGATCGATCGCTGACCTGCCGACCTCGCACCTCGATCCGAAGGAGTTCCGGACCGTGCCCACCACCACACCCGAGCACGACGAGCGCATTCGCGCGATGACCTTCGCCTCGGTCTACCCGCACTACGTGGCCAAGGTCGAGAGGAAGGGCCGGACGGTGGAGGAGCTGCATCGGGTCATCGCGTGGCTGACCGGGTACGACGATGCCGCCATCGCGGCGCACATCGATGCCAAGTCGACCTTCGAGGCGTTCTTCGACGAGGCCGCGCTGAATCCGAACGCGTCGCTGATCACCGGCGTCATCTGTGGATACCGCATCGAGGAGATCGGGACGCCGCTCACCCGGCAGTGCCGGTACCTCGACAAGCTCGTCGACGAGCTCGCCAAGGGTCGCAAGATGGAGAAGATCCTCCGCGGGTGAGCCCGGCGGTTGCGATTCCGGTGTCGAGCTTGGTCTCGAGCTGGGTCTCGAGCTTGGTGTCGAGCTTGGTGTCGGGGCGGTGTCGGCGCATGTTCGGCGCAACGTTCCCGCTCGAGTCCCGCTCAAGTCCCGGTGGACGAGTAGGCCATGGTTCGGCCCCGAACGAGGCGCCGGCCGACGACGGTGGCCGTCAAGAAGAAGTCGGTGGTCCGACGTCCTCGGAATCGACGGGGTACCACACCGACAGCGTCGCGCGTCCGTCGGGGAGATCGACGGCGACGATTCGAACCCGGTCGATCGGGAGATGGGTGCGGTGGCGCAGGTCGTCGAGCAGATCCTCGAGTCGGTCCGGAGCGAGCAGATCGAGTCGGTCGTACTCGACGGTCTGCTTGCGCGAGCGAGCGTCGGCGGAATCCGGGTCCGCGGAGACTCCGCGGGCCCATCCCGCGATCAGCCGCTCCCCAACGATCGCCGCCGCGACGATCGCGACGTTGACGGAGAGGAGTTCGAGATAGCTCGTCTGCTTGCTCGTCAGGGCGTTCACGATCGCCAGGCCGATCGCGATGAAGAGGTAGGTCATGTCCTTGGTTCGGATGGCGTCCGTGCGGTAGCGCAGCACCCCGAAGATCGCAAAGAGCCCCAGCGCCATGCCCAGGCTGAGGTCCAGCTTCTTCATCGTGAAGCAGATGACGAAGACGGTGATGTTGAGCATGACCGTCGCGAAGGCGAACTCCCGATCCCGGCTCCCGGGTCGGCCCGGATGCCAGGCGAATCGGATCACAAGCGCGAGGAAGATCGCGTTGTGGGCGAAGCGAAACGCCAGCTTCGCGAGGTCGTCGTCGTACAGCGGAATGTCGAGAAGGTCCGTCATGCGAGCGGGAACCGCGAGATCGTCCGGACGCTCAGCGTCGGGTGGGCGGCGAGGAGGTCTCCTCGGACGAGGCGTCCTCGGAGGGGAGAGGGGTGTTCAGCAGGTGGTTCCGCCGGGCCGTGGCGAAACCCGTCAGCGATTCGGGCGGCGCAGGTTGTCCGTCCCGAGCCACCGAGGTCGATCGGATGAACGCCTCGAAGGAGTCCAACTTGCGGGTGTCTCGTCGCAGCGCGTCCTCGAGCAGTGCCCGATGTCGAGCGACTCGATCGCCGAACGTCTCGGGATCGAGATCCACCCGAGCGATCTCCGCGATGTGGTCAAGGTAGCGCTCGCGGAGTTCGGGTACGGCAAGCAGACGACTTCGCAACGGGAAGCGTTCACGATCGAGTCCGACAAGTGGATCGAGCGTTGGACCTCCGCCACCGGGGCCGCCACCGGGACCGCCACCGGGACCGCCGCCGGGACCACCGCCGGGGCCGCCGCGTCTACGGTCGCCGGGCGGGGGGCCGAAGCCTCCGGGACCGCCCGGGCCACCCGGCCCGCGTGGGCCACGCCCTCGTGCGGTCCGAAACGACTCGTTCATGTCGTGCGGAATGGGATGGAAGCGGCCGTTCGCGTCTCGGAACAGGGCGTAGTCGCTCGCTCGGGTCCAGTATCCGTCGCTGTTGACCAGGGCCACGTCGTAGGCGAGGAACCAGAGGGTGTCGTCCAGATCGAGGATCGGCTCGAGGGCGTCGGACAGTCCCTCCAGAGGCGTCTCGTCGAGGATCCGGCAGAGTTCGACGAGAGAAGTCCAGGCCTTGTCGCCGTCGTTGGACTTCATCTCGTAGCGGGCTCGGTAGGGCTCGAGATCGTCGCCGTCGTAGGCCAGGCCGCCGTCGCCGCGAGGGCTTCCCGGGACCTTCCATCGCGTGCCCTTGGAGGAACCGTAGTTCTCTGCGGTGAAGATCCTGTCGAACTGCTGGACGTTGACGTAGACGCCCCAGGACTCGCCGTTGACGACGACCTCGACGAAGTTCGCCTTCGGCACCGCGAGGTGCCTGGCGGCGAGTTCGGAGTACAGCACCGTGCTCATCATCGACGGATCGCCGTTGCCGTTGAGCAGGTTCAGCGTCTTGTATCCGAACAGCCGCTGATCCTCGTCGACGAGATCGATCGACACGTTGAACGATCGCTTGTGGCCCGCGGGCACCATCAGGTACGACGATGCGCCGCGGAAGCCCACTCCGACTCCCGGGTAGGTGCGACCGTCGACGATCATCTCGGCAGGCACCTCGACGTCGGTCCCGTGGAAGTCCTGGAGTTCCGCCTCCCAGTCCTCGTTCTCGAAGTTCAGGAAGATCGTGCGGAGGACGCCCGAGTCGTAGAGCGACGCATCGGGATGGACCTCGACGTCCTCGGGCGCGACCTTCGGTCCCGGCGTCGCTGGTGGAAGCTCGCGCCCGCGCGGTCCGCGTCCGCCGGGGCCGCGCCGTCCTCGCCCGCGATCGCCCTCGTTGGAGGCTCGCATCTCCGCGAGGGTCTCTCGGGCTGCGGCACGCTCGTCCTGATCGAGCCATCCGCTGCCGTCGAGGTCATGAGCCTCGAGGATCTTCAATTCCTCTCGATTCGGGCCGCCGGGGCCGCCGGGGCCGCCGCGGGAACCGAATGGGGGCGGGCCGCCGGGATCGGGGCGGTCGCCTCCTGTCTGCCCCTGGCCGAGGGCGATCGACGCGATGGCGAGATGGCAGACGAATGCGATCGGGCGGCACGAATGAAGCATGCTGACGATCCTCGGCAGGGAGATGCGCGAAGCCGGAGCGGCCACGAGGGGATCCCGACAGCGGGTGCCGCCGGAGTGCTGGACTCGAAACGTCGTTCGCGGGCGGGCATTGCCGCCTCGGCCGGGAACCGCGACATCCCACCGGTGCGAGTTCGCCACCGGCGACCGGGGCGAACCGTCGCGGGCACTCAGCCGATGAACTTCGCGAAGGGATTGAAGCGGAACCGGTTGTTCGGATCCACCCTCTTCTTCTGCGCCTCGATGGTGCGAGCCATCTCGGGTGATCCGAAGATCTCCGCGGCGACGGCCGAGCGGTCGATGTCGTCCGGTTGCGAGTGGGTGCCGCTGAAGTCGACGCCCAGTCCGGGCACCGCACGAGCCTTGTCGACGACGCGATTGGTGAGATCGACGATCGCCTGGCGTTCGGCGGGCGACTTGGTGCTGGCGTCGTACAGGGTCACGAGATCGACGAAGAAGGCGTGATGGCAGTTTCCGCTGGGGAGGCGCCGACCCTTCTGGGCCTCGCCGCCGAGCGTGCGGATCTCGACGATCGACATCGCGGCCTCGTCGAGCGGGGCTTCGCCGACCATGACGTCGCCCACGAAGTCGAGCACCGCGTCCTCGGGGATGCCGACGGTGCCGGCGCAGTGGTAGCTCGTCGCGAGGGGACTGCCCTTCTGCTCGGCGATCACCGGCCACAGCGCCGCGGCCGCCTCGTACCACGAGCCCCAGTGGCCCTGCGCGAGGGTCGGCAGTTCGAGGCTCGCGGCGAGATCCTGCAGCGGCTTCACGAACTCGGCGGTGCTTCCCTTGAAGGTGTCGTAGAAGACGGTCGTCGCGACGAGCGCCTTCGTTCCGGTGACGACGATCTCGAGCGACACCGAATCGTTCGGGATCACCTTCTCCTTCATGAACTGCATCGCCCTCCGCGAGAACTCGACCGCCTGCGCCCTCGTCTGGAATCCGAAGACCAGCTGCTCGGCGCCCTTGATGGCGCTCTCGTCGGCCATGCGGAAGGTCATGTCGACCACGATGCCCAATGCGCTGCCCGCGCCGAGCATGGCCGTGAAGAGCTCGTCCTCGGGTGTCAGGACGCGAATCTCGCCGTCGGCGGTCACCACGGTCATCTTCACCGCACGCTGCCCCAACAGGCCGAGGCGTCGCGAGAAGTAGCTGCTCAGGCCGCCGTTGACGGCGTATCCGACGACGCCGACTCCCGGCCCGGTGCCGACGGGCAGAGCGCCGCCCCGGTCCTTGACCGCTTCGACGAGTTCGCGGAACACCACACCCGATCCCACCGTGACCAGCGTCTCGTCGCCCTCCTTCTCGAAGTCGATCGACTTGAGCTCGATGAGGTCGAGGACCTCGGCGTCGTGATCGGCGACCAGTGCAATCCCGGACGCTTCATGGCCGCCGCAGACGTTTGCGATCGGCGTCATCGCCGGCAGCGACTTCACAATGGCCGCGATCTCCTCGGCGGAGCGGGGTCGGTGGATTCGCTTGGCGAGACTGGTGACCGCAGGGCTGGTGCCGTCGGCCTTGGGAAGGACCTTGTTGGCGCTGACGCTCCAGGCCCGCTGGGCGAACCACTCGTCGTTCGACATCGTCAGACCCTCCGGCGGCTCGGCCGCCCCGATGGACATGGACTCCCCGAGCGCCCCGGACGCCACGAGCCCGACCCCGCCGGCCGCGGCGCCCTTGAGCGCCGTGCGGCGAGACATCCGAACATTGGAATCGAACATGGCGACCTTTCCGATCGGCGACCGTCGTCCGGTCGCTCGTGGCATCCACCTCGGGTCGCGACGAGCGACCCTCGGCAAGATCCCGGCGCTTCATCCCGCGACAGCATATCCACCGACTCGATCGATCGAGTGTGCGTGAGGGAACGACGCAGGGGCGACGTCGTCGATGCCGGAATGGGGCGTCTGGCGGTCGCGATGCGGTGACGGTCCGCACTCGCCCATCCGGCTCGGCACTCACAAGCTCATCAAGTTCCATGAGACGGGACGTGTCGCGTTGTACGACCTGGCCGTCGACATCGCGGAGCGGCACGATCTGCATGGCGACATGCGCGATCGTGCCGCCGATCCGGAGCGCCGACCGGACGCCTACCTGGCGCGTATCGGCGCCGCGATGCCTGTGGTCAACGACCTCGACGGTCCCTATCGAGAGACGACGACCAGACGTGCTGGCGGTGGAACGCGTCGGTGAGCCAACTCGGAGTCGCCGATCGGAGATCGAAGTTGGGAATCACCCGGTCGTCCGGCGCAGAGCACCTGTGGAGAACCGGTGTATCGAGCCGTCTCATCGACCCTCGATCAGGTCGATGATGACTCCGGTCTGTCGCCGTGCGACTGGGCCGGGTCGACC
>JAFMML010000080.1 GCA_017859745.1 Planctomycetota bacterium
GCGAGCCAGAGTCCGACGATGCCATGTCGCTTGGCGAAGTAGCGGGCGCGGCCGCGAAGCTGGTAGGCAGGCGTGCGTCGGCGTTCCGCCTTGAGGCGATGCACTCCGGAGCTGGTGCCCTTGAGATGGACGCACGAAACGCTCGGACAGTGGCCGATCGTCCAGCCGGCACGTCGGGCTCGCCAGCAGAGATCCGCGTCGTCGAAGTAGGCGAAGTAGCCCTCGTCGAGCAGGCCGGTCTCGCGAAGCACGTCGCCACGGGTCATCGCGCAGGCGAACGTGATCCACTCGTGATCCGACTCCCGATGCGGCAACGGCGTCGAGACGATCCACCGGCGGAAGATCCCGTCGATCACGCCGGTGCCGGCGGCCCGAAGGAATTCGTTGATGGGACGAATGTCCCGAAAGCAACTCGGATGCGACGTGCCGTCGGCATACGTCATCACCGGGCCGACGAAGCCCCATTTCGGATGCTCGTCGAGAGCTCGGGAGAGCGTCGGCACCAGGCCCGGCCCGGGCACGGTGTCCGGATTCAGTAGCAGGAAGTGATCCGGCGGATCCGGCCAGGCCAGCGCCGCCTCGAGCAGGACGTTGTTGCCGCCGGTGAAGCCGCGGTTGTGTCGCAGGGGCCGAAGCGTGCACCAGGAGGACCAGTCTCGCTCGTCGATCAGGCGGCGGATCCGCTCGGCGGAGTCGTCGCCGCTTCCGTTCTCGCAGATGGCGACGTGGATCGACGGATCGGCCGAGGCGTCCGGGGCGAGGGCCTCGAGGCAATCCACAAGAACATCCGTCGAGCGGAAGTTGACGATCACCACGAGGGAGCGGATTCCGGGGCGAGGCTGGTTCATCGCATGACGTTCCCTGATTCAGATCGTCGTTTCAGAAGGGGAACACCACCGGACCCAGCAGGATGGCGACGATCGCCACCAGCACGCTGAGCGGCACGCCGATCCGCAGGTAGTCCCGGAAGACGTAGCCGCCGGGTCCCATCACCATCAGATTGGTCTGGTAGCCGAGCGGCGTGCTGAAGCTCGCCGATGCCGCCACCATGATCACGATCACGAAGGGCATCGCGGAGACCCCGAGGGCGGCGGAGGTCGCGATCGCGAAGGGGAAGCTCACCGCCGCGGCGGCGTTGTTGGTGACCAGTTCGGTCAGGATCACGGTCAGCAGGTAGATCGCCGCGAGCGCCAGCCACGGATGCCCCGCGGTCGCCGAGACCACGAACTCGCCCGCCATCGCCGCGAGTCCCGACGACTCGATGGCGTGGCCGAGACCGATCGCGCTGCCGATGGCGATCAGCAGCGACCAGTTGACGCCTTCCCGCGCCGTCTTCACGGTGCAGCAGCGAGTGAGAACCATGACGATCGCCGCGACGAGGGCGGCCTGCAGCATGCTCAGGATCCCGAATGCCGCCACCGCCACCATGCCGAGGGTCGCGGCCAGCGCGATCCACGCCCGTTCGTGGCGACGACGGCCGGAGTCGTCCACCTGCCGGACCAGCAGAAAGTCGCGACGGTGTCGCTGGGCGAACTGGCGATCGCTTTCGACGAGCAGCGTGTCGCCGGGGCGGAGGCGAATGTCGCCGATCTTGCCACGCACCCGTTCGCCTTGTCGAGCCACCGCGAGCACCGCCGCCTCGAAGGCGTTTCGGAAGCGGCTCTCGCGCACCGTCTTGCCGACGATGTTGCCGATCTGCGGCACCACCGCCTCGAACATCTCCCGGTGGTGGCGCTTGGCGTTCACCTTGATCGGCTGATCGTCGATCGCGGCGAGCCCTCGCAACTGCTGGAGGTCGCGCATCGCCTCTACGGCGCCGACGAAGACCAGGCGATCGTTGACGAGAAGTCGCGTGTCGGGCGTCACCCGCACCAGTTCCCCGGATCGCTCGATCTCGGCGACGAACACCTCCGGCAATTGTCGAAGCTGGGCCTCGGCGATGGTGAGGCCGATCAGCGGGCTGCCCGAGGGCACCGCCATCTCCGCGGTGAATTCGCGAGGATCCGCCAGCGTCTCGCCCGAGCCGCGTCGGTCCGGAAGCAGACGCGGCGCGAACAGCAGCAGGTACACCCCTCCGACGAGCGCACAGGGCACACCGATCCAGGCGATGTCGAAGAGACCCAGCGGCGCGAGATCCGTCTCGCTCTCGACCAGTCCCGAGACCATGAGGTTGGTGCTGGTGCCGATCGTCGAGCAGGTCCCACCCAGGATGGCCGCATAGCTCAGCGGAATCAGCAGCTTCGAGGGACTGGTCTTCAACCGTCGAGCGACGTCGACGGTCGCCGGGATCAGGATCGCGACGACCGGGGTGTTGTTGAGGAACGCGCTCAGGCCGCAGACCGGCGCAAACAGACGACCGATCGCGCCTCGGGTGCTGCGCGGACGACCGAGCAGCGATCCGCCGACGAGATCGATGGCACCGGTCTCCCGAAGGCCGGTCACCACGATGAACAGGACGCCGACGGTCAGCAGTCCGGGGTTGGCGAAGCCCGCGAGTGCCTCCGGAGCGTCGATCACGCCGAAGCGCCACCCTTCCTCGCCGGGGATCGGCACCACCGCGAGCCCCGCGATCGCCCCAAGCAGCACCGCATCCGGAGAGATCCGGGTGAGGGCGAGGGTGGCGAGCACCGCCACCATCATGGAGAGCGTGATGACGGCCTCGATGGTCATGTGAATTCCGATGGCCGCCACCACGAGGGTCGGCCTGACTCCGAGAGGATCGTCGTCAGGAACGCCATCGGCTCTTCACGGGTTCGCGACGGCGACGCCGTCATCGGTGAGGCCATGGGGGGAAGGTCGGGTTCCCGGACGCAGGACGCTGCGGGGACAACTTCGGAATCTCGCTCCGAGGCGGTGAATCTTCATCGCATTCGGTTCGGCGAGAACTACTCTTGTGTCTCCCGGCTCGCACACCCCGGGGGAACAAGGGAGAAGACACGAAATGCCATTGCGAACCCGCCTTTGTGCCCTGTGCCGACCGACCTCGGTCGCACTCGCGGCGATGCTTGCCACCACCACCGTCGCCCAGTGGAGCGACGATCCGTCCGTCAACACGCCGATCGCCGATGCCCCGGGCGACCAGGTGCAGCCGAAGGTTCGGACTCTGCCCGATGGCGGGTGCTATGTGAGCTGGTTCGACAACGAGACCGGAGGCTACGACGTTCGGGTGCTGCGACTCGAGCCGACCGGCGCCGCGGCATGGCCGGCGTCGGTCCTCGTTGCGGATCGTTCGTTCAGCTCGACCCAGGACTACGGAGCCTCGATCGACGTCTCCGGCGCGTCGCTGCTCGCCTTTCGCGACGACCGCGGATCCGGCGAGCAGATCACCGCCCAGCGCATCTCGCCGGAGGGCGGTCTCATGTGGGGCGACGGCGTCGTGCTGACCGCGACCAGCGAGTTCGTCGCGAGTCCCCGCATCGCCGGGACGTCCGATGGCGGCGCCGTGGTCGCGTGGAGTCAGGGCAACTTCGTGCGCCTCGCGAAGATCTCCGCAGGCGGCAAGCCGCAGTGGGAGCGCACCGTCACCGGACCGGGCGGCAACCCGGTGACGGTCGGGGACCTGCAGGCGTCCGACGCGCCAGGCGCGACCGGCGAGGTCGTTCTCAGCCTCGTCCGATTCGGCGGATTCACCACGCCTCGCCACCTGTACGCTCAGAAGTACGACGCGACGGGCGAGCCGATGTGGGGCGCCTCGCCGCTGACGGTCTTCGACGCGGGCAGCCTGCAGTTCGGCAACTTCCCGCCGTTCGTCGCCGACGGCGAAGGTGGAGCGGTGCTCGCGTGGTACTCCAGCTCGCCCAGCCTGCAGTCCTTCGTCCAGCGGGTCTTCGCCGACGGCAGCGTGCTGTTCGGGCCCGATGGCCAGTCGGTCGCAGAGGTTCCCGGGCAGATCCGAACGGCGCCATCGGCCACGATCGATCGCTCGACCGGCGACATCTACTGCTTCTGGACCGAGTCGAACTCGGCCCAGAGCCAGTTCGGCGTGCGCGGGCAGCGATTCGCCGGCGGAAGCCGGCAGTGGGGCAGCGGCGGTCTCGTCGTGGTCCCGCTCGGATCGACCGAAGTGTCGTTCGTAAGGACGGCGCCCCGTGCCGGCGGCGCCTCGGCGCTCTGGATCGAGGGCGACTTCGCCTCCGATGCGATCCCGGCCTTCGCCTGCGACGCGGACGGCAACGCGGTCTGGGGGGGGGAGGTCGCGGTCAGCAGTTCCACGCCGCCGAAGAGCCGCCTCGAGGTGGCCACTCTCGAGTCGGGCACGGTGCTGGCGGTCTGGCAGTCGGGCGCCAGCGGCGGCGCCTCCGATGTCTTTGCTCAGAATCTGCGCAGCGACGGCACGCTGGGCGTCGAGGGGATCGAGGGTGATCTCAACGACGACGGCGAGGTGAATGGTGCCGATCTCTCCATTCTGCTGGCCTCGTGGGGTCCCTGTCCGCCGAAGGCCGCGTGTCCGGCGGATCTCAACGGCGATGGCGTGGTCAATGGGGCCGATCTCGGGATCCTGCTGGCCAACTGGGGCTGAATCGATCGCACGGCTCGTCGCGGCCGGGGTCGCATGTCCCGCCCGAGGTCGGCACGAACGGCGGCGTCCGCGCGGTCGCTGCGACGTTCGACGGGATGCGATCGCTACGATTCGCCCGATGACCGAAGCCGAGGACCAACTGCCGCCGCCGACGGGCGCGACCCCGACCGACGGGGCTGGTGGCGCCCTCGTCGAGCGGACGCGGCGTTGGACCAGCGTCTTCTCCTTCTCCGCCCGCGAACGCGACACCTTGGCGATGCGGGCGGCGCTGGAACGCCGCGACGCCATCCTTCGCGGCGTGGCGGCGGCGTCGGAACGACTCTTCGACATCGGGCCGTGGCGGCAGCGGGTGCCCGAAGTGCTGCGGATCCTCGGCGAGGCCACCGGATCGAGTCGGGTCTACATCTTCGAGGTGGTGGGCCGTCGCCGCGGCGTCTCGATCAGTCAGCGGTTCGAGTGGGTGGCCGAGGGGGTGGTGGCACAGCTGGGGAACCCCGAACTCGAGGTGATGGACATGGCGACGGCGGGCTTCTCCCGCTGGTCGGAGCTTCTGCAGGCCGGCGAACCGGTCTTCGGCGACATCCACGAGTTCCCCGAGAGCGAGCAGGCGCTGCTCGAGTCTCAGGACATCGAAAGCCTGCTGGTCCAGCCGATCTTCGCCGGCGGCGTGTGGTGGGGGTTCATGGGCTTCGACGCCTGCGATGCCCCGAAGTCGTGGGACCCCGTCGAGGTCGACGCCCTGCGCATCGCGAGCATGCTGCTCGGTTCGGCCATCCTTCGCGAGGAGCGCGAGAGCGAACTCCGGCAGGGCCAGAAGATGGAGGCCCTCGGGCGCATGGCCGGCGGCATCGCCCACGACTTCAACAACCTTCTGATGGTGATCTCCGGGGGCGTCGACCTCGTGCGGCGGGGCGTCGCGAAGGGGATCGACGCCGAGGCGATCGAGAAGCATGTCGGCCTGATCGAGTCCGCGGCGAAGCAGGCAGCGGGCCTCACCCGGCGACTGCTCGACTTCAGCCGTCGTGGAGAAATCCGCGCCAAGGACTTCGCACCGCTCGAAGCGCTGCAGTCGATGCAGGATCTCGTTCGGCAGGCGCTGGGCTCCGACATCACCGTCGAGATCGACGCGGTGGAGGTCGCCGGCGAGGTGCGGATGGATCCGGTGCAGTTCGAGCAGCTCGTGCTGAACCTCGCCGTCAACGCCCGCGACGCGATGCCCAACGGCGGGAGGTTCTCGATCGCCGTCGACGAGGTCGATGCGAGCGACGGTCGTGCCGTCGACGACGGCGTGCTCGAGGGGCGTTGGATCCGGTTGTCGTTCCGCGACACCGGGGAGGGCATGCCGCCGGAGGTGCAGGAGCGGATCTTCGAGCCGTTCTTCACCACCAAGGGACGGACCAAGGGAACCGGTCTGGGGCTTGCGACGGTCTACGGCGTGGTGCAGTCGAGCGGCGGCATGGTCTCGCTCAGCAGCGAGGTCGGACGCGGCACGGAGTTCCGGATCTACCTCCCCCGAAGCGAGTCCAACACAAGCGGAGAAGGTGGTCCGACCTCGTCGCAGGGGCTCGAGGGGAGTGGACGCAGAGTCGTGGTCTGCGACGACCACGAACCGATCTGCGAGTGGGTCTGCGGCATCCTCGAGGAGTGCGGGTTCGAGGTGCGGAGCGCCGACGACGGCGACGCGGGTCTCGCGGTGGTCGAGGCGGGCTTCGAGCCCGATCTGCTCGTCAGCGACGTGATCATGCCCGGTCTCAGCGGACCGGCGCTCGCCAAGCGTCTGCAGGAGCGCATGCCGGGCCTCGCCACGGTGTTCATGTCCGGATTCGCGGACGACGCCCTCGCGCGGGAGGGGCTCGACCGCGCCACGACCACGCTGCTCAACAAGCCGTTCTCTCGGGCCCAACTGCTCGAGGCGATCGCGACCGAACTCGCGCGGGCCGACGCCGCACGCGCCTGAGGTCGCCGAGGCCGGCGAGACTCCGTGTCCGCCACGGACAGCTCCGTCACACGACGACGCGTCGCCCGCCACTCCCGAGGTCGGTGGCGCGAGTGATTAGACTCGCCGGCGGCATGAACTCGACGAAGCCCGCTTCGAGCTCCAACTTCACGGACCTGCTCGGGCGTCTGCAACCGGCGTTCTCGACGCTTCGGCAGATCCTGTTCACGGCGCTGGCGACGGTGATACCCGAAGACGGCTGGCGGGTGCGGGCGTGGGCGATGCGGCTCCGCATCGGGCGCACGCTCGCCCACAACATGCTGCAACTCGCGACCGTCAACGACCTCGCGGTAGGACTCACGGCGATGCCCGGAGCAAGCGGGTGGAAGCGGATCCTCGAGGCGCTTCGCGATGCCGGAGTCGACGAGGACATGCTCGCGATGCTGCGCCTCGTCGTCCGCGAGGTCCATGACCTGATGAAGGGCGACGCCGCGAAGCGAACCACGTTGCGTCTGCTCGCTGCCGGTGGCCTCGAGGACGAGTCCGCCCAGCGGGCGATGCTCGACATCCGTCGCCGCTTCCATCAGGCCGCGTTGGAGTTGTGGGGCCTCGGGGCCCGCGGACGCCTCGCGACCTATGTGGTGGCGCCCTCGGCGCAGGGCCCGGATCGGGTGGACCTTGCGGCGTGGATGGTCTTCGATGGATTGCGCCGCCTTCGACCGGGACCGCCGTGGCCGGTGGCGCCGTCCATCGGGGCTCCGGCTCCGGGCGACGAGTCCGAGGACGCGACCCTGCCGCCCCGCGGCGAGGCGTTCGGCGGTACCTCGGAACTGTCGCCGCTCGTCGCCGATCTGTCGTCGCCCGATGCGATCCAAGGTGGTCTGTGCCGATACGGCGACTTCGTCGACGAGTGGTCCGCGGACTGGATCACCCTTGCCCACGACGTCCCGCCGAGCGACACGGGGATGCAGGCGGTGTTCGGCCGGATGCTGCCGTCCGCGGGCGCGAGGTGGGCCGATGGCGGCGACGATGCGGTCAATCTTTCGATCGGCGGGCATCTCCCACTGGAGTGGATCAGCATCGAAGTCGCCATCGACCGGCGGATCGAACTCGGAAGCCGCCCATCGGCAGGACTGTTCCTGCACGAGCAGTCCTACGGGCAGGGTCGCTGGAAGGCGACCCATCGTCTCCCGATCGCCGTCGAAGTCGAGGAAGTGGGCGTCGAGGCGGACGCCGCCGCCTCGGGGGTGGAGCGTTTCGAACTGCCCACCCCCCAGCGAGACCTGCGAACGCGGCATGCGGAGATTCTCGCCCGCAGCGGCGTGCGTCTGGGCTGTCCAAGAGAGGCGTTCGGCGAGAAGTTCCGTTTGTGGCGAGCGATCGTGGAGTATCCGCCGCTGCCGAGCTATCTCTGGATCGGGTGGGATCTGCCGGTCGAACCGGGGCCTTGAGTTCCGTGCGAAGCACGCCGGAGACACCGGTCCACGGCCCCGCCCGCGCACGATCCGACAGACGCACGCGATGTCCCCTGCAGTGGACGAGGTCTCGTCGGGTTCGGGACCCGTGATGGATCGGCCGCTTGTGCAGATTCCGTCCGCCGCGGACGGAATCTCGCGGCGATCTCGCAGCTCGGTCGAGGCCGGGCGTGTTTGGCATGTCTACTTCTCCGTGAGGCCGTCGACGACCGTCGAGGTCGGCGGCTCTCGAAGCTGTCGACATCGGAGTCGGCATCTCGAGGCTCGGGTTCTTCGCGGACGGAGGTGGACAGACGATGCGACAGTTGATTCAGACGTCGATGGCACGAAAGCGAACCAGTGGATCGGGACGCGGCAGCGAGGCTCGAGTGGGAGTCTCGCCGGGCCTTCTGATCTCTTTGGCGACGATGGCGATGGTCGGCGCCGTGAGTGCCGCACCTGCCCACGGCTCGACCCGACTCGCCTTCACCTCTTCCCTGCCGGATGAATATTACAGCAACTACAGCGTCTTCGAGAGCGGCGGCAGCATCTATGTCGGGACGGGCACCGGTGTCAGCGTCTCCAACGACAATGGCGCAAGTTGGACCAACCTCCCGCGGAACACCAATGGTCTGCCGAACAGTGTGGTCAACAGCATCTACGTGAGCGGTGGCAAGGTCTTCGCCGCGACCTCCGGCGGCGTGAGCATCTCCGGCGACATCGGCGCGGATGGAACACCAACTGGGAGTTGGACCACCTACACCCGCAACAACACCAATGGCGGTCTCGCAAGCAACAGCAATCGCGACATCCACGTGAACGGCCTGAATATCTATACCGCGATGAACAACAATCCAGGCGGGGGCGTGGGTGTCTCCACGGATGGCGGCCTCACGTGGGAGACGCTGAGCGGGAACGGACTTGGCGGAACCTCTGGAACCTCCGTCGCCGCCGTCTACGAGAGCAACGGAGTCATTTATGCGGGCACCAGCACCGGCGGTGTGAGCGTCACCAGCGACGGAGGCGAAGAATGGACCACGTTCGACACGGACGACGGTCTGTCAAGCAACGCAATATTCTGCGTCTTCGAGAGCGGAGGCGTCATCTACGCCGGGACGGATCACGACGGTCTGAACATCTCGGCCGACGGCGGCGACAGCTGGGACACCTACAACACGACCAACGGTCTCGTGGGCGACTCGGTCACCGGTGTCTATGTCATCGGCGGATTCATCTATGTCGCGACCACTAAGGGGCTCAGCATCGGCCGCTCTGAAGACGGTGGCGTGTCGTGGGAGAACTACACCGAGGCCGACGGGCTTGCGGATGACGTCTTGTACGGCGTCTACGTGTCCGACGGCACCGTCTACACCGTTGGTTGGGGTGGCGTGAGCATCGCGGTCGCTGCCTCGGCCGTCCCCGGCGCCGGGGTGGCCGGTCTCGCAACGCTCGGGCTTGCGGGCCTCGCGCGACGCCGCCGTCGCTGATCGTCGCTCGGGCGATCCGTCCATCGCAAGCACCACCGCGACGCCGTCGCCCCAGGCTTCCAGAGATCTGGAACGCCCGGGAAGGCGGCCGTCCTGGGGGTTCGGATCATTGGTCACCGGATGGGACTCGGCAGCACCACCGCTCGGGTGTCTGCACCACGGCGTTCGTGCTCGGCGCCCGATCGGGGCGGGTGATCTCCGACCCACCCACGTTCGCACACGCTCGTGTTCACCCGGTTCATCCATGTCGGCCCTTGTTCGCCATGACATGCTGCAGGGCGCGGTCGCGACCGGTATCGTGATC
>JAFMML010000081.1 GCA_017859745.1 Planctomycetota bacterium
GCCGCCTCCACCACCGCCGCCGAAGCCGCCACCGCCACCGCCACCGCCGTAGCCGCCGCCTTGCTGGATCGAGTCGGCGAGGTTGAAGTCGGGGGCGTTGTCGAACATCGGTGGATCGAAGAGCAGATCGCGGACCGGGTACATGCGAAGTTCACGAGCCGCGGGAACCGAGAGTCGCTCCTTGGTCCCGACCTCGATGTAGCCCTCTCGAAGCTGCCAGGTGCTTGGCTCGAAGGATTCGCATTGGGCGAGCATCAGCTTGAGAAGGTCGAGCGCAAGCATGCGATCGGCCTCGATGGTGATGGGAGCATCCGGATCGATGCCGCTGGTCGCGTTTCGATCGGTGTCGTATCGCACCACGATCGGCACGCCGAGCGAGGCCTGCAGGAACTCGAAGGCGTCGCGGGCGGGGGTCTCGTTGAAGTCCGCGGTGACGCGACCCTGCACGAGGGCGCCGAGGAGTCGGGCCTGGCCGGCAGCCCGGGCCTGCTGCCGCTGCGCCGCCACACCCGCGATCCGATCGGACAGACTCTGACCCGATGCGGCATCGACGAGAAGAGTCGGTGCAGCCAGCAGGGCGGCGACGAGCAGGATTCGCATGGTGGGGACTCCAGGTGCGCCTGAGGGGCGCCTGAGGGACGCCTACGAGGATCGGGACGCGGGACCGGTGAAGGGGCGTCGTGGCGGGCGGAGACACGGGATCGGGAAGCATCCCGCCGCCCGTCGCCCCCTTCACGGTATCCCGCTCGGAAGACCGTGCCAATGAAAAGGATCCGGATCGGGGGTAGGGCCGGTTGCCGCCGTCTGCCGCGAATCGCCTGCTGCTGGCCCGCCCGGTTCTCGGCGGCGGGCTCCCAACGCACCTCTCGGCAACTCACGGCAGTCCGGAGTCGATGCACTCCGCCAACCACCAGAGGGCGATCGCCTGCACCATGATCGACTGGCGGGAGTCCCACGCAGCGTCCCGGATGCCCCCTCTCGCGATGTCGCCGTGGGGCAGTGTCGCCGCAGCGAGCGACGAGACCGCCAGGCGCTGCAGGAATCCCAGGGCTTCGCGTTGCGAGACGATCGACCGCCGCAGCGTCTGTAGGTCGTTCGCGTCGGCGGAACGTGGGGTGAGGTCTCCGTCGGCCAACATGATGGCGAGACCAAGACCCGGCAACACGCTGCGGGCGTCGCTTCGAGGCCGCGGTCCCCGCTCGAGATCGAACCCGCCGAGCAGATCCTCGGCGGGGTCCAAGGCCGACGATGGCTCGATCTGAAGTTCGAGCAGCCGAGTTCGAAACCGATCGAGTTCCCCCGCGAGATCTCCGGCGTCGGGCGCCTGGCGAGCGGCCCAGGCGAACCATGGCATCAGACCGACCCGGGTCGTGTCGTCGCACACGTTCCATGCGGCGTTCAGGCGTTCGGTGGTCCCTTCCGCACCGTGAACGCCGGGGTTGGACGCTGCGGCTGCGGCGACGATGGCCTTGAGCCCGGGCGAAAGCGACTCGAACGCCTCCGGCCGGATGGCCCGGCCGATGGCGTCGTCGGCGGCATCGACGAGGGCTGCGGTGGCGGCGTCTTCCGCGGCAAGTGTGGGATCGAGCGCGGCGGCGATCGAGACGACCGCCAACGCCTCGAGACTCTCGAGCGGCGAGGCCTCGATCGGATCGACGCGAGCGAGGTCGGCCAGCAGCTGCCGGGCGAACGGACCGGCGACGGGCGCCAAGTCCTCGTCGGCCTCGGCGAGTCGTGTGGCGGCCAGCACGGCGATCGCTTGGGCCAGCGGAGGTGCGGTGAAGGGATCGTGGCGGCCCGAGATCGGATCGTGATCGCCTCTCAGTCCGAGCCCGCGGGTCTGGCCTTCGAGGTTCTCCGCCCCCGGTGCAGCGCTCTCGTGCCGTTGGCGTTGGAGATGCCTCAGCAGGTCTGCCGCCAGTGTTCGCACCCCCGACGCATCGACGGTCGGGGCGTTGCCCTCCGGTTCCTGGCGAATCAGCGGTTCCGGAAGTCCGCCTGACTCGAACTGCCCGAGACGAACGGTCGGCATGCGATAGACGCCGATCGAGTCGAGAGCGAGGAGCTCGGGAAGGCCCGCGCCGCGTGGCAGGCCGGTCTCGGTGGCGAGACGCCCGAAGGTCGCCGCCGGGTCGCCGGCGAGACCGGCGGCGAGAAGTCGACCGGGGTACGCCCTGGCCCAGCGGTTGCCGCGGCGAAACGCCAACGCATCTCGTCCCGGATCGATCGCGGCGGCCGCCTCCGCGAAGGTCGACCCGAGCAACGGCTCTGCAGGTCCGGCAAGGTCGATTTCGAGCAGCGATTGTCGCCGAAGGGCGTCGTGCATCGCCTCGGGCCAGCGCTGGCGAAGAGTCGCCGAACACTCCGAGAGCAGACGCCCGGTTGCTCGCCTCAACATCTCGGGACCACCCTCGGCGTCCTCTCCCACGGCGACGATGCGGCCGCCGAGTCGCAGGACGATCGAGACCGCCTCGACCCCGCTCAGCGGCACCTGGGCCTTCTCGGACTCGGCGGGCGGAACCTCCCCGGTCCGAACCCACGCATCCGCGGTGATCCAAGCTGCGACCGCCTGCTCGGTCGAGGGAGCGTCGTCGGCGGCGACCCACGGCGAGCAGACGAGGCCCGCTGTGAGCATCAGGGCTCGCACCGCACCACGTCCGGGGGCCGTTGCCGGTCGCGAGCGTGTGGTCTCGATGCCACGGCAGTTGTGGTCGGACTGCCACAGGTCGGGTTGTGCGGGCTGTGGGAGCGGCCGTCGACCACGCTCCGGGGCCGTTGGGGTCCTCTGAGGGGCCTTCAGGCCGCGAGGCTTCGAATGTGGCATGCCAATTGTTGAGTGGTTTCGCGACACGACGCTTCCATCGCCTCCAGCGACTGGTAGCGTACGGACATCCGAAGAGGAGCGTGGAAGATGCTTGCAGAGGCGATGGTCCGCCTGACGGACAACCAGAAGAAGATGATGATCCTGTCGCTGCTGTCCTTCCTCGCGCTCTGCTGAG
Source organism: Planctomycetota bacterium (assembly GCA_017859745.1). GTDB lineage: Bacteria > Planctomycetota > Phycisphaerae > Phycisphaerales > SM1A02 > VGXO01. Next base: position 3,000 of record JAFMML010000081.1, read on the forward strand.
GCGGAGGAGAACAGCTCGCAACGGACCACCCGCGACGGACCACGCCGGCCCCGATCGGGGAATCCCCCGGCCGGTCGGCAGGAATCGGGCCCACCCGGCATGGTCTCCCCCAACCGGGAGTGCCGCACCGGTCCGACCGAACGGTCCGATCTCGAACGCCTTCATCGGACGCTCCAGCAATGAAAACGACCGCAGCGGGTGCTGCGGTCGTCGTCGTTCTGGCAGTACAGGCCGATGCGGATCAGAAGCTGATCTTGTCGGTGCCCATCGCGCCGTGGTCGTCCATGCCGCCTCGGGTCGGCTTGGAGGGCGTCTGGCTGAACGGGGTGTCGATGCCCTCGTCCGATCCCCACTGGGCCCGCTTGAGGCTCAGGCCGATCTTGCGATCGTCGGTGTCGACGCGAAGGATCTTGACCTCGAGCTCGTCGCCGATCTTGACCACGTCCTGCGGGTTCTCGACCTTCTGATCGCTCAGCTCGCTGATGTGGAGCAGGCCCTCGAGCCCGTCCTCGAGCTCGACGAACACGCCGAAGTTGGTGATCTTCGTGACCTTGCCCTTCACGATCATGCCGGGGCGGTACGCCGAGGGGATCGCCTCGACCCACGGATCCTCGGTGAGCTGCTTGAGACCCAGGCCGACCCGCTGCCGCTCCTGATCGACCTCGATGACCACGCAGCGGACCTCGTCGCCCTTCTTGAACATCTCGTTGGGGTGCGAGACCTTCTTGGTCCAGCTGATGTCGCCGATGTGGAGCAGGCCGTCGATGCCGGGCTCGATCTCGATGAACGCGCCGTAGTTGGCGAGGTTGCGGACCATGCCCTCGATGATCGTGCCGGGGGGATACTTCTCCGCGACGAGATCCCAGGGATTCACCTCGGTCTGCTTCATGCCGAGGGAGATCTCGAGCTTCTCCTTGTTGATGTCGAGGACGACCACGTCGACCTCCTGCCCGACCTCGACGCACTCGCTCGGGTGGTTGATGCGGCGGGTCCAGCTCATCTCGGAGATGTGGACCAGGCCCTCGATGCCATCCTCGATGCGGACGAAGGCGCCGTAGCTCATCAGGTTGACGACGGTGCCCTTGAGCCGGGAGTTGACCGGGAACTTGGCCTCGATCTCCTCCCAGGGCGAGGTCTCCTTCTGCTTCAGGCCGAGGGCGATCTTCTCCTTCTCGTGATCGATGTTGAGGATCTTCACCTCGATCTCGTCGCCGATGCGGACCACCTCGCTCGGGTGGTTGACCCGACCCCAGCTCATGTCGGTGACGTGCAGCAGGCCGTCGATGCCGCCGAGATCGACGAAGGCGCCGAAGTCCGCGATGTTGGTCACGCGGCCGTTGACGAGATCGCCCTCGTTGATGCGGGTGAGCAGCTTCGCCTTGGCCTCTTCACGCTCCTCCTCGATCAGCTTGCGCCGGCTGATGACGATGTTGCGCTTCTCCTCGTCGATCTTCAGGATGACCGCGCGAACGGTCCGGTTGAGGAAGTCGCCGAGATCGCCGGGGCGACGAATGTCCACCTGCGAGGAGGGGAGGAAGACCGGCACGCCGATGTCGACGAGCAGGCCGCCCTTGATCTTGCGAAGGCACTTGCCCTCGACGACGTCGCCTTCCTTGCGGGTGCGGAGCAGTTGCTCCCAGCCGCGAATGCGATCGGCCTTGCGCTTGCTGAGCACGATGCCGCCGGACGCGTCCTCGACGGCCTCGAGCAGCACCTCGACCTCGTCGCCGACCGCCGGGAGCTCGTCGAACTCGTGCTTGTCGACGAGACCTTCGCTCTTGAGGCCGACCTCGATGACGACGTCGTCGCCGGCGAAGCCGATCACCTTGCCCTTGAGAATCGATCCCGGCGTGAAGTCCTGCATCAGGCCGCCGGAGAGGACTCGATCCATGCGGCCTTCGCCGCCGTCGCCGAGGGCCTCGCGGAGCATGGCCTCGGCGGCGTCGTCGCCGGCACCGAGCTCGTCGATGAGATTGAAGTTGACCATGATGTTCGTTGGGGGGGTGGGGCGAACGGCCTCGCAGGACGCGGGCATTCGCCGCAGGAGGGGGGGTGCCGGGCCCGGCACCGTGCCGAGCGTCTTCCGGTCGCCGGCGCCGTGGCGCGGAGCGAATCGCCGAGTATAGCCGGGGCGATGGATCCTCCAAGGCGAGAACCGGCGATCGGAAGCATTCGGTCCAAGGTTCGAGCGCCGATGCCGATCGGAACCGATGTTCGATCCCAGAAGCGTCCGTCAGGGCCTTCGGAGCGCCTCGATGCCCGAGATCGATCCACACCGTCCCCGCGGCGCCTCGCGGTCCGCTCCCGACCCCGGCGGCCCGGGCGAGGGAGGTTCGTCGCCCGAGGATCGGCGGAGCTTCCTCCGGGCCTTCGGGCCGGGCCTGCTCTTCGCCGGTGCGGCCGTGGGGGTCTCGCACCTGGTCCAGGCCACTCGCGCGGGTGCGGTGTTCGGCGTCGCCATGATTTCGGTGGTGCTGTTGGCGAACCTCGTCAAGTATCCGGCGTTCCGCTTCGGGCCCCACTACGCCGCCGCCACCGGACAACCGATCCTCTCGGGATACCGTCGTCAGGGGATCTGGACGCTGGTGGCGTTCTCGCTTCTGACCCTCGGCACGATGTTCACCGTGGCCGCCGCCGTCACCGTCGTGACCGCGGGGGTGGTGATCTCGGTCCTGGGCCTCGGACCCATCGTCGAGTCGACCGTCGGGGCGGCCATGGGGCCCGCGTCCGTCTCGGTGTTGCTGATGGTCTTCTCGGCGGTGTTGCTGGCGGTCGGGGGGTATCCGTGGCTCGACCGCTTCATGAAGCTGGTGATGCCGGTTCTGATCCTGTCCACCCTCGTCGCGATGGCCGTGACGATCGGCCGGATCGACTGGGCCAACACGTCTCTCCTGCCGGTCGCGCCGCTTGCGAGCGCCACCGGCATCGCCTTCACCGCGGCGGTGGTCGGCTGGATGCCCTCGGCCATCGACATCTCCGCCTGGAGTTCGCTCTGGACGCTCGCGCGGGGGCGACAGCGGGGCCGACGGCCCCAGCTCGCCGGCGTGCTCCTCGACTTCGACGTGGGCTACCTCGCGACGACGCTGCTTGCGGTCGCGTTCGTGCTGTTGGGCGCCGGCGTGATGTACGGACGAGGCATCGAATTCAAGGACAGCGCCAGCGGATTCGCCGGGCAGGTGATCGAGTTGTACACCAGCACGCTCGGCCCCTGGAGCGGACCGGTGATCGGCCTGGCGGCGCTGCTGGTGATGCTGTCGACGACCATCACGGTCATGGACGGCTTCCCGCGCGTCGTCGCGGCGCTGGCCGCGCAGGTTCGGATGTCCGCCGGGGAGGACCCGGGCCGCGACGAGCACGGAGGCGCCGAGGGCGATCGCCGGGTCTACCGGATCGCCTTCGCCGTGATCGCGTGCGGGACGTTGGCGATCCTGTTCTTCGGCATGTCGAGCTTCAAGGCGCTGATCGATCTCGCCACCACGCTCTCCTTCCTGACGGCACCCGTGCTGTCGTGGTTCAACCACCGTGCCGTGTTCGGAGCCGAGGTGCCCGCCGCGTCCCGACCGGGGCGCGGAATGTGGTGGTGGAGCGCCGTGGCCATTTCGCTTCAGGCGGCGTTCGCGGCGTGGTACCTGACCGTCATCTTCGGCTGATCGCCGGGCGATCCGGAAGCTGGCAGGCCCCGGTGTCGCAGGCTCGCCCGAACAGACCCCCGAGACGCACACGGTGCCGTGCGAAGATCCGGTACCCCAGGTCGAAGAGCGGCTTCAGCAGCGGCCAGCCCGTGGGCGCGGTCAACCACCCGAGACCGACGGCCGCGTAGGCCTCGCGAAAGACCTGCATGCCCTCGATCAGTTCGCCGCCCTGGCGGCGGCCGTGGATGCGGGCCATGAACGCCCCTCGGTCGGCGCCGTGGGCCTCTGGATCGAATTCGGGGGCGGCGATGTCGATGCCGGCGAGCCGACCTCCGGATCGGGCGCTTCGCTTCAGCAACCACGAGACCTCACGGACGCAGAACGGGCAGTCGCCGTCGAAGTAGATGGTGAAGCGGTCGCCGCGGGCTTCGTTCGTGTCGCCGTCGCTCATGTCGCGTGGTTCGTCGACTCCTCGCCCCGGGATGCGATACGCCGACGTTCCCGGGCCATGGCGATGAAGCCGCCGATACCGACGAGATTGGCGGCGGTGCAGATCAGGAAGAACGCGGGACCGATGCCCATGCGGGTGAACCACTGGTAGAGACCCACCGCCAGGAACGGTGCCGCGATGCCACGGAGTCCGGTGAGGGTGACGTGGACGCCCATGTAGTGTCCATCACGGTGATCCGGTGCGAAGTCGTGGTGCCCGAGGTTCCATGCAAGGACGCCTCCGGCGAAGCCGATGCCGAGGCATGCGGTCGCGAGGCAGTAGAGCGGGTAGCTCGCGGCGCCCGAGGCGGCGAACAGCAGCACCGAGGCGGTCACGAAGCTCCAGCCGTGCAGCGAACGGAACTCGATGACATGCCGGGTCGACAGCAGCCGGGCCCAGAGCGGAATCGCGATCGGCATGGCGAGCAGCGGGATCACCGCGGTGGCGAGGATGCCTTCGGCGTAGGAGACTCCGAGGCGGTCTTCGATGCTGATCGCCAACGGCGCGAAGAGCATCAGGTTCCCGAGGCCGAACACCATCATCCAGGCCATGTACCTGCGGTAGGCCGGATCGTCTCGCAGCACCTGCACCACGGACATGGGATTGAGGGTCGGTCTCTCCTCGCGGCGTCCGTTGCGCTCGGCGCGGGCAAGGCGTCGCTGGCCGCGTAGGCGGACCCTTCGGTAGATCGCCGTGCCCACGAGTCCGAGCACCGCCGCCGCGGGGAAGATCACGATGAAGGCTCGAGGTGAGGCGTCGAGGGCCCAGCCGGCGGCGAATCCGGTGCCGGCCAGCACCATCGCCTGCACCGTCGCCATCTTGCCGGCGATCCTTGCGCGGTCGGCGTGGGGATAGTTGGCCCGCCAGACCGAGGTTCGAATCGTGACCACGCCGCTCCAGCAGACCCTTGCGAGGATCACCCCGGACGCGAACAGGATCATGCCCAACAGGCTCTGCGGTGCGAACCCGAGCAGCAGCACGAGGGCCGCCGTCGCAAATTGAAGGCCGGCGATGAACGGCACCTTCGACCGGCCATGGGCGAGACCGGCCCAGGCGAAGCTGAAGATGTTCGCCATCGCCGGGGCGGCGGTGACCGCGGCGACGGCGAAGTTGAGTGGGGTCTCGCCGATGCCCGGCAGGCCCGCGAAGTGCTTCTTGACGACGATGCTCACGGTGCCGCCCTCGATGACGCCCAGCATCACCGGCAGAAACGCCCAACTGAGCAGTTCGCGTCCGTAGTTGGCCCGCAGCATGGGCGGCAGGCTTCGAGGATGGAAGCTGGCCGCGAAGTCTCCGAGCACCTGCAGGCCGCCCCTGCGAGCAGGAGGGGCGACCTCGTCGAGAACTGCTTCGTCTTTGGCGGCGGAGGTGGTGGTCACAAGCGGGGGCCCGACCCTGCGGAGTCGATGGACGGTCGGGTGTGGATTCGCATCGTGCCGGGATGATCGAGCGTCCGTGGCGGACCGACCGACTCGGAGCGGCGGGGTGCCCTCAAACAAGAACGCCCCCGGCGTCGGCCGGGGGCGAAGGGGACGTTGGTCCTGATTGGCCGGTCAGGTTGGCCGGTCAGGGTTGGCCGGTGGTGGAAACGATGTTCCACGGCGACAGGTACGACGGGCTGTCGAACAGGAACATGCGGTTCAGGTCGTTGGTCAGCATCCGGAGATTCTGGTCGCCCACCACCGCCATGTTGCGCTCGATGTCGACGTTCCGATTGGCCACACCGACGAGCTCCGGGCTGGGGTTGCTCTTGATCGCGGCGAAACTGACGTCGTTGGCGCTGTGGCACCCGACCAGGCCGGCAGCAAGAACCGCCAGACCAGTTGCGGCAAGAATGCGATTGCGGGGCATGTGAATCTCCACGGGGCTCCGGACAGATCGTCCGCGACCGGCAAAGGTTAGGGAAACCCGACCGTCTGTCAACGCAGTCGGCGAGGTCCGCAAAGTTCGGCGGCCGCCCTCCCGGGTGAGCGGTATTCACGAATGGGTCTGGAGCCGATGGAACCGAGTCGCCTGAGGTCGGTTCGGATCTACACTTCAAACCGACGACCTCGGACCCCCTCGGGCGCCTGCCGGCCAGCATGTGCTCGAACCTTGTTGAACCCCAGGGATCGTCCATTCGCGTCGATGACCAGGCCTCACGCGCGGCGACCGCCGGGTGGAGTGGAAGGTCGGGAACGTCGGAGGGCGAGCCCACCTTGAACTGGGGTTCGAACACCTTCCCGTCGGTGGAGACCCGATGGGGTCCGCGG
>JAFMML010000033.1 GCA_017859745.1 Planctomycetota bacterium
GAGTGCGAACCCGACCCGCACCGGTACCGGCGTGGAGACGATCGCAAGTCCAAGAGCGATCACCGTCGGCCCAACCAGCCACCACCACTCCCGCGCCGCGATCGGGCCGGGGCCGCCAAGTCGCCAGCGGCTTCCGATCCGCGTGGCGAACCGCACCAGCCACGCCAGGGTGTATGCCGACAGAAGCAGAACCGCGAGCATCGCCCAGCCGAAGTAGACGGCGGGCGCGCTGTTGGCGAAGGACAGCAGCAGGACCGGGATCAGGGCGAACCCGCCGAAGATCGGACCGCACGCGCCGAAGCGTCGCTCGAACCCGCTCCGACGGCCCCTTCGCCAGGTGCGAGGATTCGCGACGTCGAAGTCGAGCCCGCACTCGGGACAGCGACCGGCTTCGCCGACCAGATCGCCGGACGCCCCCGCCGACACCTGGAGATCGTGATCGCAGGCGACGCAGAATCGGCGATCCCGAGGGGCGGGCGGCGGCGAACTCGCCAACTCGGATGGCGAAGACTCTGGCATCGGGGTGGGATCCTCGAATGGCGGTCGAGACCGGCGGCGGCGACCGTGAACTTCCGCACGCACCCATCCGTCATCGACGCGTTGCACATCGAACGCTCACACTTCACATCCACGGCGGACCATCCCCTCGGAGACCATTCCCGAATCGCACTCGGGCAGTGCGTCTGCAGATCACCACCGCCATCTCCCCGCGATCCCGGCCGCTCCGATCCCGGTCACGCGATTCCGGCCACCCGACTCCGGCCTTCCACTCCGAGAGACTCGACCAAGGGCCAGCATCATGCATGTGTCTCGACTCGCGATCGCGAACACCGTCGTCTCCGCAGGTCTCTTGGGCTGCAGCAATCCGTTCGCCTCGCACTACGTCGGCGAGCGGTGGCCGGCGACCTCGACCGCCCGCGTCCTCGAACAGGCGCCGTCGCCCGACGGCGTACGCTGGATCGGCCACAGCGAGTTCGACTCCTTCGACGTCCTGACCGACGCCGAGGCGATCACGGCCGCCCGACAGGTCGGAGCGGACCTCGTCGAGTGGGACGACCACTCGATCGGAGACCGCGTGAAGTGGTCGAGCAGTCCGGTGCTGTGGAACCAGTGGGACGGGAAGATGTTCAACCAACCCGAGGCCATGCGGCAGACCGAGTACCGCTACGAGGCCCGCTTCTATCGCTCCGACTCGCTCGGTGGCAGGATCATCTCGGGCCGCCGCGACGTCGATGAGTCGAGCGAACCCGACACGCGGGATGAGAACCGGCCCGACGAGCAGCGCTGCGAGGTTCCGCTGCACCGTCCCGCGACGGACGACGTTCCGTCGCCGTAGGCGATCTCGCACCCGGCCCGACACGTCCGGACGGCGCCCTCGCCTTGCGATCGCTCGGCGGCGTCGGACCGGCATGACGGTCAGACCGGCGATTCACGAGGTCTGCGACCCACCGATTCCGCCATTCACCAGGTCTGCAACTCGAAGTCCCACTCGAGGATCGGATCGACGACCTTCCAGGTGAGGCGGGCGCCGCGGAGGCGATCGAGCGCCTCCTGTCGCAACGCCGAGTCCTCGGGCCAGTCCCAGTGGGCGAGCAGCATCTCGAGGCAGGCCCGCTGCTGATCGTCGGTCGAGTCGGCCAGCGCCTTCCGGCAGGCTCCTGCGGCCGACGGTCCGTAGCGAGCCAACGCCGCAAGACCCATCAGCGCGTCGTATCTCGAGTGGTTCTCGTGAAGGTGCGGGATGATCGCCACCGCCGCCTCCTCGACCGGGATCGCGCCCGGCGCGAACGACAACAGGTAGGCGCCCATGAAGTGCGGCCAGGAGAAGTCCCGCAGTCGCCAATTGGAATCGGCGGCCGGGACCGACTCGAGTTCGAGCAGCGCCTTGCCGTCGCGGTGGGCTCGCACCGCCTCGACGAGCCGCGGCGCGGCCTCGCGGGCGTACTTCGAGACGAATCGCACCGAGCGCATGGGGCCGAGCTCGCCGTGAAGCGCCCCCCAATCCACACCGCCCCGATAGATCAAGGCCCACTGCACCGAGAGCTCGATCAGCCGCTCGTCGGGAACGACCGGCGGTTGCCCGGGATGGGGCTCGAGGCACGCCTTCTGCAAGAGTCCCGCCGCCACCTTGGTCGCCTGCCAGTCGTCGCCCTCGAGCAGCGGCCACAACGCCGAGACCGCACCGCGGTAGCGGCCGGGATCCCCGATGCGGCGGAACAGCTCCTCCGCCGCCACGGTCGCGTTCCAGCGGATCGAGTCGTCGAGAAGCCACGACGCGAGCTCCGCATCGTCGACGAGCGGGGCGAGCTTCCGCCACTCGCTCCAGCTCAGCGGCCGGTTCGGATCGCGCTCCTCGGCCGCCGTTTCGGTCCGCACGGCGGTCCGGGGGGCGATTCCCGGCACCAGACCGGGATCGCTGCATGGAAGATCCGCCGCCGCGGAACGGAGGCCGATCCCCACGCACTCGGCAAACATGGCGCCGAGCAGGATCGGGACGAGACCGAGGCGGCGGCGCCGAACTCCACGAGAAGGCGGTCTTGCGGCAGCACGGCTTGCCGTCGCATCCGGGCCGACGAGATGTTGGGGCCACGCCGGATCGGCTGGATCTGCCCGATCGGGCGGATCTGCCGGATCGGTGGGGTCCGCTGGACAGGCACCGTCATCGCGGCCGACTCGGGTCTCGTTCCCCTCCGGATGATGTCGTTCGCGTTCCATGCACCACGCCTCCATGCGTGACCTTGGCGAGTGCGTCCGACGCTACCACGTCGTGTCCCCGGCACAACGACGGAGTGTCGACTCCGTCGAACTTCATCCCACACACGAACGCCGGCCTCGGCACGGCCGCGCCCGGCCGATGAGTCCGGGCCCATGGGCCACGCGCACGCGGCCGCTGGTGGTGCGACAATGTCGCATTCGCCGATCTCCTCCGCGCCCGAGTCGTCCGTGCCTTCTCCCGCTCCCATCCCCCGCCCATCCCGCCTCGACCTGGTCTGGAACCTGCTCGAGGGCGAACGTGGTCGCTACGGCCTCGCGATCGCCTGCACCGTCGGGGCGGCGGTCTTCGGGTACGGCACGCCGCTCGCGGTGCAAGCGGTGCTCGACGGGGTTCTGGCCCAGAACGCCGCCGAACGAGCCGGCGACCTCGCACCGGCGGCGCGGATCACGCTTGATCTTCTCGGGGGACGGGAGTTCCTCGGCGAACACCTCTGGGTGGCCGGCCTGTTCGTCGCGGTCACCGCAGCCCTCGCGGGCGCCTGTCTCTTCGGCCGCGGCGCCCTCGCGGCGGTGGCGAGTCAGCGGTCGATCCGCCGCCTTCGGGATCGACTCCATGGCCACCTGCAGCGGCTGCCGGGAGGGTTCTTCGATCGCACCGAGTCCGGGGACCTCCTGCAACGCCTGACCTCGGACGTCGAGACCGTCCAGAACTTCCTCGGGGTGCAGGTGGTCGAGATGGGTCGGTCGATCTCGCTGCTGCTCGTGGCCCTGCCGCTCATGCTTGCCACCGACACGACCATGACCGGCCTCAGCGTGATCCTGATGCCGGCGGTGCTCGTCTACGCGATCGCCTACTTCCGCAGGATCCGCCAGACCTTCCTCGAGAAGGACGAGGCCGAAGGGCGTCTGACCGCCCGCGCCCAGGAGAACCTGACGGGAATTCGCGTGGTGCGGTCCTTCGACCGGGGCGACTTCGAACGAGAACGCTTCCGCCTCGCCAACGACGAGCACCGCCAACTCGACCAGCGCCTGTTCGGGCAGTTCGCGTGGTTCTGGTCGATCTCCGATCTCATCTGCCTGATGCAGATGGCGCTCGTGCTGGGCGTGGGACTGCAGCGGGTGGTCGCCGGCGTGCTTTCGGTCGGGGACTTCGCCTTCTTCCTCGTGGCGGTCAACCTCTGGCTCTGGCCGATGCGGATGCTGGGCCGCATCCTCGCGGACCTCGGCAAGGCCACGGTGGCGATGGACCGTCTTCAGGAGGTCCTCGACGAGCCGGAGGAGCCGGCCCCCGCGACGCCCTCATCCACCCCCACGCCGCGCAGCGAGCGCCCCCGCATCGACTTCGTCGACGTGCGCTTCCGCCACCGTCCGGACGCGGCGCCCGCCCTCGACGGGGTGAGCTTCTCCATCGAATCCGGCGAGACCGTCGCCCTGCTGGGCCCGAGCGGCAGCGGCAAGAGCACGCTGATCGACCTGCTGCTTCGCCTCGCCGACCCGCAGTCGGGCCGGATCCTGATCGATGGGGTGGACATCGCCACCCGGCCCCGCCGAGAGATCCGCGCCGCCATCGCGAGCGTGCTGCAGCAGCCGTTCCTGTACTCGCGGTCGATTCGCGACAACGTCGCCATGGCCGCCGCCGATCCCGCCGGCGAGTCCGAGATCGCCGCGGCGGCCTCGAGCGCCGCGATCGACGAGACCATCCGGTCGTTCCCGGAGGGGTACGCCACCGCGATCGGCGAACGAGGCATCAGTCTCTCTGGAGGACAGCGACAACGTCTCGCCATCGCCCGGGCCTTGCTGCGCGACGCGCCGATCCTGGTGCTCGACGATGCCCTGAGCGCCGTCGACACCGAGACCGAACGCCGCATCGTCGAGGCCCTCGCCGCGCGGCACGGCCGCCGCACCACGATCGTCGTCGCCCATCGACTCTCGACGCTGGAGATGGCCGATCGGATCGTGGTGCTCGAGGGTGGCCGGGTGAGGGAGATCGGATCGCCCGCCCACCTCCGCAGCAGCGGCGGCCTCTACCAACGTCTGTGGGCCATTCAGGAGGAGGTCGAGGACGAGGGGCGGTTCGAGACCGTCGACGAGGAGTCGGACCCGTGAGCCTGGTCGACGACTTCGACGATCCGCTGCCTCCGCGGATCGATTGGAGCCTCTGGCAGCGCTACCTCCGACGGGCCATGGCCCTTCGCGGAGGGGTGCTGGGCGTCCTCGCGGGAGGCCTCGGCATCGCGGTCATCGAGAGTCTCCGCCCCCTGATCGTGGCGGGTCTGATCGACGAAGCCAGCCGCGGCGAATGGACCGATCGCCTGACGTGGCTCTTCGCGGCCTGGGTCGTGCTCGCGATCGCCTTCGCCGCAGCGGTCTGGTGCTTCATCGCGGCGGCGGGCCGCCTCGGCGCGGGCCTCGCCTTTCGTCTTCGCGAACAGGCCTTCGACAAGTTGCAGCGGCTCTCCTTCAGCTACTTCGACCGGCGTCCCGTCGGCTGGCTGCTGTCGCGGATCACCTCCGACTGCGCCCAGGTCAGCGGCCGGGCCCCGTGGGTGATCCTCGATCTCTTCTGGGCGCCGCTGCTCATGGGCTCGAGTGCGGCGGCCATGCTTTGGCTCGACGCGGGGCTCGCGGGGCTCGTGCTGCTGGTGGTGCCGCCGCTGGCGATCGTCAGCCGCTTCTTCTCCCGGCGCATGGTCCGCAGCGCCCGCCGGGTCCGGCGCACCAACTCGATGATGACCGCCTTCCTCAACGAGGCGATCGCGGGGATCCGCACGACGAAGACCCTCGGCCGCGAGGAGGCCGCCCAGGCGGAGTACACCGAGCAGACCGCGACCATGCGCCACTGGAGCATCGTCAACGCACGCCAGGGGGCCCTGTACACGCCTCTGCTCTCGACCATCACCGCCGTCGGCGCCGCGGTCGCACTTTGGCTTGGCGGCGAGGCCGTACGGGTCGAAGGACTCTCGGTGGGCGAGCTCGTCGCCTTCTGCCAGTACGCCCTCCTGTTCGCGTTCCCCGTCCAGGATCTCGCCCAACGGTTCGCCGATCTGCTCTCCGCGCAGTCCGCCGCCGAGCGCATCGAGAACCTGCTCGATGCCCGCATCGAGATCGCCGACTCCGACGAGGTCCGTCGGCGGATCGCTGCGCAGGCCGAAGATCCCGATCCGCGACGGGCCGAGGACGGCGGGGCCCTCCGTCTGGAACGCCTCGCTCTGGAAGGCGTCCGCTTCCGGTACGCCGCGCGAAGCGGCGCCTTCGATCCATCCCGAGATTCCGGGGACGACGCCACTCCGGCCGACGAGACGGCACCGTGGACGATCGACGACGTCTCGCTCGCGATTCCACCGGGGCAGAGTCTCGCCCTCGTGGGACCGACCGGCGGCGGCAAGACCACCCTTGCGAGTCTGATCGCCCGCTTCTACGAGCCGCAGCAGGGCCGGATCCTCGCCGACGGCGTGGATCTCCGAGATCGCTCGCTCTCCTGGCTCAGCCGGCAACTCGGCGTGGTGCAGCAGGCGCCTTGGCTCTTCAACGACTCGATTCGCGAGAACGTCCGCTTCGCGCGGCTCGACGCCACGGACGAGGCGGTCCAGCGAGCCCTCTCGACCGCCGGAGCCGCGACGTTCGTCGATCGCCTCGAAGGCGGACTCGACTTCGTGGTCGGCGAGGGTGGCGAGCGGCTCTCGCTCGGCCAGCGGCAGCTGATCTCGCTGGCCCGGGCGATCCTGAAGGATCCCGCCGTGCTCGTCCTCGACGAGGCGACCAGCAGCGTCGACACCGAGACCGAGCGGGCGATCCAGGACGCCATCGATCGTCTGCTGGTCGGTCGGATCTCGATCGTGGTCGCTCACCGCCTCTCGACGATCCGACGGGTCGATCGAATCCTGTTCGTCGAAGCGGGCCGCATCGTCGAGGACGGCTCCCACGAGACCCTGATGCGTCGCGAAGACGGACGGTACCGCCGTCTGTATCTGCGGCAGTTCGCCGAGGATCGCGAGCGACGCATGCTGGGCGACTAGTCGGCCCTCCACCCGGCACCGGTACGATCTGGGCGGCATGGCGCCGCCCGCGATCATTCCCAGACTCGAACCCGACGGCGAGCTCGACGCGCGTTCCGCGGCGTTTCTCTCGTCCTTGAGGCGACGGGGCTACCGCGGCGGCCTGCGAAGCGATCTGGCGAGTCGCGTGGTCGCGGCCACCGACAACTCCATCTACGAACAACTGCCGCTCGGCGTGCTGCAACCGCGCAACGAGCACGATGTCGTGGCGATCATGCGCACGCTGGGCGAGGATCGCTTCCGGTCGATCCCGATCGCGGCACGCGGTGGCGGCACCGGAACCGACGGCAGCGCCCTGACCGAAGGCTTCGTGATCGATCTCGCCCGTGGTCTGGACCGGATCGTGGAGATCGACGTCGCTCGCCGCATCGCCCGGGTCCAGCCGGGCGTGGTGCTCTCTCAACTCAATGCGGCCCTCGCGCCGCTGGGCCTGCAGTTCGGTCCCTCGGTGAGTCCGAAGGACCGGGCGACCCTCGGCGGCATGATCGCCACCGACGGCGCCGGCAAGGGATCGCGGATCCACGGCAAGACCAGTGATCGGGTGCGATCCCTTCGGGTGGTCCTGCCGGGTGGCGACGTCGTCGAACTCCGACGCCGCGAGTTCGCCGAGATCGAGGCCGCGATCGCCTCCGGCACGGTCGAAGGACGTCTGCTCGCCGCGGTGCGGGCGACCCTCGCCGACCGGACCGTTCGGAGCGCGATCGACGAACGCTGGCCGGATCTCCCCCGACACGTCACCGGCTATGCCCTGCCGAGGGCGTTCGATCCGACGTCCGGCGCCGTGGATCTCGCCCAGCTGGTCTGCGGCGCGGAGGGCACTCTCGGCCTGGTCGTCGCGGCCGAACTCGAACTCGCACTCCTTCCGCGACATCGCCGGCTGGTCCTGATCGCCTACGCCTCCTTCGACGACGCGGTCGCCGACGCCGAACCGCTGGGCGAGTTCGCCCCGGCGGCCATCGAGACCATGGACGAGACGGTGCTGGGCCTCGCCCGCGGAGACGAGTCGTGGCGAGGACTGGATCCCGCGGTCGCGAACGCCGCAACGGACGACGGCATCGGCGCCATCAATCTCGTCGAGTTCGAGGGCGGGGACGAGGCGGCGATCGATGCGACCCGCGATCGCCTGCGGAACGAGTCCTCGCCCTTGCGGCGAAGGGTCGTGGCGGTCGAGGGCGAGTCGGTCCGCCGCGGACTCTGGGAGGTTCGCGAACGGGCGGTGGGACTCCTCGGCAACATGCCCGGACCGCGGCAACCGATCGCCTTCGTCGAGGACTGCGCCGTCCCGCCGGCGAGGCTGCCGGAGTTCGTGCGGGGGTTCCGGGAGATCCTCGGTCGCCGCGGCATTTCGAGCGGCATGTACGGCCACGTCGACGCGGGCTGCCTGCACGTCCGACCGGCGCTGGACCTCCGCGACGAGGCGGATGAGAGGATGGTTCGGGAGATCGCCGACGAGGTCGAGGCCATGACTCGTTCGCTCGGCGGCGTGCTGTGGGGCGAGCACGGCAAGGGCTACCGCAGCCGGTTCAGCGAAGCGGTCTTCGGGCGGGTGCTGCTCGGGGCGATGGGCAGGATCAAGACGGCGTTCGATCCGCACAACCAGATGAACCCGGGCAAGATCGCGGTCCCCGACGGCGTGCCGCTGGCGATGCTCTCGATCGAGGCGAGCACCCGCGGCTCGCGCGATCGCGAGATCGATCCCCTGCTTCAGCGGCGTCACGAGTCCACCATCCGCTGCAACGGCAACGCCGCCTGCCAGAGCGTGGATGCGGGTCGGTCGATGTGCCCATCGTCGAAGATCACCCGGGACCCACGCCACAGCCCCCGGGGCCGGGCGCTCCTGATGAAGGAATGGCTGCGGCGGGTCAGCGATCTCGGGTGGCACGACGACGGCGCGCGAGCCGAGCCGTCGTGGCCGGAGCGAATGCTGCGCACGCCGCGCCTGCTGCTCGATCGGGCCCTCGGTCGGCGGGACTTCTCCGACGAGGTTCTCGAGGCGATGGACGGCTGCCTCTCCTGCAAGGCGTGCGCGGGGAGCTGTCCGGTCAAGGTGAGCGTGCCGGAGTTCCGAAGCGAGTTCCTCTTCCATCACCACCGACGCCGCCCGCGACCGTGGCGGGACGCCCTGATCGGCGGCCTCGAGGAGCGTCTCCCGCGACTCGCGCGGCATGCGCGGATCGCCAACACGATCGTGTCGGTTCCGCCGGTCCGAAGTCTGATCGAACGCCTGACCGGCCTTGTCGACGCGCCTCGCCTCGCCGAATCCTCGCCTTCCCGACGTCTCGCCAAGATGGGCGTCGACGTCGTCTCGATCGATGCGTTGGCCTCGCTCCCGCCGCCTGCGTCTCCGCTCGCCGAGGTGATCCTCCTGCAGGACGCGTTCACCAGCTTTCTCGATCCCGAGGCGCTCGACGCGGCCATCTCGCTTCTCACCCGACTCGGCGTGCGTGTTCGAGTGGCCGAGTACTTCCCCACCGGCAAGGGCTGGCACGTCAAGGGCTATCTGGGCCGGTTCGAGGTCCTCGCCCGGAGCAATCTCGACCGCCTCGAACGCCTCGCTCGCAGCGGCAGGTCCCTCGTCGGCGTCGATCCCGCCACCACGCTCGTCCATCGCGACGAGCTTCCCAAGGCCCTCGGCGCATCGCCCAACGAGGTGCCAACGGTGCAGTTGCTGTCGGAGTTCCTCGATCGCCTGCCCGATGCGGCGTTCGCGGGTGTGCGACTCGCTGCCGAACCGGCCGGATCGCCGCCGATCCGTCTCTTCCGTCACTGCACCCGGGAGGCGATCGCCCCGGAGGGACTCGACGCCTGGCGTCGGGTGTTCGCCCGTTCCGGCCGCGATCTCGAGGCGGTCCGGGTCGGCTGCTGCGGCATGGGCGGCGCGTGGGGCCACGAACGGCCCAACGCCGCCGACAGTCGTGGCATCTTCGGCTTGAGTTGGGCCGCGGAGATGCCCCACGAGGAGGCGGTCTGGGACCGCGTCGCCGTCGAAGGCTTCAGTTGCCGCAGCCAGATCGAGCGGATCTGCGGACGGCGGCCGCCGAGCCCGGCCGAGGTGCTGCTGGGCCGCCGGCGGAACACGTAGCGAATCCCACCGGAACCGAACGCCTCGACCCGAGGATGCCGATACCCTCTGCTCCCCGAACGCCGGGCCGAAGGGCGACGAGGTCGTCGCCAATACGGATCCCCGGCGTTTCCCGAGAGAGGAGTCGCGCGTGCGTCGAGTTCTGGTGGCAGGAGGCGGCCGAATCGGCCGCATGACAGGGCACTTTCTTTCGACCTCGGGCGACTATCGGGTCCGGGTGATCGATCCCAGCGCCGAGGCCCTCTCATGGTTCGAGGCCAATCGGCCGGAGATCGAGCGGGTGCAGGGCGACGTCGCGGACGCCGCGGTGCTCGACAAGGCCCTCGAGGAGTGCTGGGCGGTCTGCTCCTGTGCGCCGTTCCACTGCAATCCGGGCATCGCCGAACGGGCCAAGGCCGCAGGCGTGCACTATCTCGACCTCACCGAGGACGTCGCGGTCACCAAGAAGGTGATGACGCTCGCCGAAGGGGCCGACACCGCCTTCGTCCCGCAGTGCGGACTGGCACCGGGCTTCATCGCGATCGCCGGCCGGCACCTCGCCCGTGGCATGGAGCGGATCCGCGAACTGCGGATGCGGGTCGGCGCTCTGCCGAGGCATCCGGCCAACATGCTCGGCTACAACCTGACCTGGTCGACCGCCGGTCTCATCAACGAGTACCTCCATCCCTGCGAGGCGATCGACGGCGGCGAGTTCACGACGGTCGCGGCACTCGAAGGTCTCGAGCGTCTCGTCGTCGACGGCGTGGAGTTCGAGGCGTTCAACACCTCCGGTGGACTCGGCACCCTTGCCGAGAGCCTGATGGGCCGCGCCGACCGCGTGAACTACAAGACGATCCGATTCCCCGGTCACCGAGATCTCGTGTGGTTCCTCCTGCACGAGCAGGGCTTCGCCAAGGATCCGGAAGGCCTCGGACGCCTCTGGGAGCGTGAGATTCCAGGGACCGAAGACGATCAGGTCGTCGTCTACGTCAGCGCTTCCGGCCTCGTCGACGGTCGGCTGATCGAGCGGACCCACGCCCTTCGCGTGCTGCATGCGGAGTTCGACGGCCTCCCGTGGACCGCGATCCAGATCACCACCGCGGCCGGACTCTGCGCCGTCGTCGACCTGCTCGCCGAGGGGCGACTGCCGCAGAAGGGCTTCGTCCGGATGGAGGACGTGGACTACGGCGAGTTCATCGCCAATCGGTTCGGTCGCCACTACGCCGGGTAGGTCGCCCGAGCCCGACGGTCCGGGCGGGCGAACTCTGCGGCCTCAGTTCTGCGGTGCGCTCTCGTCCTTCTCGGCGGTGGCGGCACGCCGCGCCGCGGCGCTGCGTCCGGCGTCCTGCTGCACCATCGACTCGAGCATGGTCCCGATGAGGGCCACCGTGGTCTCGTCGGACGATCCGCCGCCGGTCCCACCGGCCCCCCGATCGCCGACCACCATGACCCGCGGAGTGATCTCGATGCCGCTCTCGCCGATGATCTTCAGGAGTTCGACGAGCGCCGCGTTGCCCGCGCCGATCTCGTCGGCGACGAGACGAAACGCCTCGGCCCGACCGTCCGCCTCGATGCGGATCGCCTCCGCCTCCGCCTGAGCGGCGATGAGGCGACGGTCCTTCTCCTGCTCGGCGATCTGGACCTCGTAGCTCGCGGTGGCGAGGCGGCGCTCCTCCTCGGCCTCCTGCTCGGTGCGAGTCAGCTGCTTCTTCTGCTCCGCGGCCCGCTGCTGCTCCTGGAAGGTCAACTGCTCCTGAAGGGCGATCTCGCGATCGGTCTGGGTCTTGAGCAGCGGCTGCAGATCGGGGTCGTCGGTGCCGACGTCGCCGATCCGGACCGCGGTGATGCTGACGCCCCGCTCCTCCATCTCGTTCTGAAGCATCTCGAGCGACTGCCGCTCCTGCGAGGAGCGCTGCTGCACGTAGTCGAGAGCCTTCACGTTCTCGGCGTTGTTGCGGAAGATGGCACGGACCGAGGAGTTGAGCGGTCCGACCACGTTCTGCTGGTCGTTGCCGAGCTTGGCGACGACCACCGGGGCGTTGGAGGGATCGATCCGGTATTCGACCCGCACGTCCACCGGGAAGGTGAACCCGTCGCTGGTTCGGACGGTGATCTCCTTCTGTTCGTCGGGGCCGCTGCGGGCCCGCCCCTCGGTGAAGTAGAGGATCCGCACCTCGTTGGAGACGATCGAGATCGTGTACGCCTCGGGATTGATCGGATAGGTGCCCGGAGGCAGCGTCTCGGCACGAACGCCCCGCTCGTTCTCCCCGGCGAGCATCACCGGCGGCGAGTTCGGGCTGGGCACGACCTCGAGCGACGGCGCCTCGCCGAAGTTCGCCTTCAGCACCGCGACCGCGGCTTCGGGGACCTCGGTGGCGGAGACGTTGCGAACCTTGAAGAGCTCGGTGTTGATCCGGTAGCGACCGGGGGTCAGGACGTTGGACTGCGGCCCCTTTCGGCCTCCGCCGTCGGTCAGGAAGTAGGTCGCGTTCTCGACCATGCGCTTGAACTCCGCGTTCTCCACCTCCGGGGCGTAGAGCTGGCCACGATCGAGCGGAGTGCCGTCCCTGGACTCGACGAGGCCGACCTCGCCCGACTCGATCTCGACCAGCGGCACGCTGTCGACGTCGTACAGAAACGGCCAGTAGCCGAGGTGCCAGCCGGGAGAAAGCACCTGAGCCTGCACGCCCATCTCGCCTCCGGTGGCCACGATCCGACCGTCGGTCAGCTGCGGACCGAGGGCGTTCTTGGTCACGATGCCGACCTCGTCGGCGGCGACGAATCGCACCGAACTCGCAAGCACGCCCACGACGAGCAGCACCGGAGCGAGGGCGAAGAGGCCGTAGCGAACACCGCGGTCCTGGGTCGAGGCCGAACCGGCGAGGGCCGCGAGAGCGAGCACCACGAACAGCAGAAGAAGCGTGAGGGTCATGGGTTCTCCGGATCACGAACGCGTTTCGACACAGGCCCCTGCGACGCTCCCGAGGGGCCGACCTCCCCCCCGGCCCTCCATGGTATTGGCGAAGGCGACTCCCACGTTGCGACGCCGCCGAGCGAGCCGTCGCAGCGGCGCTCTCGCCCCGCCGGCCACGGTCGCGGCCGATGCGCTGCTCGCCTCCGGATCGCCAAATGAAAACCGCCGCCCGAAGGCGGCGGTTGCGATTCGATCATCGAACGTGGTGTTTACCAGCTGTCGCGGTCGCGGCCACCGCCGCCACCACCGAAGCCACCTCGGCCGCCACCACCACCGCCGAATCCGCCGCGGCCGCCGCCGCCGCCGAATCCGCCGCGACCGCCGCCACCGCCACGCGGGCCGTCGGTCCGAGGACGAGCCTCGTTGACGTTGATCGCGCGTCCATCGACGTCCTGACCGTTGAGGGCCTCGATCGCCGCCTTCGCGGCGTTGTCGTCGGACATGGTCACGAAGGCGAAACCGCGGGGACGCCCGGTCTCACGGTCGGTCGCGATGAAGACCTCGTCGACGGCGCCGTGCGCCGCAAACAGGTCCTGGATCGTCCCCTCGGTGGTCTTGAAATTCAGGTTTCCAACAAAGATCTTCACGTACGCATCCTCACACTGAGGCCTCGAAGAACGCAAGCAGTCGGCTGAGCGGCCTCAGGGGAGTGCGCAGACGAGCAGAGCGGTCGACTGACCGCGCGCGGAGTGTACCAACCCCCGCCGGCCGTCAAGTCGGGAAAACCCGGAAGTTCGGGAAGGACCGACCGCCGCCCCACGCCCGATCGGCCATGCCCCGGGGCGGGGCCGGTCCAGAAATCCGTCCGCATGCTTGCCGGAAGGCCTTGGAGGCCTCATACTGCGGGGCTCCCCGTTGGGGCGGCGGCAAGGGCCCCCGCTCCTCACTTCCGAAGGCCAACGCCCTCGAGAAAGGACAGCGATCCATGGCCAGCCGCCGAATCGAACTGCTTCTCAACCGGACCGTCGAGCACCTCGGGCTCGTCGGTGATGTCGTCAAGGTCCGGGCCGGATACGCCCGGAACTACCTCCTGCCCTTCGGCATCGCCGAGGCCCCCACGCCCGAGCGGATCGAGGAGCTGAAGGAGGCCCGCGCCGCCGCCGCCGCCGAGATGGCTGCGATCCGCGCCGCCCGCGCGGAGACGATCGAGAAGCTCGCGGAGATCACCCTCGAACTCGTCCGCTCCTGCAACGACCAGGGGGCCCTCTACGGGTCGGTGACCCAGCGGGACATCTCAGACGGCCTGATCGAGATCGGCTACCAGGTCGACGTCAGAGCGGTCCGCCTGAATCAGCCGATTCGTCGCCTTGGCGACTATCTGGTGCTGATTCAGTTCGACCGCGATCTCAAGCAGGAGATCACCGTCAAGGTGTTGCCCGACCGTGAGCTCGAGGACGAAACCGAAGAAGTGGCAGAGGCCGCCGAAGCGGAAGCGACCGAAGGCGAGAGCGCCGAGGGCGCCGCGGACGAGGCCACCGGGGATTCGGCCGCCGAGTGAGGTTCGCCGGCGTGCCCGGCACGCCTCCAACGGCAACTTCGAGACGTTCCAGCCCGACCACGACTCGTTTCCGCGTGTTCGGGTTCGGTTCGGGTCGCGCGATGGGCCTCGCGAGACGGTTCAACGAATCGCCGCGTGCGGACCGATCTTCGATCTCGTCGCGGCGTTGCGAAGCACGGACGCTTGGCGGTCGCGGCACGGATCAGGGCCCGGATCGGATCTCCGACGCCGCCGCGGCTCTCGGAAGCAGACCACATGTCGCACCCCGCCGCTGCCGTTGCCGACCAACGTCGGGTTCTCTCGAGCGTCCGACGTTCGATCACCCACAAGTTCTCGATCGGCACCCACGAGGGCTATCTCACCGTGGGACTCTTCGAGGACGGCCGCCCCGGCGAGATCTTCATCAAGATGAGCAAGGAAGGCTCGACGCTGTCGGGCCTCATCCAGGGATTCTGCCGGGCATTCAGCCTGGCCCTGCAGTTCGGCCTGTCGCCACAGGAGGCGGTCGAGCGGTTCCGAGGCATGCGGTTCGAGCCTTCGGGCACCACCAACAACCCCGAGATCCCCGAGGCGACGAGCATCCTCGACTACGTCGCCCGCTACATCGAACTGCACTTCGTGTCCGTCGACGCCGACTCGACGGCGGCGTAGGCCCTCGGGCGTCTACGCCGAGAGTCGCTTGAGCAGGATCCGCAGCAGCGTGCTCCGCTCGAGGTGGTTGGCCGGTGGACGCCAGTACACCTCGACGCCGTTCTCTCCGACCGGTCCGATCGTCCGGACGGTCCCTCGAACGCCCTTCAGACGGGCCTCGATGGCCGCGGGGTCGCGGGTTCGGATCACCAGGTCCGGTTCGCGCACGATGACCGCCGTCGCCTCGAGAAGTGCCGCAGCCAGTCGCAGCCGGGCCAGTTCGAGCAAGGTCGCCACGCCCTGAGGCGGATCGCCGTAGGCGCTTCGCAGCGAGGCCTCGACCTCGTCGAGGCGATCGAGCGTCTCGGCCTGACCGATGCGGCGGTAGGCCTCCATCCGCCGGGTCTCCGAGGGGATCCAGCCCCGCGGAATGATGCCGACCAGCCCGATGTCGACCAGCGTGTCGGCGGGAACCACCGGCCGCTCGTGGCGGAGTTCCCGCACCGCGTTCTCCAGCAGGCGGCAGTACATCTCGTAGCCCACCGAGGCGATGTGTCCGCTCTGCTCCTTGCCGAGGAGATTGCCGGCGCCGCGAATCTCCAGGTCTCGCATGGCGATCCGAAATCCGGCGCCGAGCATCGAGTACTCCTCGATCGCCCGCAGTCTCTTGCGGGCGTCCTCGGTGACCTTCCGCTTCTGGGGCAGGAGCAGATAGCAGTAGGCCCGATGCCTCGAGCGGCCGACCCGTCCTCGCAACTGGTGCAGCTCGGCGAGACCGAACATGTGGGCGTTGCTCACGAACATGGTGTTCGCGGTGGGGATGTCGATGCCGCTCTCGATGATCGCCGTCGAGACCAGGATGTCCGCCTCGCGGCGCATGAAGACGCGCATCACCTCCTCGAGATCGTGCGGATCCATCTGCCCGTGCCCCACCACGATGCGGGCGTCCGGCGCGAGGCCGTGCACGAAGTCGGCGACGTCGTCGAGATCGCCGATGCGGTTGTGGACGAAGAAGACCTGCCCTTCGCGGGCGAGTTCGCGGTCGATCGCCCGCTTGATCCGGGTGGGATTGAACGGGATGGTCTCGGTGACGATCGCCCGCCGATCCACGGGGGCGGTGGTCAGGCTGCTGATGTCGCGGAGTCCCAGCATCGCCATGTGCAAGGTGCGGGGGATCGGCGTGGCGCTCAGCGTCAGCACGTCGGCGGTCATGCGGAATCGAAGCAGACGCTGCTTGTGCTCGACGCCGAAGCGCTGCTCCTCGTCGATGACGACGAGGCCGAGATCGTCGAAGGCGACGTCCTTGGACAGCAGGCGATGCGTGCCGACCAGCACGTCGACCTTGCCGGCCGCGGCGTCCTCGAGCACCACCCGCTGCTCGGCGGCGCTCTTGAATCGGCTGAGGCTCTCGACCCGGAAGGGATATCCCGCGAACCGACTGGCGAAGGTCCGTTCATGCTGCTCGGCGAGCACCGTGGTCGGCACCAGCACCGCGACCTGCCGTCCGTGCTCGACCGCCTTGAACGCGGCCCGGATCGCGACCTCGGTCTTTCCGAACCCGACATCGCCGCAGACGAGGCGATCCATGGGCCGGGCGTCCTGCATGTCCCGCTTGATCGCGGCGATCGCCGAGACCTGATCCTCCGTCTCCCGGTGCGGGAAGGACGCTTCGAACTCCCGCATCCAAGGGGTGTCCCCGGGAAATCGGATGCCCGGGCTCGCCGCCCGAGCGGCCTGCAGACGAAGCATCTGCGCCGCAAGTTCGCGAACCGCCTCGGAGACCTGCTCCTTCTGCCGCTTCCAGCGCCGCCCGCCCAGCGTCGACCGCTTGGGCGCACCACCCGCCGCCCCCACGTACCGCTGCACGAGATCGATCCGGGTGGCGGGCACGTGGAGGAGCGCCCCCGAGTCGAACTCCAGGCGCAGGTACTCCTGCTCGGGGCCGGCGCCGTCGGCGATCGTCTCGAGTCCCAGGAATCTCGCGATCCCGTGGTCGCGATGCACGACGTGATCGCCCGCCTCGAAGTGCAGGAAGGCTTCGCGATCGGCACCCCCGCGCAGTCGCCCCGCCTGGCGACGGGCGTGCCATCGGTGCAGCACCTCGTGCTCGGGCACGAGGGCGAGCGGTCGGTCCCCGCCCGCATCCCACACGAATCCGCGATGCAGGTAGCGCTGCTCGACCTCGATGACGGCCGTGCCTCCGCCGCCGGCGGCGTGCTCCTCGACGAGGGCCCGTGCCCGCTCCGCCTCGCCGTCGGTTGCGGCGAGCACGTGGACCTCGCAGCGCGTCGCCAGTTCGCCGAGTTCTCCGAACGCCTCTGCCCCATTCTCCGAGAACGCCTCGAGCGGTTCGATCGGGAGTTCGACCAGCCGCTCCGGCACCTGCCCCTCGGAGAACTGCCCGACGTCGAGCACCGCGTGGCAGCGCTCGGCGATGGACATGAAGACCGCCGGTGGCCCATGCACGGAGTGCGCGCCTCGTACGCGTTCGTAGTAGCCGCGCCCCTGCTCGGTGATCTCGGCGATCTCCAGCAGCACCCCGACGGTCTCGCAAGGCATGCGCTCGGGCAGCAGTTCGACGTCCGCATCCGACTCGAGATGCTCGAGCGAGGCGCCCACGACCTCGACCCGCGACACCCGACGATCGGACGCCTGGGTCGTCGGATCGACCTCGAAGATCCGCTCGACCGAGTCTCCGAAGAGATCGAGCCGGAACGGAACCGATCCCCCCGGAGGAAACACGTCGAAGATCCCGCCCCGGACCGCGAACTCGCCGGGATTCTCCACGACGTCCCCGCGGGTGTAGCCGGCCTCGGCCAGCCACGCGGAGAACTCCTGCGGATCGAGGCGGTCGCCTTCCGCGATGGTCCGCAGCATCGAGGCGAGTCGGGTTGCCGCAGGCACGGCCTGCATCAGCGCCGCGATCGGCGCCACCACGACCGGCGGCACCTGCCCGAAGTGGAGATCGCGCACCAGCGTCAGGCGTGCCGCAAGCAGCTCGAGACTCACCCCGCTCTCGCCCGGCAGGACCTCGAGCGCCGGGAAGAGGCGACCGTCGATCCCGAGATCCGCGAGTTCGTCGGCGATGTCGGAAGCGTCGTCGAGATGGGCGGCGACCAGCAGCAGCGGACGGTCGAGCCGTCGCGAAAGGACCGCGGCAAGCAGGGTTCCACTCGATCCTGCGAGGCCACGCGCGGACACGCTGCGGCCCCGGGCGAGATGTTCAAGCATTCCCGCGAGGGCGGGAGTCCGGGCGATCGCATCGAACCAGACGGGGCCGGCTTCCAGAGGACGGTCCGCCCCGCTCACCGTACGAACTCCATGCGCATGCGGCCGTCGCGGTCGTTCTCCGAAGCCAGATCGGCGTGGATCGCCTCGATCGTGCGCGGACCGATGCCCGGCACCTGCTGCAGGTCCTCGATCGAGTCGAACCGCCCGCCACGGCGTCGGGCGTCTGCGATTCGGTCGGCCAGGACCGGCCCGATCCCGGGGAGGAGTGTGAACTGTGCCGGGGTCGCCGAAGCGGGATCGAAGCGGGCCGTCGCGGCAACGCCGCCGGTCGTGCCCCCTGTCCGCACGAATGCCGAAGGCGTCGCGGGAGCAGGCGCGAGGAACCCGAGGAGCGCCAGGGCACCACCGATCGGCGCGACGCCGGCGAGGGCTCTCACGCCACGACCCGTGAACGCCTCCCCGTCGTGGTCAGGCACCTGCCGATCCCGGCCGCATCGCGGCGGGGTCGAAGGCCAGATCCGGGGACGGTGCCGAGAGGCGTTCGGAGAGTTCGCGAAGGCGCGTGGAGGCCGGCTTGGCTCTTCCGTCGCCATCGAACAGTCCAAGCGGGTGATCGGGACCCGGATCGGCCACGTGTCCCCAGAGGACCGCGTCGAATCGGGGGCGACCGAGCACGATCGGCACCATGTCGGTCATCCACGACGCCTGACCCTCCCTCGTCCAGTGGCCGCCGGAGGACGGCGCTCCGAGGGCCGAGACGATGAGGTGTCGCTCCGGCGTCGAGTACCGGTCGAGCAACGCCGCAACCGTCGCCGGATCTCGGTCGATGGAGACGCTCTCACCGATCAGGAATCGCAGCCCCACCACATCGAAGTGGATGCCCTCCTCGGCGATCCGGCGCAGATATCGATACGGCCCCAGACGCTCCGGTCGCGACCACATCCGTTCGCCGAAGGGATCGGCGATCTCGACGAGGATCCGGGCTCGCGGATGCCGTTGACGCACCAGCACGCTGGCCAGACGGGTCAGGCCCACCGCCCTTTCGACGTTGCCGGCGTCGTCGCCCTGCGACGCAAGTCCCGAGGCGACGTTCCACATGTGGACGCCGCCCCGATATCGCATCACCACCTGCTCGCAGAAGGCGTACAGCGCCTCTCGAAACGCCTCGGGATCGGCCCGACGGGCGAGCATCCAATCGGGAATGTTCTGGAGCGAGAGATCCACCAGCGGACCACACAGCACCCGCCGCTTTGCGCGATCGGCCGCCACCATCCATCGGTCCAGGCGTCGCCAGTCGAAGCGGTCGGGCGCGGGCTGGACCTCCGCCCATCGGAGCGGGACCGACACCAGGCCGAGACGATCGAACGGCGACTTCTCCAGAAGGCCCGGCGAAAGGGAAGAGGCCACTCGGATGCCCAGGCTGGTCGACGGCGCCGCCTTTCGAGAGTGCTTTCGCTGGAGACTTCGCCGGGCGTGCTCGGCGGCCGCCATTCGCGAGGCGTCGAGCGCGCCCGACAGGCTCTGCATCGCCAGGGACGCTCGCGCCGCGGGATCGACTTCGGTGCTCGCCCGCCCGAGGGCATCTCGGCCCTCTTCGAAGGCGATCACGGCGTCGGGAGGCACCCCGGGATTCCAGACCCCCCAGTCCTCGCCCTTGGCCAGGAAGAACCGGATGCGTTCTCGAGCCAGTTCGTAGAGCAGGGAGTACGGACGCCGACGTGGCACCAGCAGCGTCGTCTGAAGCCGGAACCTGCCGACGGCGGTGGTCATCGGAAGACTGATCGCCACCGACGCGGCTTCGGTCGGCTGGGCGACGATGCACCCGCCACCCTCCGCGCTCGCATCGATCTCGACCTCCCCGGCCACCGGCAGGCCATCGGCGCCGACCAGCATCACCCACTTGGCATCGCTGGGATCGAATCCCTCCCCCGCACCGAACTCGAACGTGAGCGCAACCCCCGTCATGTCAGCACGTCCTCCAGACACCCGGGCCGCCCGTTGTCGCCAACGCAGCCATCGGCCGCCGACACCGCGGGCCGGGAACCGGCACGAAGGAGGATCGGACGGCGTTCGGCAGCGGAATCGACTTGGGGATGAGGTTCGTCATCACAAGTGGCGACACGAATGGACCAGTCAGACGAGCGGACAGGCAGGTGGGCGAACAGGCAGGTGGGCGAACAGGGACCTGACACCAGAACGTGGCGAGCGGAAGGTCGAAACGGCGACCTTGCCTTGAATGGCGGTCCGACGCCGGAACGACCGTCGTCCAGGCTGCCTCCGATCCGCAGTGTACGCGCCGCCACCTCCCACGCCCGCACTCGCTACCTTGCCGCAGCCGGGCGGACCTTCGCCGCCACTCCGAATCCTCGCATCCCATGTCCACCGCCGTCTCCACGCTCGTCACGACCGATCTCCCACTGCCGGGCCGTCGGGCCGGCAAGGTCCGCGACCTCTACGACCTCGCCCCGGACCTCGATGGGCGACCACGGGTCCTGATCGTCGCGACGGATCGGGCGAGCGCCTTCGATGTCGTGCTGCCCGATGCGGCGCCGGGCAAGGGGCGTCTGCTGACCACCACCAGCCTGTGGTGGTTCCGACGCCTCCGCCGTCTCGAGATCGTCGAAGACCACGTCCTTCACGGAGACGTCGAGGCGATTCCCGAACTCGAAGGTCTCGAGGTCGAGGTGTTCGACGCGCTTCGAGGAAGGATCTCCGTCTGTCGGGCGGTCGAGATCGTGCCGATCGAGTGCGTGGCCCGTGGCCATCTCGCCGGGAGCGGCCTCGCGGAGTACCGCGAGCAAGGTTCGGTCTGCGGCCTGCCGCTGCCACCGGGACTTCGGCCGGGGGATCCGTTGCCCGAGACGATCTTCACACCCGCGACCAAGGCGACCGAAGGCCACGACGAGAACATCGACTTCGACCGAGTGGTGCGGGAACTCGGCGGCGAACTCGCCGAGCGGCTCCGGGCGACGACGGTCGAACTGTTCGAGGCGGCCCGCCGAATCGCGGCGGAGCAGGGTCTCGTGCTCGCCGACACCAAGTTCGAGTTCGGATTCGAGCTCGGCCCGGACGGCCGCCCCACCGATCGCCTGCTTCTCGCCGACGAGATCCTGACCTCCGACAGCAGCCGCTGGTGGCCCGCCGAAGCGGTCGGCCACGGTTCGGTTCCCCGGGGCTTCGACAAGCAGCCGCTCCGGGACTGGCTGCAGGCGGAGTTCGACACCGGGAGGTGGAACAAGCAGCCGCCCGGACCGAGGGTGCCCGGCGAGGTTCGCGAGGCGCTGCTGGGCTCCTATCGCGAGGTCGCGGTTCGCCTGGGTGCCTTGCCCGATCGCGACGTGGTGTCCGGGACCTGAACGGTCGCCTGCATCCGCCGACCGGTCGATCACACTCGCTCGGCGGCCTCGACGCAGTTGCGAAGCAGCATGGCCACGGTCATCGGGCCCACCCCGCCGGGCACCGGCGAGAGGTGTCCGGCGATCGGCGCCACTTCGTCGTGCCGGACGTCGCCGATCGTCCTCGCCCCCGCATCGTCCTCGACCCGGTGGATCCCCACGTCGACGACGACGGCACCGGGCCTGACCCAGTCCGCACCGACGAGCTGCGGCACGCCCGCGGCGGCGACGAGCACCTCGGCGTCGCGTGCGATCGCCGGCAGGTCGTCGGTGAACTTGTTGGTCGAGACCACCGTCGCCTCGGCCCGCATCAGAAGCACCGCGATCGGCTTTCCGACGATGTTGCTCGCTCCGACCACGACGCAGCGCTTGCCCTTCAGGTCGATGCCGGTCGACTCGATCATCTCGACCACGGCGAGCGCCGTGCAGGGCACGAGGCTGCGACGCCCGTAGACGACGTTGCCGATGTTGGCGGGATTGACGCCTTCGACGTCCTTGCCCGGATCGATCAGCGACTGGATCCGCTCGGTGTCGACGCCCGCAGGAAGCGGCAGGTGCAGCATGACCGCCCGCACGTCCTCCTCGGCGTTGAGCAGCAGCACGAGACCGGCGATCTCCTTGTAGCCCGCGTCCGACGGGAGGCGATGCAGCACGTACTCGATGCCGACCTTGCCGCACGTGCGGGCCTGGCTTTCCGCATAGAGCTCCGCGGAGCGATCGCCGCCCACCAGCACCGCATCGAGGCGCGGCCGCCGGCCGGCCACCGCGAGCTTCTCGACTCGTGCCGTCACGTCCGCGCGGACGGCCGCAGCGAGGGCCTTGCCGTCGATCGGCGTGGCGTGGGATGGGGGCGGTTGTGGGGATGAAGCGGACGACATGCGGGAAGGGTACCCATTGGGATCGGCGCCGCCGGGGGTATAGTCGAGCGTCGTTGCGAAACCTCGCAACCGCCGCGTCCTTCGCCATCCGTCCCGACGGGAGACCGACCCATGCAGATCCACCACCAGCTCGCCGCAACCCTGCCGCTGATCGCCGCATCGGCCGTGTTCGCCGCGGCCCCGCAGGCGGCGCCGCAGCCCGCGGGACCGTCGCTTTCGATCGGCGACAAGGCTCCCGCGCTCGACATCGCCCATTGGGTCCGTGGAGAGAAGATGGACGGCTTCGAATCGGGCAAGACGACCGTCGTCGAGTTCTGGGCCACCTGGTGCGGACCTTGCAAGGCCAGCATGCCCCACCTGACCGAGTTGCAGAAGCAGTACGCCGACCGGGGCGTGCGAATCGTCGGCATCAGCGACGAGGAGCTCGAGAAGGTCTCGACCTTCCTCGGCACCGACGAGTGGAAGAAGAAGGCCCAGTACACCGTGTGCACCGACCCCGACCGCTCCAACCACACCAACTACATGACGGCCGCCGGCCAGCGGGGCATCCCCACCGCGTTCGTCGTCGACGGCGACGGACGCGTGGCGTGGATCGGGCATCCCATGAACATGGACGAGCCGCTCGCGAAGATCGTCGCCGGCAACTGGGACACCGACGCCTACGCCGTCGAGTGGAAGAAGGAGCAGGCCCGCAAGAACGCATGGTCGGCTCGGAGCCGCCCCTTCTTCATGGCGACCCGCGCCGGCGACTTCGCCAAGGCCGTCGAGCTGCTCGACGCCCAGATCGCCGAGCATCCCGACGATCTCGAGACCCGGATGCGCCGGGTGCAGATCATGGTCATCGAACTCGACCGCGCGGACGAGGCGATGGGCGACGCTCGCGAGATCGTCGCGACGACCGACAGCCCGCAGCTGCTCAACGCCATGTCCTGGTCGATCCTGGAATCCGGCAAGGCCGAGGGCGACGTCCTCGACATGGCGATGACCGCCGCGAAGAAGGCCACGAAGCTTTCCGAACGCAAGGACGGCTCGATCCTCGACACGCTCGCCCGGGCCTACTGGGAGAGCGGCGACGCGGCGACGGCGATCCGCATCCAGAAGGAGGCGATCGGCGTCACTCCCGCAGGGCGGATGAAGGACTCCCTCGAGAAGACCCTCGCGGAGTACGAGTCCGCCAAGACCGCCGGCTGACGCACCCGGCCCTCGCGCCGACCACCATTGATCGGATCGAACCCGCTCGACGCCCCGGCCCGACCGCCGGGGCGTCGTTTGGTTCATGCGGTCGCCATCTGGACGTCAGGCGTCCACCTCGACCTCGCAGCCCGCCTCGGCCGAGCGATAGATCGCGTCGATCGCCGCCTGGGTGCGACGACACTCGCCGACCGGCGCAACCCGAGGTCCCTCGCCGCGGATCGCGGCCGCGAACGTCTCGTACTGCCGTCGCCACGCCGCCTGCCCGCCGTCCTCGGTCTCGAGCACCGGCTGCACGTCGAGCAGGCGACCGTCCTCCTCGGTGGCGATGCGAACGGAGTTTCCCAGCGGCTCGAAGAAGAGGCCCGCGCGATCGCCAAGCAGGACGATCCCGTCCCGCACGGCGCCATCCACGAGGTTCGCCGCCCAGGCCACGTTCATCTCGAAGGTCGCGCCGCCTTCGAGGCGCAGCAGCGCCGAAGCGTGGTCCTCGACGTCGAAGACCCCGCCCGGCCTCGGCGGGCCGCCCCACATCTCCTGATGCACGTAGGACCCGATGTCGCGACCGAACGTCGCGTAGGTGACGCCGCTTGCCCGCAGGACACGCGGCTGCGCCAGCACGTGAAGCACCAGATCGATGACGTGTACGCCAAGATCGATCAACGGCCCGCCCCCCGACATCGACTTGTCGGTGAACCATCCGCCGAGGCCGGGGATCCCCCGCCGACGATGCAGGTTGGCCCTGGCCTGATACACCGTTCCGAGGCGTCCCGACTCGACGATCCGGGCCACCTCGGCGGCGACGGGAGTGTGGCGACAGACCAGTCCGATCTGCAGGATCCGACCGCTCGACGCCTCCGCTTCGGCGAGTCGGTCGCATTCGGCCGCGTTCATGCCGGCCGGCTTCTCGAGCAGGACGTGCCGCCCGGCCGCGAGCGCCGCCTCGGCCAGCGGACGATGCGTGGCGTTGGGAGTCGCGATCGCCACCGCGTCGACACCCTCTTCGTCGAGCAACGCGTCGAGATCGGCGACCACCCGCCCGCCATGACGCTCGGCCAGGGCCTCGGCGCGGGATCGGTCGGCGTCGCAGACGACCTCGAGCGACCATCCCGCCCGTCGTGCCGCGTCGGCATGGACTTCGCCGATGCCGCCGGCGCCGACGAGGCCGAGTCGGAGGGACGGAGGCGCAGAGCGGTCGGGCTGAGGCATCGGGGATCTCCGGGACGTTGGCGGTGCCAAGGGTGCGATCGGCGGCGGCGGAACGCCGACAATACGGGGGTCCGCACCGAGCCTCAATCGCCGGAGCCGCCCCGCCGCATGACCACCCGCCGCGACGAGACCGTCCTGATCGTGGGCGCCGGCGTCGTCGGCCTCGCGGCGGCGACCGAACTCGCCGAGCGGGGGATTCCCGTCGTCGTCTGCGATCGCGAACGCCCCGGCAGCGGCGCCTCCTGCGGAAACGCCGGCCTCGCGAGCTTCGGCCATCCTCCCCTGACCCGCCCTGGCGCCTCCTGGCGTGGTCTGCGATGGATGCTCGATCGACGCAGTCCGCTGCTGATCCGGCCTCGCCTCGATCCGTCCTTCCTGAGATGGCTGCTCTCGTTCCATCGTCATTGCCGGACCGATCACTTCGAGCGCTCGATGGCGGTGCTGGCCCGGCTGGGGCACGCGAGCCGTGAGCGCCTCGATCGCCTTCTCGACGTCGCAGGCGGCTGCGATCCGAGGCCCGACGGCTGGCTCGACGTCTACTCGACCGAGCGGGGACGAAAGGCCGCCGACGAGGAGGCGCTGCTGCACGAGCGATTCGGCTTCCCATCGGAGCCGTGGAGCGGGTCGACGCTCCGCGCGAGGGAACCGGCCTACCGCGACGGCGTCCGAGGCGCCCGCCACTATCGGCACGCGACGACCCTCGATCCGGGACGCCTCGTCGACGGGCTCTTCAGGAGTCTCGAACACCGCGGCGTGGAGTTTCGACTTGGGACCGGGGTGACGTCGCTGCGTCGGGACGCCGCAGGACATGTGCACGGGGCGATCCTCGACGACGGGCGAGAGATCGCCGCCGGAACCACCGTGCTCGCCGCCGGTGCATGGTCGGATCGCCTCGCGGCGCTCGTCGGACTGCGCCTTCCGCTCGAAGGCGCCCGCGGCTACCACGTCGAGTTCGAGTCCGCCGCGCCGATGCCTTCACGAGGCGCCGTCCTCCACGAGAGCTTCATCGCGATCACCGCCTTCAACGGGCGGCTGCGCCTCGCCGGGACCCTCGAACTCGCGGGCCTGGATCGGCCCTGGATGCGCGAGCGTCTCGAGCATCTGCCCCATGCGGCCTCGGAATGCCTGCACGGTCTCGACGGGGCGACCCGCGTGGGCGAATGGGCGGGCTACCGCCCCTGTCTCGCCGACGGGATGCCCGCCATCGGCCGGGTTCCCGGCCGCGAGGGCGTGCTCGTCGCCACCGGCCATGCCATGATGGGGGTGACGCTCGCACCGGTGACCGGCTTGATGATCGCCGAGCATGTCTGCGCCGGGCGGAGCACCTTCGACGATCCGATGCTCGACCCGGGGCGATTCGGTCCGACTCGAACCGGCTCGCATCGCGTCGCGAGTTGATCTCGCCACGACCGGCGGAATCGAGGCATCGGCCCAGGTCCTGTTTGACGGATCGGCGTCGACCCGAGAGGTTCGGAGGGGGCCCTCCCGCGAGGAGGGCGAAGCAGGCGATTCCCCAACGAATCGTCGATGCAGCCCGACGATGCGGGTGGTCGTCTCCGGGCCTCGAAGTCCCGATCGATCCGTCAAACAGGACCTACGGCCAGAGCCAGGCGGCGCCACGAACGCCGCTCGAGTCGCCGTGGGAGGGCTTGAGGATCGCGGTGTCGAAGGTGTCGGAGAAGACCCGCTTCGCGAGCGCCTCGGGCAATCGTTCGTAGAGGATTCCGAGGTTCCCCACGCCGCCGCCCAACACGATCGCATCGGGATCGAGCACGTTGCACACGACCGACAGGCCCCGCGCCAATCGATCGACCAGACGATCGAGCGCTCCCGCCGCGTCGGCGTCGCCCTTGCTCGCGGCGTCGGAGATCTCCGGCAATCTCCACGTTCGCCCGGTCCGGTCGGCGTGCTCCCGTTCGACCGCGGGCCCGGCGATCCACTGCTCGAGACAGTCGATCGCTCCGCAGTAGCACCGACGCGACGCCTCTTCGCGTTCCCCGTCGCCGCGGCGCGGCAGCGGCGTATGTCCCCACTCGCCGCCGATGCCGTTCCGACCGCGGAGCACTCGTCCATCGACGACCACGCCCCCGCCGACGCCGGTGCCGAGGATCACGCCGAAGACGGTTCCGAATCCCGCGGCGGCGCCGTCGCACGCCTCGGACAGGGCGAAGCAGTTGGCGTCGTTCTCCGCTCGAATCGACCGCCCGATCGCCCGCTCGAGGTCCTCGATCACCGGACGGCCGTTGAGACAGACGCTGTTGGAGTTGCGCTGCAGTCCCGTGCGTGGCGAGATCGAACCGGGAAACGCAAGGCCGACCGGGGCCTTGGAATCGAGGCCGCGTCCGACGGTGTCGACCACCTCCGCCATCGCTCGGATCGTGCCCTCGTAGTCGCCCTGCGGCGTCGGCACCCGGGTCCTCGCTCCGATCTCACCATCGGGCTCGAGGCGAACCGCCTCGATCTTGGTGCCGCCGAGATCGACGCCGATGCGGGGGCGATCTGAGGTGACGACGGACGCATCGGGGCTCATGGCGGACTCTCGCTGAGCGGGGACTCGACGAGGCGGAATGGTACATTCCGACGATGCCGACACGACCTTCGCGCGGGCGATCCGCACCGCGGCGCCGCCCGATCGGACCCTCGGACCTGCTCGAACTCGTCGGGGTCTCGGACCCTCGAATCTCGCCCGACGGCCGACGCATCCTCTTCACCCGAAGTCGCATCGAGGGGTGGCGGGTCGTCCGCAATCTCTGGACGGTGGACGTCGACGGCAGGACGGACGCTCGACCGATCACCTCCGGCACCAACGACTCCGCCGGCCGATGGTCGCCAGACGGCACGATGATCGCCTTCATCCGCGGAGGCGAGCCGAAGGACGGCCGTCCGCAGGTCGCGGTGCTCGACCTTGCAGGCGGCGAAGCCCGCTTGGCGACCGATCTTCCCGAGGGTTCGCTGCGAGACGCGATCTGGTCTCCCAACGGCGACTCGATCCTGTTCGCGTTTCGCCGACGGGCCGAGGAACGCACCCGTACCGCGCGTGAGGTCCGTGAACGCGAGGGACGCTCAGATCCGCCGCGCATCGTCGAGGATCCCTGGTACCGCCTCGACGGCGACGGGTACTTCATGGCGGACCGCTTCGTCATCCAACATCTCGATCTCTCGTCCGGGGCGGTCCGCACGCTCTTCGACCGCGATCGCCTCGGCGAGTTCTCCTTCGACGTCTCGCCCGACGGCCGCACCCTCGCCGTCACCGCGCACACGTCGTCCACCGCGGTCCTCGATTCGTGGAAGACCGACCTGCTGCTGATCGACGTGGCGTCCGGACGACGGGCCAAGGTCGCCAAGGCGCCGATCGGCCCGAAGACCGCCGTCCGCTTCAGTCCCGACGGGCGGATGCTGGCCTTCGCGGGTCGCGAGGATCGCGAGGACGGGCTGTACTCCACGCGGAACCTCGGTCTGTTCGTCGGCCGAACCGACGGTCGCGGCGGGTTTCGCGATCTGCTCGCGACGACCGACTGGTGCCTGCTCGCGGCCACGCTCTCGGACAGCCGCGAAGCGTCGTTCGCCCCGAGCGTCGCCTGGAGCAGAGACGGGCGGCGCCTGTTCGCCCGAGTGGGCTGGCAGGGCTCCGGCCGAATCGCCTCGGTGCCGATCGACGGCTCCACGCCGCGCTTCGCAAGCCCGGAGGGCGTCGAACTCTCGATGGGCGACCTTTCCGCCGACGGTCGCCGAATGGCCCTCGCCGTCGGCGACATGACCACGCCCGACGAGATCGCCGTCGGCGACGTCGCAACAACGTCGATCCGCATCTCGACGCTGACCGACTCGAACGCCGGGTTCATCGCCTCGCGACATCTCGCAGCCCCGATCGAGCATTGGATCGAGACCACCGACGGCACGAAGGTCCAGGTGTGGGAACTGCGCCCGCCCGGCGTGCCGGCCTCGCGCCGAACGCCCGCGATCCTCGAGGTCCACGGCGGGCCGCACGCCCAGTACGGGCACACCTTCTTCCACGAGTTCCAGTGCCTCGCGGCAGCCGGATACACCGTCTTCTTCTCGAATCCGCGGGGCAGCAAGGGATACGGCCGCGACTTCTGCGAGGCGATCCGCGGCTCGTGGGGCGGCAAGGACTGGGAGGACGTGCGGGCCACGCTCTCGTTCATCCGGGGGCGACGCAACATCGACGCCGGGCGTGTCGGCATCATGGGCGGCAGCTACGGCGGCTACATGACCAACTGGGCGATCGCCCACGATCCGTCGATTCCCGCGGCGATCACCGACCGCTGCGTCAGCAACATGGTCTCGATGCAGGGCAACAGCGACCACCTCGGCCGCCCCGACCGCTACTGGACCGGGGCGCCGTGGGATCGGCCCGAGGCGCTGTGGCGGTCGAGCCCCATCGCCCACTTCAAGGGCGTGCGCACGCCGACGCTCGTCATCCACAGCGAAGGCGACCTCCGCTGCAACGTCGAGCAGTCCGAGCAGGTCCACGCGGCACTCGTCGCCCAGAACGTCCCCACCCGCTTCGTCCGCTACCCCGCCTCGACGAGTCACGGCATGAGCCGCAGCGGCCCGCCGGACCTGCGGATCCACCGGCTCGGCGAGATCCTCGCGTGGTGGGATCGGTGGCTCTGATCCCGATCGTCGTTCGCCAGCGACTACACTTCGCGACCCATGTCAGACCTCAGCGACACCGCCCTTCCCGATCGGCCGGACGAGGATCCCGAAGGCACCGACATCGTCCGCAGGATGCTTCGCTACATCGGCGAGGATCCCGAGCGAGAGGGACTCAAGGACACGCCGCGTCGCGTGGTCGGCGCCTGGAAGGAGCACTTCGCGGGCTACTACGCCGACCCGCTCGAACCGCTCGCCCGCACCTTCAGCGAGGTCGAGGGCTACGACGAGCTGGTGCTGCTGCAGGACATCGAACTGCAGAGTCACTGCGAACACCACATCGTGCCCTTCGTCGGCAAGGCCCACGTCGCGTACATCCCCGACGGTCGCGTGGTCGGGCTCAGCAAGCTCGCTCGCGTCGTCGAGATCTTCTCGAAGCGCCTTCAGGTGCAGGAGAAGCTGACCGCTCAGATCGCCGGGGCCATTCAGGACGCCCTGCAGCCTCAGGGCGTCGCGGTCATCGTGCAGGCCCGCCACTTCTGCATGTGCTACCGCGGTGTGCGGCAGCCCGGCGCGTGGACCACCACGAGCAAGTTGCACGGGGTGTTCCTGAAGAGCGCCGCGGCGCGGATGGAGCTCTTCACGCTGATCGGGATCCGCCCCGAGGCGTGAGTCGCCGGTCCAGCGCGGTCCAGCGCGGTCCAGCGCGGTTCAGAGGGGTCCCGAGTGATCCCCCGCCGGGGGTACCATCTCCGCTTCGCCGGAGACCC
The DNA here is from genome assembly GCA_017859745.1 of Planctomycetota bacterium. Classification (GTDB taxonomy): domain Bacteria; phylum Planctomycetota; class Phycisphaerae; order Phycisphaerales; family SM1A02; genus VGXO01. Next base: position 30,222 of record JAFMML010000033.1, read on the forward strand.
CTCATGACCGACGCCCCCGCCGCCCCCGTGTTTCGCATGGAAGATCTCGTCGCCCTCTGCCGGCGTCGAGGCTTCGTCTTCCAGAGTTCGGAGATCTACGGGGGCATCAACGGCTTCTGGGACTACGGCCCGCTCGGCACCGCCCTCAAGCGAAACCTGAAGGACGCCTGGTGGCGCGACATGGTCGCCTGCCCGCCCGACGGCCCCGACGGACGCCCGCTCTCGATCGTCGGACTCGACAGCACCATCATCGCCAACCCGAAGGTCTGGGAGGCCTCCGGCCACGTCGGCGGCTTCAACGACCCCATGGTCGACTGCCGCGAGAGCAAGGCCCGCTACCGCGCCGACCACCTCATGGTGCTCGTGGGCGCCGACGACGACGGCAGTCGCCGCATGGTCGGGTTCCTCGAAGGCGACGACGCCGGCCGCGAGAAGGCCGGCAAGAGCCTCGCGAAGTACGAGAAGCGGGAGTTCGATCCGGCGAACTACGCGATCCGACCGTTCACCCAACTCGCCGCCACGGACCTCTCGCGGGTCCTCGGACCGGACGCGAAGGAACCCGGCAGCCTGACCGAGCCGCGGATGTTCAACCTGATGTTCGAGTCCCACGCCGGGGCGATCCGCGACGAGGACAGCAAGGTCTATCTGCGCCCCGAGACCGCCCAGGGGATCTTCGTCAACTTCCAGAACGTCCTCGACTCGACGCGGGTGCGGGTGCCCTTCGGCATCGCCCAGATCGGCAAGGCGTTCCGCAACGAGGTCACGCCGCGGAACTTCACCTTCCGCAGCCGCGAGTTCGAGCAGATGGAGATCGAGTTCTTCATCCGGCCCGACGAGGCGGAGACGTGGTATCCGTTCTGGCGGGACCTGCGGCACGCCTGGTGGCGCTCCATCGGCCTGACCGGCGAGAACCTCGTGCTTCGCGAGCACGATCGCGACGAGCTCGCCCACTACGCCAAGGAAGGCGCCGGCACCTGCGACATCGAGTACCGCTTCCCCTTCACGGCGCCCGGCTTCGGCGAGCTCGAGGGCGTCGCCCACCGGAGCGACTTCGACCTCAAGCGCCACGCGGAGTTCACCGGCAAGGGCGAGAAGTCCCGCTACTTCGACCAGGAGCGGAACGAACGCTACTTCCCGCACGTCATCGAGCCTTCGGCGGGCGCCGACCGCGGCACCCTCGCGGTGCTCTGCGAGGCGTACACCCCCGACGACAGCCGCCCGAGCGGGGTGGTCATGAAGTTCCACCCGCGCCTCGCCCCGGTGAAGGCGGGGATCTTCCCGCTCGTCAACAAGGACGGGATGCCCGAGGTCGCCGAGAAGCTGCATCGCGAACTGCGTGTGAAGTACGCCTGCGAATTCGATCCCAAGCAGTCGATCGGCAAGCGGTACGCCCGCATGGACGAGGCCGGCGCCCCCTACTGCTTCACGATCGACAGCGACACCCTCGCCGACCAGACCGTCACCGTCCGCGAGCGGGACACCCTTTCTCAGGAGCGGATCTCGATCGACCGCGTGGCGACGTATCTCGCCGAGCGGATCGACGGCTGAATCGCGATCGGCGGATCACTCCCGCCGGCCGTCGTACCAGATGCCGAGGCCTTCCCGCGACTGCCAGGCCGCAGGGCCTTGCAGCAAGAGCGAGACCGTCTGCCGGAACAGCGGCCACGGCCGGTAGAGCCTGACCTTGCGGGCCGAGGTCGTCACCGGGGGCCGCACCTTCTCGAAGCGGCCGAACTCGCGAAGGCGCTTGGTCAGGCCGATCTCCTCGCTCGCGTAGAACCGTTCGTCGAAGCCGCCCGCCTGCTCGAACGCCTCACGAGTGCAGAACACGAAGCAACCCGCCGCGTAGCCGAGCAGGCGGTAGGTGGTCATGAACACCCAAAGCGGCAGGCGGATCGCCCACGGCGCCGGCTCGTCGATCGCGACGTTCGCGCCGCCGCCGACCGCGCCCGACCGCATCGCCTCGACCGCGCGGGCGAGCGTCTCCGCGGGCACGATCGTGTCGGCGTCCACGAAGACGAGCATCCGGCCCCGCGTCGCGGCGGCCCCGGCGTTTCGTACCGCCGCGATCTGCCGCCAATGCCCCGACAGCACTCGCACCCCGGCAGCCTCCGCCACCGATGCCGTGCCATCGTCAGAGCCGTCGTCGACGACGAGGATCTCCGCCCCGCAATCGAGCGCGTCGGTCGCCTCCCGCAGCGCTGCCAGCGTCGCGGGCAGCGTCTTCGCCTCGTTCCAGGCGGGGATGACGATCGACAGCGTCGGCGCGGACATCACGGCACCCTATCCCGAGACGCCGCTCGGGAGGTAGGCTCGGGCGATGCCCAGAACGACTGCTGCGACCGCCGTCGGCGTCCTGCTCGCCTTCACCGCCGCTCGAATGGCAGCCGGAGTCGCCTCTGCGAACCGAGACGATCCGCCGCCGCCCAACCTCGTCGTGGTCATGGTCGACGACCTCGGCTGGCAGGACGTCT
>JAFMML010000082.1 GCA_017859745.1 Planctomycetota bacterium
GGTCAGACTTCCGAAACCGGCCTGCAAGACATCGGCTTGCAAGACATCGGCTTGCGAGGGGTCGGCTTGTGAGGCACGCGCACGCACGAACCGCTTCCAAAAACAGAGGCACCACCGATCTCCTGCGGGGAAGACCGGCGGTGCCTCGGCAGAAGGCAGATCGGAAGAGGCGACGACGCCTCCCAGCACTCCCGACGCTGGGCGACTGCCACGCCCGACGCCAGTTCGCAGAGACAACCACGCCGACTGTGCCAGCGGATTCCCGCCTTGCACGTCGATCCGCTGAAGGCGATCGAGGTTTCCACAACTTGTGCGTCTCGCGCCACCCCAAAGGGTGTCTCGGCGACCCCGGCATTCGACACTGCGCGGTCCATCGAGCGGCCGCGAACACCCGCACACGCCGGCACGGGCGCTCGACAGGAGGGATGGACGATGACACCTGCCGGTCGAGCGGGCGGATTCAGGCGAGCGACGCCGAGGTGCCGGTCGCCCGCCCGTCGCGAACTTGAAGAAGTTGTGCCGCGATGCTGACGGCGATCTCCGCCGGCATGTTGCTGCCGATCGGCAAGCCGAGCGGGCACCGGATGGTGGAGAGCGCCGCCTCCGACACGCCCTCCGAACGCAGCGTGCTGCGAAGCGTGCGGGCCTTCGGTTCGCTTCCGATCACGCCGATGAAGCCGGCGGTGCCGCGCTGCAACAGCCGACGAACGATGGGCAGATCGGTGGCGTGGCCCTGGGTCATGCAGAGCACGAACGCGCCGGGCGGGAGGGCGTCCACCTCCTCCGCGGGCTCGGGCGCGAGCCGTGTGCGCAGGTTGCCGTGCGTGGGCAGGCGCCCGAGCCACTCCGGTCGCGGATCGATGCAGACGAGGTTGCAGTGGAAGGTCGAGAGCAGCGACACCGTGGCCTGGGCGACGTGCCCGGCGCCGAACACCACGATGTTCCAGGTGGACGCCGACGACATCTCGTAGAAGAGCGTCGCCGCGCCGCCGCAGACCATGTTCAGATCCCGCTGGAGTTCGTAGCGAATCAGTTCCGGCGCGACCGGCCGCGGCGCGTCGCTCGCGTTCGCCGCTCGCGCGATCAGACCCCGGGCGTGTTCGATCGCCCGGGCCTCGAGCCGGCCTCCGCCCACCGTGCCCCAGGAGAGGCCTTCGGCGGTCACGATCGCCTTCGCCCCGAGATCCTGCGGCACGTGGCCCTCCGGATGCACCAGCGTCACGGTGACGAAGACCACGCCGCGCTCGGCGAGTCTCGTGGCGTGCTGAAGATAGGCGTGGGAGACGGCGCTCATCCTGTTCGGCCGCCCTCCACGCGGGCGAACGTCTCGGCCTCGAGCGCTCGAAGCACCCGCTCCGCGGTCGCCGGGATGGCCATCGCGATCGGTTCGCGCCGGCCGACTCGAACCGCACGAGCGCTGGAGACCGCGTCTCGCACCGCGGTCCAGACCGAAAGCGCCAGCATCAGCGGCGGCTCGCCGGCGGCCTTGGTCCGCCGCAGGTTCGCGACGTTGCCTTCGTTGAAGACCAGTTCGGCATTGAAGATCCGCGGGGTGTCCTGCACATTGGGGATCTTGTAGGTGCTGGGCGAATGCGAGACCAGCAACCCGTTCTCGTCGTAGTGCAGATGCTCGGTGGTCACCCAGCCCATGCCCTGCACGAAGCCGCCGACGACCTGCCCCATGTCGAGAGCATGGTTGACCGGACGACCCAGGTCCATCAGCAGATCCACACGACGCACCTTCACCTCGCCGGTCCAGCGATCGATCTCCACCTCGCTCGCCGCCACCCCCTGGGTGAAGTAGAGAAACGCCCGCCCGTGACCCTCGATCTTGTCGAAGGCCAGATGCGGCGTGGCGAAGTGGCCGTACTCGCATGTGGAGATCCGGCTGCGGTGGGCCTCCTGCACCAGTTCGGCGAAACCGATCGACCATGCCGCATCGCCATCGCCCACACGGACCCGCCCGTGCTCGAAACGCACCGGCAGCGGAGGGGGCGTGTCCGCGACGGTCAGTTCCGGCTGCGTCCCGAGACCCGCGGTGCGGCTGGGCCACGCGTCCTCGGGGAGATCCCGCAACCGCGCCGCCAGCGACGCGAGACGGCCTCGGATCCGCTCGCACGCGGCGACGGCGGCCGCGCCGTTCAGATCCGTGCCCGAACTCGCGGCGGTCGGCGAGGTGTTGGCGTTGCGTTCGGTGCTGGTGGCGAGCATCCGCACGGCGTCGAGCGGCTGCCCGAACTGCTCCGCGACCAGCGCCGCGATGCGCGAGTTCACCCCCTGCCCCATCTCCACCGCTCCGGTGGAGACCTGCATGGTGCCGTCGCGATGCACGTTGACGAGGGCGTTCGCCTGGTTCAGGAACCGGGTGGTGAAGGAGATCCCGAACTTCACCGCGGTCATCGACAGCCCGCGAGGATTGTTCGACGGATCGCCGTTCCACGCCCGGATCTCCTCGCGACGACGGCGGTACTCGCAACGCTCCTCGAGGGACTCGAACAGCGACGGCAGCAGATTGTTCTCGACGGTCTGCCCGTAGTGGGTCTCGTCGCGGCCCGGTGCGTACACGTTGACGCGACGCACGTCGAGGGCGTCTCGTCCGACCACGCCGGCAACGTCCTCGAGGATCGACTCGACCAGGGCGACGCCCTTGGGGCCGCCGAAGCCCCGGAAGGCGGTGTGCGGATGGTGGTTGGTCCGGCACACGCGACCTCGAACCTCGACGTTCGGAATGAAGTACGCGTTGTCGCAGTGGAGCAGCGCCCGCTCCATGATCGCGGTGGAGAGATCCGCATACGCCCCGCCGTCGGAGTGCAGGACCGCCTGCAGCGCAAGCAGACGCCCGTCGCCGTCGAAGCCGACGCGGTAGCGGATCTGGAAGGGATTCCGCTTGCCGGTCACGATCATGTCGTCGTCCTTGCCGAGGACGAGACGCGCGGGACGACCGGACGCCCGTGCGACCAACGCCGCGTAGGCGGCGATGGGCGCGGCTTGGGACTCCTTGCCTCCGAAACCGCCGCCGAGCCGTCGTGCGATGCAGGAGACGTCGCTGAACGGCACTCCGAGCGCCTCGGCCACGACGTGCTGGGTCTCGGTGGGATGCTGCGTCGAGGAGTGGACCTCGAAGGGGCCGTCGCCGCCGGGATAGACGACGGCCGCCATGCTCTCGAGGTAGAAGTGATCGGCCCCCTCGATGACCAGGGTCCCTTCGAGGGTGTGCGATGCCGCCTGCAACGCCGCCCCCGCATCGCCCCGCTCGATCCGACGCTCGGCGCCGATGAACCGTTCCGCCGTGATCGCCTCGTCGATCGAGCGGATCGCCGGCAGGCGCGTCCACTCGACCCGCACCGCGGCCAGGCCCCGGCGCAGCGCCTCCGGGGTCTCGGCGCCGATCACCGCCACCACCTCGCCCGCGTACTGGGCCTCCTCCTCGACGAGCAGAGGCTGATCGACGACGATGCTGCCCCAGAGGTTGTGGGCGACGTCGGCGGCGGTGATCGCGGCGACCACGCCGGGGATCCGCAACGCATCGCTCAGATCGAGACGCTTCAGGCGTGCTCGGGCGTAGGGGCTGTAGATCAGGCCGCAGAGAAGTTCGCCGGGCCGCATCGGCCGGTCGTCGACGTATTCGCTCCGACCGGTGACGTGGGTGTGTGCCGAGTCGTGGGGCGCCGAGCCTGGGTCGGGCCGGACGTCGAGGCGCGCCGCCGGGGTGTCCCGGGATCGCGGCTCAGCCATCGAGCACCTCCGTCGCGAACCTGCGGAAGAGGTTGGCCGCCAGCACCCGTCGGTAGGCCGCGGTGCCGCGAACGTCGGAGATGGGCTGCACCGCATCGCCGATCGCCCTCGCGATCGACTCGGCCTTTCGCGGGTCGAGCTCGCCGACGAGCGCCGCCTCGATCTCGGGCATGCGCAGCGGCACCGCCGCCACCCCGCCGTAGGCGACCCGGGCCGAGGCGATGCGCCGCGGGCCATCCCACACGACGGCGAACGCCGCACCGACCGTGGTGATGTCGAGGTCCTTCCGCTGGGAGACCTTGTAGAGGCGAATCGTCTCGTCTCCGGCGTCGTGGTCGAAGGCGACGTGGGTGATGATCTCGCCCGGCTCGAGAGCGAGTTGGCGGTATCCGCGATAGAGCTCGGTCATCGGGATCTCGCGGCGCCGCAGCGGTCCCCGTCCAGCGGGCGGACTCGCCACATGCACCGATCCACCCGCGACGAGAAGAAACGGCAGCGTGTCGCCGATCGGAGAGCCGGTCGCGACGTTGCCCACCAGCGTGGCGACGTTCTTGATCTGCGGCGAAGCGAAGAGGTTCAGGAACCGCGCGAACTCCGGCGACGCGTCCCGACACCGTCGCCGCAGCGAGGCCAGCGACACCCTCGCCCCCACCCGCAGGCGCCGTCCGTCGTCCTCCATCTCCAGCAGTTCGGGGATCAGATGGAGGCTCAGCAGCGCCGGCGGCATCGCTCGCCCCTTGTTGATCGGGACGCCGAGATCCGTGAAGGCCCCCGCCACTCGGCACTCGGGATGTCGCGAAGCGAAGGCGCACGCCTCCTCGAGCGTGGTCGGGGCGAAGACTCGCCTGCCTTCATGCGCGATCTCCAGGCCTCGATCCATCGCCTCCTCGGCACGCGAGAACGCCTCGGCCGTGCCGTACCGGTCGCCCACCGACCGTCGATCGACGGCGGCCGCAGCGCATGCCGCCTCGACGATCGGCTGATAGCCGGTGCAGCGACACAGGTTGCCGGTCAGATGGTTGGCCGCCACGCGGTCGTCGATCTCGCCGACGGGATGCTGCTCGAGCATGCCGCTGATCGCCATCACGAAGCCGGGTGTGCAGTAGCCGCATTGGCTTCCGTGGCAGCGAAGCATCGCCTCCTGCGCGGGGGCGGGGACGTCGCCCTCCTGCAGACCTTCGACGGTGACGAGGTGGGAGCCGTCCATCTGCGCCACCATCGCGATGCAGCTGTTGACGGCCTCGAAGCGAGGCGGCGATCCGCCCGCACCTCTCGGCGCGAACGCACGCAGCACCGTGCAGGCGCCGCAGTCGCCCTCGGCACAGACGATCTTGGTGCCCGGAAGGCCCACTTCCCTGCGAAGCCAGTCGGCCAGCATCATGAACGCGTCGCGGCCCCGGACCTCCCGCGGCACGCCGTTGACGTGGATCAGTGCGTAGTCGCGCATCGCATTGACTCCGGAACCGCGTCGATTCAGTATCGGATGCGACCCGCGTGCGCGGTCCAGTCTTCGAAGGCCTTGATCGCCTCGTCGCGAAGCAGCTGGTTGCGGGGAATGGCCCGATCCGCCGGATCTCGACCGATCTCCTCGTAGATGAAGTGATCGTCGAAGTCGACCGCGGCCGCATCCTCCTTGGTGTTGGCGAAGTGGATCCGCTCGAGGCGAGCCCAGTAGATCGCGGCGAGGCACATGGGGCACGGTTCGCAGCTGGTGTAGATCTCCGCCCCGGAGAGGTCGAAGGTCGACAGCCGCCGGCAGGCGTCGCGAATCGCCACGATCTCGGCATGCGCCGTCGGATCGTGGGTGGCGGTCACCCGATTGCAACCCTCCCCGACCACCTGCCCGCCCTTCACGATCACCGCCCCGAACGGTCCGCCGGCGCGCCGAACGTTGTCGCTCGAGAGGCGGATCGCCCTTCGCATGAACTCGGCCTGTGATTCTTCGCCCATGGATCCTCCGCGGGGTCGACGCCGCCTCCTGCAGCCACCTGCACGCAGGATAGGACCTTGCCGATGGCATGACCGAAGAGCACCCGGCCCTCGACGGTGCGCGATCGCCGTGTGGGCGTGGGCCCCGGTCGCCTCGCCGCGACTCGGATCGGAGTTCAGGGCGTCGTCGGCGCGGCCGGAGCCTCGCGTTCCACGCAGATCCCGACCAGGCCGCGCGGCTTGCCATCCGATCCGATCCACGGCGCCTTCAGCGTCTCGACGAGCACCGATCGACCGTCGGGATAGACCAGCGTCTCCTGGTTCCTCACCGCCTTGCCGGACGCGAGCATCGCCGCGTCGTAGGCCCGGAAGCTCTTCGCGACCTCCTCCGGGAAGAGGTCGAAGTCCGTCTTGCCCGAGAGCAGGTCCGGCAGCGGCTTTCCGAGCAGCGCGGCCCATGCGGTGTTGCCGCCCCGGTACACGCCCTCGGTGTCCTTGAAGAAGATCACCATCGGGATCGAGTTCAGCGCGGAGGTGAGCGATTCGAGACGCGCCGCCGCCTCGTCGTCGGCGGTTCGGGGCGAAGCCGCCGCGAGCGCGAACGCTGCGGCGATGGCGGTGACAAGGCATGCGATCGCTGCGACGTGCTTCACGGGGTGGCTCCTTGATCTCGAGAAGATCGGACTCCAACGGCGTGCGGGGCCGGTGACGACGGCCCGCCGCTCCCGTCGCGATCCTGGCGACGGGGAGTTCTGGCGGCGACCCTAGCAGGAACCGGCCCGCCTCCCCCGATCCTGGAAGCGATCGTCGCCGATCGCTCGACCTCGAACATCGCGGTTCCGGCCTCGATCGTGCTGCCATTCCCGTGAAGTGAGCCGAAACCCGTGGTGGGCGGCACCGCACCGCACGAGTTCCGCTACCGTCGCGCCGTGTCCGAAGCACCCCTGCCGACGCCACTGCCTCCCCATCTGGCTCCCGGCGGCGAGGCGGCGGCCGCGTTTGCCGAATCGCTGCGAGACGCGATCGCCGAAGCCTGCGTCGGAGACTTCGGACGGCGTTCGCTGGCTCGTCGGCTCGGCATCTCGACCACCCTGTCGGCGAGCGCGATTCGCGTGCTGGACGCGCCCGATCCCATCAGCACGCTCTCGGCGCTGCCGGGAGGCCGAGGTCGCCGCTCGCTGGTTCGCAAGATCGCGGACGCGGGGGTTACGCCGCCGATCGTCCAACGCCTCCAGACCTCCCTCGAACGTCTCGATCAACTGCTCGAGGGCCCCGACGTCGAGCACGAGACCCTCCGATCCTTCGTCTCGAACGCCGGAGCCGGCCGTTCCTCGCGCATGCCCACGCCTCGGTCGCTGCGCAGCGCGTTCGACACCGCCTGCCAGCTCTGGGGGCTTCGGCTCCACGGCCTCGTGACCTGCTCGTGGATCACCCCCGCCGCCGACGGCATCCATTGCGATCTCGCGGGCGGGCAGTTGTTTCTCGAGTTGGAACGGCTTCGACCGGGTCCGACGCTGCCCGTCTGCTGGCCACCGCTGATCGCCAAGAGCGATCGCTACGAGATCGACCCCGGGATTGCCGGCTCGCTCCGTCGCACCCGCGGACCGCTGTTCGAGGAACTCGGCGCGCCGGATCTCGGCACCGATGAGGTCGAGGTCTCGACGCGCGGCGTGGTGAGCTTCGGAACGCCCGCCCCCTCGAGAGGCGGGTCCATCGATCTGGGCGCCGCCTACTCGGTCGAGGGACTCGGGACGATCCGAGGCCGCACGGAATCGGAGTTCGGGGAACTGAACGCCAACGTCTCCGTGCCGACGGATGCCTTCCTGCTCGAGGTGTGGCTCCATCGCGATCTCGTTCGCGGCGGCGATCCGGCAGGCGCCTTCTACAACCTGGCGATCCGACCCGGCGACGGGCTCGAGTACCGCGAGAGTCGCCGCCTGCCGCTCCGCGAATCGGTCGAGCGCCTGGAGGGCCCCGCATCGCTTCCGCCGCCGCTGGTCCCCCTCCAGAGTCGCTACGAGGCGCTCTCGAGACACGCGACCACACGCCTCGGCGCGACGCCCGACGCCTTCGTGGGCTTCCGAGCGATGCTTCGCTGCCCGCCCCTTCACACCTCCCTCGTCCTCCGCTGGAAACTCGCGCCGCCGGCCGGTTGAGCGGGGCCCGGCTCGATCTCCGAGACCCTTGGCCGCCCACGACGCGCCTCCGGCATCGGGCGCCGAAGCGCGATCGATCGCGCTCCGGCGCAGAGATCGGCCAAGGCGATGCCAGACTTCCCTCGGATCGCTCGGCGTCTCTGCCGGTCGATTCCTCGCGGGTGTCGAGGGTCTCGACGGTGCCCGCACAGAGCCACACGGATCGGGATCGGAACAGGGAGGACCTTCGATGGGAGCAGATCAGCAACCGGCCGCCGTTCGCCACGGCCGCCGTGCGTCGTGGGCGTCGGCCACCATGCTCGGAGTGTTGACGGCCTCGAGTTGGACCGGGCAGGCCGAGGCGGGGATCCACATCGACGTGATCGAAGCGGGCGTCGGATTCGTGGGCCTGCCGGACAACTTCGACTTCTTCGACATCTACGACATCGCCAACCCCTTCGTGGGCGCCTTCGTCCAGGGCACCGGCAATCAGCCGAACGTCCTGACCGTATCGACCTTGACCACGTTCGAGAGCAACGGCGGGGTCTACGACGGAGACTACGCCTACTTCACCTTCGACAACGAGGTCGCTGGACCGGCCTGGAGCTTCCCGACGCCGAGCATCGCGGCGGCGCGCAGCCTGATCGGATTCACCGCGGACACCGACGTCGTCGTGACCGTGACCGGCATCGTCACGGGGACCGCAGATGGCCGCGGCTTCATCGACTCCGATCCGTTTCCGCCCGGCGACATCGTCATCGCGCCGAGTTCGGATCCGGTGACCTACTCGTTCACCCTCGCCGCCGGAACGCACCAGATCGTGATGGGCGGCGTGATCTACGACCTGACCGGCGGCTCCGCCGGATTCTCGGGCAGCGTGACGATCACCGCGGTGCCCGCACCGGCGGTGACGGCATCGCTCGCGCTGCTGGGCTTCGCGGGTCGCCGACGACGCCGCTGAGGGCGCCGCCGAGAAGGCCGCTGAACGCTTGACGCCGGCTCCCCCGGCGTCTTGGAACCGGCCACTGCGAGCCGGGCGGGCCGACGTCAAGGCCGCGCGATCGGGTCATGCCGTCGCGCGGCCTTGTCGTCGGTCGAAGCCGCCTGAGACCCGTCACTCCGAGTCGTCCGGCGTTCGCGGTCCATTCGATCCTCGATGGCCTGATCGTCCTTCAATCGCGCAGGCGGCGATGAGGCCCGACGACGCCTCTCCCCGATCGGGGGGAGGCGTCCTGCTACGTGGCACGAGAGGGTGGGCTCCAGATACCGGTCGGGGAAGGGTCGTGCCCGCTCCTCTGGCGAGAGCGTCCGAGGACGCGGATCGAACGAGTCGGGCGTGGAGGACGCCGATCGACGGAGTGGTTGGGAGCCCCCCGCCGCGGCCCTATCCTCCCCATCGATGCCCGCACCGACCCCCACCGATCGCCGCGAACTCCGCACCCTCGACTCCAACGTCCGCGCCGCCGCCGAGGCGGCGATGACCGCGGGCAGCGGGCTGCTCC
>JAFMML010000034.1:0-25946 GCA_017859745.1 Planctomycetota bacterium
AATCCCTCGGGCGTCTCGATTCCCTCCTCGACGTAGATCGACTCCGAGGCGACGACGAGATCTCCGATCCCGAGGGATCCACCTGGCAGCGCCCCCGCCACCCCCACCGAGCAGACCGCCGCGAACGGCCCTCGTTCGAGCAGGCCCTCCATGGTGGCAGCGGCCGCATTGGTGCGCCCGATCCCCGCAACCAACACCTCGACGGCGTCGAGAGCGCCGAGGGCCTTCGCCTCGGCCTCCACCGCGACCACCGCAAGCAGTCGCCGGTCGCTCACGTTCCCAACGACGCCGCAAGGTCCTCGAGACCGATCTCCTGCTGCGCTCCGGAGGCCAGGTTCTTCACCGTCGCGACGCCGCGTGATGCGCCGCCATCGAGAAGGACCGCCGATCGGGCCCGGCATCGATTCGCCTCTCCGAGAAGCTTGCCGAGGTTCCGGGTGGTTCGATGGGAGTGGCGGACGTGGAGGCCTGCGCGACGCAGACCCGCCACCAGAGCGGGCAGTCGCGCCGCACCCACCTCGTCCAGGGCGATGACGAACGCGTCGGGCGCGGGCATGAGACCCTCTCCGTCGTCCTCGCCGAGCAGGCCTCGATCCTGCAGCACCAGGGACAGCACCACATCGCCCATCCCCATCCCACAGGCGGGAAGATCCGGTCCGTCGAGGAGCGCGATGAGGCCGTCGTAGCGGCCGCCACCCGCCACGGCTCGCTCACCGCCGCCCCGCTCGTGCAGTTCGAAGACGATGCCGCGGTAGTAGGCGAGCCCTCGCACGATGCCCGGATCGAACCGGCACCACTCGAGCAGTCCCCGCTCGGCGAGAGCCTGGCGGAGCGGCTCGAGGGTCTCCAGCAGCTTCGGCTCGACATCGAGGGCCCGCGCGATCGCGTCCGGGCCGTCGGCGAGGTCGAATCTTCGTGCGCCGAGCCCCCGCAGTCGCTCGATCGCTTCGGCATCGAGCCCGAGCGCCTCGCCCCGGCGCGAGAACTCCTCCGGCGGCAGTCGATCGAGGCGATCGAGCAGTTCGAACGCGGCCGGCACCCGATCCTCGACGACGCCGAGCGCCTTCAGCAGGCCCGCGATGGCATCGCGATGACTGAGCCGGATCTCGACGTCCTCCGGCCCGAGTCCGAGGCGCTCCAGGGCCAGGATGCCCGGCTCGAGGACCTCGACCTCCCCGACCGGCGCCTCCGCGCCGACCACGTCGACGTTCCACTGCAGGAACTCCCTCAGACGTCCCCGCTGCGGCCGCTCGGCTCGGTAGTGGATCGGAATCGCGAACCACTTCGTCGGCAAGGCCAGCGACCGGCCCTTCGCCGCCGCCATTCGGGCGAGCGTCGGCGTGAACTCCGGCCTCAGCGCATAGACGTCCTCTCCGCCCTCGCGAGTGAAGCTGAAGAGCTCCGAGACGATGCCTTCACCGCTCTTGACGGTGTAGAGGTCCAGATGCTCGAAGGTCGGCCCTTCGATCTCCTCGAACCCGCAGTCGATCGAGGCCTTCCGCCATGCCGACTCGATGTGGCGTCGGACCGCCATCTGCGGCGGGTAGAAGTCCCGCGTTCCTCGCGGGGCCTGAAAACGGCGTCCCTTGCTCATGACCTCACCATCGCAACCGCGAACCTCATCCCACCACCGGCGTCCGCGGTCGGACGAGTCCGGCCATCACCAGCGTCGCCAACGACCAGCCGATGATCTGGTCCGCCGCCATCGCCGCACTCCAGGACTCCGGGAACTGGAACCAGTTCCAGTACATCCCATGCCCGGTGAGCGCCGCGAAGACCGCCATCGCGAGACCGATGGCGAATCGCCGCCCGTAGGCGCCGCCCACCGCGGTCATGGCCGCCGCGACGAGCAGCGCCGCCACGAAGTCGATGAGCAGTCCGGTCGCCATGATCGAAGGCGCCATCGGCTCGAAGCCCTCCTGCTGGAAGATCACCATCGCGATGGGGCCCTCCCGATGGCGGGCGGTCCACTCGTCCATCGCCTGGGCCTGCACCTCCGCGGATGCATCGGCGGGATGCTCGACCGGCATCGGAGCGAAGTAGACGCCGGTGGCATCGAGCGTCTCGTCGAGTCCCCCGATCATTCGGGACTCCTGCTCCACGGGCAGTCGCTCCGCCGCTCCTCCCCACAGATCGAGCATGGCCCACGACACCGCACCCCACATGAAGACCACGAACGCGCCGACGATGGCGGCGATCAGAATGCGCACGAAGGCCTCCTTTCGAGCACGGACCGATGCCGCGCCTTCGCCGCCGGCGACGAACGGTCTCCGTCGACGGGAGCAATGCTATCGAAGGTCGTCGACGAGGGCCGGGAGCTCCTGGGGCCGGGACCGGATCACCACTCCGGACCGCCCGAGTAGCGACCGTAGACGTCCGCCATCGCCTGCACCATCTCGCCAAGCGTGCATCCGGCCTCGGCGCCGTCGACGAGCGAGGGCATCGCGTTCTCGCCCTGGCGACACGCTGCGCGGATCGCATCGAGCGAACGGGCCACGGCGTCGCCGTCGCGCCTTCGGCGAAAGGCCTCGAGACGTTCGCACTGGGTGGTCTCGACCTCGTGGGGGATCTGGAGGATCTCGACCTGGTGATCGTCGTTGCCCTCGCGATAGGCGTTGACGCCCACCACCACACGATCGCCGGCCTCCATCTCCTGGCCGAAGCGATAGCTCGCCTCCGCGATCGAACGCCGGAAGTAGCCCTTGTGGATGCCCGAGACGACGCCGCCCATGTCGTCGATCTCCCTGACGAGCGCCTCCCCGTCGGACTCCATCTGGTCGGTGAGCGCCTCGACGAACCAGCTTCCGCCGAGCGGGTCGACGGTGCGGTGGACACCGGTCTCGTGGGCGAGGATCTGCTGCGTCCGCAAGGCGAGCCGCACCGCGTTCTCGGTGGGCAGGCCCAACGTCTCGTCCATCGAGTCGGTGTGGAGGCTCTGGCAGCCGCCGAGCACGCCCGCGAGCGCCTGATAGGCCACCCGCACCACGTTGTTCAGAGGCTGCTGCTCGGTGAGGCTGCAGCCGGCGGTCTGGACGTGGGTCCGCATCAGCCACGACCGCTCGTTCTTCGCGCCGAACCGCTCCTTCATGGCCCGGGACCAGATCCGCCTCGCCGCCCGAAGCTTGCAGATCTCCTCGAAGAACTCGTTGTGGCTGTTGAAGAAGAACGACAGTCGCGGCGCGAAGGTGTCCACGTCGAGGCCGCGCTTGAGGCACGCTTCGACGTACTCCATCCCGTCCCGGAGCGTGAACGCCAGCTCCTGCGTCGCGGTCGAGCCGGCCTCGCGAATGTGGTAGCCGCTGATCGAGACGCTGTTCCACCGCGGGAGGTGCTGCGACGCGAACTCGATGGTGTCGGCCACCAGCTTGACGCTCGGCTCGGGCGGGTAGATGAACTCGTTCTGGCTGTGGAACTCCTTCAGGATGTCGTTCTGAAGGGTGCCGCCAAGGGAGCTCCAGGCGATGCCCCTCTGCCGAGCCATCGCCAGGTACATCGCCCAGATGACCGCGGCGGGACCGTTGATGGTCTGACTGACCGTCACCTCGCCGACGGGAATGTCCGCGTAGAGGCGATGCATGTCCTCGATGGTGTCGATGGCCACGCCGCAGCGCCCCACCTCGCCGGAGGAGAGCGCGTCGTCGGAGTCGCGTCCCATCAGCGTCGGCAGGTCGAACGCCGTGGACAGGCCGGTGTTGGCCTTCGTGCCCTTGGCGTTCTCGAGCAGGTACTTGAACCGACGGTTCGTGTCGTCGGCGCTCCCGAAGCCCGCGAACTGCCTCATGGTCCAGAGGCGGCTTCGATACATCGTGGAGTGGACGCCCCTGGTGTAGGGATACTGTCCAGGTTCGCCGATGCGCGGGTGCGGGCGGGAAGGGTCGTTCGGATCCGCGGTCGGCACCGTCTCGGGTCCGTAGACCCGATCCACGACGTAGCCGGACAGACTGACGGTCTCGGGGTCGACCTTCGAGGGGGTCGGCGCCTCCGCGGACGCGGTACGGGGATCGGGGCTGCTCATCGAACGGGCTCCGGCCTGCGGGTCGTCTCGCGATCGGCGACAGCACCTGCGCTGTCCGATCCTCGTCTCGAGGCCGTCGGTTCAGGGACCAACCGGGCCCATGCACGCGACCTCGACGGGGTCATGGTATGCCGCCGGAAGCGGATTTCGGAAACGGAATCGCATCCGATCACACCCCCGGAGCGTGGCGCCCTACCGCGGCCCGCGGCGAACCTCGAGGGCCGCCGCCCCGCCCCATCCACGGGTCGAACCCGCGCGGCGTCAGCGGGTGTGCTCGTAGACCCCGTGTCCGGTCTTGTCGCCGAGACGGCCGGCGGTCACCAGTTGCCGGAGCAGCGGGCACGGGAAGAACTTCGGGTCCCCGAGCTCCCGGTGGAGCACCATCATGATGTCGTGGCAGACGTCGAGACCGATGAAGTCCGCCAGACGCAATGGACCCATCGGGAAGTTGCAGCCGAGCTTCATGATCTCGTCGATGTCCTCGGCCTTCGCGACGCCCTCCATCCACGCGAAGAACGCCTCGTTGATCAGCGGCATCAGCACGCGGTTGGACACGAAGCCGGCGCGATCGTTGGCGGGAATCGGGGTCTTGCCCATCGCCTTCGCCAACGAGATGGTCCTCTCGACGGTGCCCTCGCTCGTGGCGAGGCCCTTGATCACCTCGACGAGCTTCATGACCGGGACCGGGTTGAAGAAGTGCATGCCGATCACGCGATCGGCGGCATCGCCCGCCGCGGTGGCGATCTCGGTGATCGAGATGCTCGAGGTGTTGGTGGCGAGCACGGCGTCTCCCGCCGCCGATGCGACCATGGTCGCGAACAGGCTCTTCTTGAGGTCGGCCCGCTCGCTCGCGGCCTCGATCACGAAGCCGCTTCCGGCGCAGGCTTCGGCGAGATCGCCCTCGTAGGCGATGCGGCCAAGCAGGCTCTTCGCATCGGCCTCGAGCAGACGCCCCTTCTCGACGCTGCGGGCGGCGGTCTTCTCGTGGTAGCCGCGGGCCTTGTCCAGCGCCGCCGACGCGACATCGACGACGGTGGCGGAGATGCCGTTCGCCGCGGCGGCGTAGGCGATGCCGGATCCCATGGTTCCGGCGCCGATGACGACGATCGATTCGACCTGGCTCATGTGCGGTGTGCTCGACTCGGGTGGTGTCGGGGATGGTCTGGGAAAGGAAGACGGCGGCGGTCTTGATCGGCCGCCGCCGTCGGGATGTCGGGAACCGGCTGGAACGTCGACTCAGCCGTTCCAGTTCCGCAGCGCGGCGCCGGTGTAGTTGGCGAGCGGGCGGATGATCCGGTTGTTGGCGTGCTGCTCCATGACGTGGGCGCTCCAGCCCACGACGCGCGACGCCACGAAGATCGGCGTGTACTGCGGCACCGGAATGCCCATCACGAAGTAGGTCATGCCGCAGGGGAAGTCCACGTTGGGGTGGATGTTCTTCTGGTCGAGCATGATGCCCTGGACCTCGTCGCCCAGATCGAACCACTTCTTGGCCTCGGGCCCGAGCTGCTCGGCGTACTTGAGTCCCCAGGCCCTCAGGATGCCCGCGCGGTGGTCGCCGTTCTTGTAGACGCGGTGGCCGAAGCCCATCAGCTTGCGCTTGCTCTCGAAGGCCGCCGTCATCCACTCCGAGACCGTGGTGCCGCCGGCGGCGACGTCTCGATCGATCTCCTTGAGCATCTCCATGGCCATCTCGTTGGCCCCGCCGTGCAGCGGTCCCTTGAGGGCGCCGATGCCGCCGCAGATCGCCGAGTGCAGGTCGCTCTCGGTGCTGGCGATGACCCGGCAGGTGAAGGTGCTCGCGTTGAAGTCGTGCTCGGCGTAGAGGACGAGGCTGACGTCCATGATCCGCGTGGCGAGCTCGTCGGGGGTCTTCCCGGTGAGCATCAGCATCAGATACGCCGCATGCGACAACGAGGGATCGTTGGCGGGAAGCTCTCGCCCGTCGAGCGCGGCCTGGCAGGCCCCGATCAGGGTCGGGATCTTCGCGAGGAGCCGCTTGGCCTTTCGAAGCTCGGCCTCGGGCGAGTTGTCCTCGCACTCCGGATCGGAGTGGGAGAGGAGACTGACGCCCGTCCGGAGCACCGACATCGGATGGGTCTCGGGGTTGCCCTTGACGACGTGGGCGAGGGCCGCGGCGATGTCGGGGGAGATCTCCCGCATGCCCGCGAGCTCCTGCCGGAACGCCTTGGCCTGCGCGGCGTCGGGCTTCTCGCCGATCAGCAGCAGGTAGGCGACCTCCTCGAACGAGGCGTGCTCGGCGAGGTCCGCGATCTCGTAGCCGCGATAGATCAGCTGGGTCTGGTTGACCGAGCAGATGGTGGTGTCGCCGGCGGTCTGGCCGGCGAGTCCACGGGTGTCGGCGGGCTTGGGGGCGGGAGCGTTCTGGGGGGTGGTTTCAATGCTTGCGGACATGGGGAGCCTGGACGTTGGAGATGCTCGGGGCGGAAGAAGACGTGAACGGGATGACATGGGCCGGAATCGACCCACGCTCGGCGACGATGACCGTACCGAAGAGCCGCGAGCCCTCAGAACCGCGGCGAACCTCTCATGCTAGCGGATCGATCGCCCGAGACGAACCCTTGCTCCGACCGAATCGCGACCGATTCGCGTTCGATTCGGGAACGGCTCGCCGCCGTGGCGAACCAGGACGCCCGGCCCCGCTTCCCGTCCCGAGTCTGGCGCATCGGGCCGGGGCCCGCCGCTATCTTCACGCCATGCCCATCAAGACCGTCGGCCCTTCGCTCCCGATGCCGACCGATCGGACACCGGCACCAGGCCATCGATCTCGAGACCGCCGCCCAATCGTCCGACCGACCTCCGGGCTCTTCGCCATCGCCGTGGCCGTACTGGGCGCCGCCTGCACTCCGGTCGAGCAGATCGACTCTCCCCCCTCCGATCAGGCGAGCACGCCGACGGCGGTGACGCCCTCGCTTCTCAAGACCCGCGCGTGGCTCGTCGGCAGCTTCTCGAACGCCACCCAGTCGGCGGCCGACCCGGACTTCCGCTCGATCGACCTCCACGTGGTGCCGATCTGGACCAGCCGGCGCGACGGTCCCTGGCTGTACGTGGAACAGGCCGTCACCGAGGCCCCGACGCGGCCCTACCGACAGCAGGTGCATCGCCTGCTGCCGATGCACGCCACCAACGGCCGCGACGCGGTCACGAGGCTCGTGTTCACCCTGCCCGGCGACCCGATCGCGTTCGCGGGCGCCTGGCGGACGCCGGAGGCGTTCGACGCGATCACTCCGGAGGAACTTGAGATGCTCGAAGGCTGCGGAGTGACGTTCGAACTGGACGGCCTCGAGCGGATCCGCGGCTCGACGCTCGGCCGCAACTGCGCCTCGTCGCTCGGGGACGCGGTCTACATCACCACCGAGGTCGAGCTCTTCAGGGATCGCCTCGAAACCCTCGAACGCGGCTACGACGCCGACGGCGAGCAGGTCTGGGGCTCCGAGCACGGGCCCTATCGCCTCGATCGCGTCGGGAGGCCTTCGGCGTCGGAGTGATCGCCGAGACCGCGCGTGCTCAGCTTCGCCGGACCTTCCACGGCGTGCCCGGTTCGTATCCGAGCGTCTCGTAAAGCTCCTTCCGCGTCTGCATTCGCTCGACGAGGCTCTCGACCGAACCGGTCTCCTTCAGGACCCCGAGACTTCGCACGACCTCGCCCATCGCCAGACGCAGCAGGCTCACCGGAAAGATGACGAGCCGGTAGCCGAGCTCGCCGAAGCGATCGAGCGTGATGAACGGCGTCTTGCCGAACTCGGTCATGTTCGCGAGAAGCAACCCGGGGCTTCCCTTCGCGAACGCCTCGAACTCCGCCTCGCTCTGCAACCCCTCCGGGAAGATCGCGTCCGCCCCGGCGGCTCGGTAGGCGTTCGCCCGGGCGATCGCGTCGTCCATGCCGGTCACCCCGCGGGCGTCGGTACGAGCGATGACGAGGAAGTCCGGATCGCGTTTGGCGGACACCATCGCCTCGACCTTCAGGCACATCTCCTCGCACGGCACGAGCTCCTTGCCGTCGAGGTGGCCGCACCGCTTCGGAAAGACCTGATCCTCGACGTGCAAGCCGGCGGCGCCCGCCCGCTCGTACTCGACGACGGTCCGGAGCGACTGCTCGTACTCGCCGAATCCGGTGTCCGCGTCGGCGACGACCGGCAGACCGGAAGCGTCGGCGATGCGGCGGATCTCGACCGCGAACTCCGTCAACGTCAGCAGGCCGACATCGGGCACGCCCGCCGAAACGCTCATCGCGGCTCCGGAGACGTAGCAGCCGTCGAACCCGGCATCTGCGATCGCTCGACCGACGAGGGCGTTGAACGCGCCCGGCAGGGCGACGGGGCCGAGTTCGGCAGCGGCGCGGAGGCGGGCTCCGGCGGAGGGCGACGTGCTCATGCCGGCATTGTCGCAGGAGGTTGGGCCGAAGACCACCCGCACCGAACGCCACGGGTCAGTTGATGGAGACGCCGTCGGCGGCGAACGCCCTTCGATCCAACCGCCGATCAGCCGACCAAGCGCGGTCCCGGCTGCCGAGCGGCTGCACCTCGACGATGGCCTGCCGGCCGCCACCGGACTCGATGATCGCGGTCGAGATCGGCTTTGGGGCGATGGCCGGGGCTTCGCGAAACCGTCGGAACTCCGAGGCCTCGTACTCCGCCAGCGCCGCCTCCACACGGGCCTGCACCTCGGGGCCGGTGCGTTCGCTCGCCAACATGACCGCCAGTTCGGCGGCATCCTCGGCATCCGGCTCGACCATGTCGACGCCGAGGGTCCGCCAGAGGTCGATCTCCTCGCTGGAGATCTCCACCGTGGCCGTCGGGTCGCGGAGCAGAAGAACCCGTCGCCCCGTCGGAACGGGCACCACGTCGGCGATCGGCACCTGCCGGATCTCCCACGAGTCGTGGGCGAGCAGATCGAAGGGCGACCAGGAGGACCGCCCGAACGCTCGAGTCAGGAGCGACGCGACGTTCGTCTCCGGGTCGATCACCAGCGCCGCCTCGATGTCCTGCCCCCGCAACCTCGACCGCGGCGATCGATTGGCGGCGACCCCGCGGACCCGCGCTTCGAGTTCGTCGTCGGCGGAGATGAGGCGCACCTCCGCCATGCCGTGGTCGCGACGGAGTCGATCCGCGAGGGTCGCAAACAGCGACGAGCGTTCTGAGATGCCCGAGAGATCGCCTTCGGGACCGATCACGACGACCCGAGCCGGCGACGCCTCGCCGCTCGAAAGGACCGAGGCCACCACGAAGGCGGCGACGAGTCCGACCGCAAACAGCACCAGCGCCGCCAACCCCCGGCCCGCGCCGCGCCGGCCGCCCGGCGAGGTCAGGCCCCACGGACTGCGTCGCGGCCGCGGCGAGCCGGCGGCGAACCGCTCCGGCGTTCGCCCCGAGTGCATCGAGTCGTCCACCTCGTCCGACACGTCGTTCGCGGCACCGCCGTTCCGTTCCGACCACGATCCGCCGGGGAGATCCGGAACCGGCGTCGCCGCGACGTGCACGGACTCGACCCGCGAGTCGCCGTGCTCGGACTCGCCCCGAAACGACGGCAGCATCGCCGGCTTCACCGCGAAGGGATCCGCAGCGGCGATGATGAACTCGAGATCCCGGCGCAGCGCCGCGGCGCTCTCGTACCGCTTGGCGTAGTCCGCCATCGCGCGACGCGCCACCCAGCGCACGCACTCGGGGCTCCGCTTGGCGTAGCCGCTCAGGCCGCCGTGGGCCGGGAACGTGTCCTCGACGCCGAGGTAGAGCATCGCGCCCACCCCGTAGACGTCGAACTTCGCTCCATCCACCTCGTGGACCTTCACGCCGCGAAGCGCGAGACGGACCATCTCCGGGTCGCGGAAGTACTCGGTGCCATGGGTCGTCAGGGTCATGCCCGACGCCAGGCTCGTGACCAGGCCGATGTCGACCAGACGCGCCTCGCCCCCGTGGACGAGCACGTTCTCCGGCTTCACGTCCTTGTGCCAGAGTCCCGCCTCGTGGTATCGCTCGAGCGTCCCGGCAAGTCCGGCGGTCCACTCCAGCACCCGCCGGAGACTCGCCTCGTCGAGCCCGCCCTCTTCGCCCATCCGGTGCAGGCTCCGTACCGCATCGGAGTAGTGGTTGCCCGGGAAGTAGGGCATCGCGTACCAGAAGCGATTGCCCTCGAGATGATGTTCGAGCACCAGACCGAGGCGCGTCGCGGCCTCCATCGATCGCGACTCGCGGACGATCTGCGGCAGCGTCGAGCCCTCCGAGAGCGCGAACGTCTTGATGACCACCCGATCGACGCCGTCGGGAAGGCGTCGGCGGATGTCCGCCGCGGGGGTGGCGACGAGCAGCCTCGCGCCGGAGCCGCCTGCGGGCAGCGTGCCGACGACCTTGTAGCCCGGAAACGCGCCGGTGCGCGACGGTGGCGGCGGCGCGGCGCGCCGACGCGTTTCGGCATCGACCGCTGGACCAGGCGTGGCGGGCGCGGGCCCGAGGAATCGGATCGACAGCGGATATCGGAATCGCGTCCCGGAGTGCGCGGAGATCGCAGCGACCACCGTCATGACGAACCAGGTCAGGAACACCACCGGAAGGATCAGCAGACCGACGAGCATCGGCGTCGTGACGATGCCGAAGAGGGTCGCGAGCGTCATCGTCGCGTTGAAGTTCAGGCTCTCCCGCCCCTGCTCGTCGACGTAGGGCATGCGGTCCTTGCGGACGAGCCAGACCACCAGCGGCCCCACCAGATTGCCCAGCGGAAACGCCAGCCCCGCGAAGGCCAGCAGGTGGGCAAGCATCCCGACGGTCCGCTCCTCCTGGGGAGCGACCTCGACGGGGGTCCCGAACGACGCGGGACGTGGAGGATGCACGAACGGCGGTGGCGGCGGCGCCGCCACGACCTTCACCTGCACCTCGGGGCGGGCGAAGGCGCCCACGACCATCCGATGCGGCCGCTGCCAGAACGCCTCGGAGACACGACGGCCGATGCCGGCGATCCGATCGTTCACCCGTGCGGCGCGATGCTCGGCGCGGGTCCACTGGCCGAACACCACCAACGCGAGGGCCACGCCGGCGTGGAAGCACATCGGAATCAGCGCAAGCGTCGCGGCGATCAGGTCGAACGCGGCGCCGATCACGATCGCGATCACGCCGAAGACGAGCTTCAGGACGATGCCGAACAGGCGGAGGACCAGTCCCAGTCCCAGCGCCAGCAGGCCGAGCGCAAGACCCGCGACGACGAGGGCGAGCAGGATGGTCGCGAAGGTGATGATGGGCGTCATGGTCGGTCTCCGCCAAGCGCGATCAAAGGTGCCTCAACCACCGCGGGCGGCGAGGCATTCGAGCCGATGGATCTCGCCCACCGCCTCGTCGAACAGCCGATCGTCGGGGCCGAGACCGGCCTGCTCGGCCTCTCGACGCTCCTGATCGGTGAAGCTGTAGGTGGCCATCGTCTCCTCGAGACGAGCCCGGAGGCGCTGCCGAACCGCCGCGAGATGTCTGCTGACGGTGGCCTCGCTGGTGCCGAGTTCGTCGGCCACCTCCTTGCCCGGGCGACCGTCGAGGACGCGAAGGCGAAACGCCTCGAAGGAGAACATCTCGCTCTCGCCCTCGACCTTGCGAAGCGCAGCAAGCACCTTCGCTCGGAACATCGCCGCCTCGTAGGCCTCGTCGGGACGAGGCTCGCTGCTCGAGGCGCCGTAGGACTCGTCGAAGGACGCCGCCCGGCGTCCCCCGCCCCGCTTCTTGGCGAAGCGGCGATCGAGTTCGTCGCCGAGGGCGTGACGCGCGATCGCGAGAAGCCACGTGCTGAATCGGGCCCCTCGCGCCGGGTCGTATCGATCGATGTGGTTGGAGACCGCGGCGAGGGTCTCCTGGGTGAGGTCGCGGACGGTCTCGGCGCCCACGTTGCCGCGTCCCCACCGGGTCAACTGGGCGCGGATGACGGGGCCGAAGGTCTCCCACAACTCGAACCAGGCGCTCTCGTCCCGCTGTCTCAGGCGACTGACGAAGGACGTGGTCAACGGGTGCATGGGCAAGAGGTCCTGTGACGCCTCGAAATCCGGACGGACGCCGGCGATCCCTTCTTGGGAGGAGGCAGCGGCCTCTTCCGCTCCGGTTCGCGGTCGCCGGCGAGGTCGAAGGCGTCGGAAGCGTCACCCCCCGCGCCAGAGAACGTCGATCTCCCGCCCAAGGCATCCTACGAGGGGTAGGGAGTCCCCCGCCCCCGGCGAATCCACCAGTTCGGACGGTTCGAGGATCCACTTCTCCAGCGGTCCCGGGACCACGGCCTGCACCGAGTGCCTCCTTCGGTGAAATCTCCCCGCCGACCTGCCCAACAAGTTCGACGTCGCACCCAGCGGCGGTTCGGATCGGGCACGTTGCCCGCCGCCGGCCGACCGGGAGATACCACCATGCCGTTCACCAAGAGCATTCTTCGTTGGAGCCTGATCGGCGGCCTCGGACTCGGCGCCGTCACCTTCATCGTCGGCCCCGGACGAGTCGCCGCGGCCTTCGACCAGGTTCGCACCAGCCTCATCGACGTCACCGACGACCTCATCGAGGATCCCGTGGCCCTGCGTCGCCAACTCGCCGACCTCGCCGAGCAGTACCCCCACCGCATCGCCGAGGTGAAGGGCGAACTCGCGTCGGTCAACCGTCAGATCGACCAGCTCGAGCACTCTCACGAGGTCGCCCGGCGAGTGGTCGCGATGACCGGCGACGATCTGCTCGAACTCCGGGCGCTGCTCGACGGCGGATCGTCTTCGGGCCGGATGGTCAGCCTGAAGACCGGGGGCGCCGCAGTCACCGCCGACCGGGCGTTGTCCGAGGCCCGCCGGGTTCGCGGCGTCCGCGAGGCCTATCGGGATCGCGCCGCCAGCGACGCCCAGCAGCTCGCCATGCTGCAGGGTCAGCGCGACCGCCTCGACGAGATCCTCGGAAAGCTCGAGGCCGAGCATCGCCGCTTCGGTGCCAAGGTCTGGCAGCTCGATCAGCAGATCGACGCGATCTCCCGCAACGATCGCCTGATCGAACTGACGAAGCAGCAGGAGGCGATCCTCGCCGAGTACGACCGCTTCGGCAGCGTCGGCAACCTCGACCAGCTCGAGGGACGACTCGCCCAGCTCCGTGCCGAGCAAGAGGCTCGCCTCGAGGCTCTGACCAGCGGAAGTCGACACGACTACGAGGCGGTGGCCGCCGAGCGGATCGCCGACGAGCAGGCCGGCCTGTGGGACCCCTTCGAGGATCTCGACCTCGGTGGCGAGACCTCCCCAGCGCCATCGAGTCCCGTGGTGGAGCTTCCTCCGACCACCTCGCCGCTGGCACGCCGCTGAACTTCCAGCGACGAATCCGGAACCTCGAAAAAAGTCCGCCTTTGGGCGAACCCCGATCGGATCCGGCACGTCTGAAGGGTGCTCTTCAACGATCCGTTCGTGCCCCCTCACACCGACCGGTTCTCCTCCCAGTCATTCAGGTTCTCCTCGTCTCCGCGACCGCCGATGCCCCTCACCGGGCATCGGCGGCGTCGCATTGCGAGCACTCGAGGGCATGGCGCCCTTCCCGGCCGACTTTCTCGGTCGACACTGGCATTGGGGAAGGGCGTGGGGCATCCTGAAGGAGTTCCGACCTCCGCAAGGCGGCGTTTCCAAGGGTCATCCCCATGTTCGCGATTCGAAGCAGCGTTCTCCTCAGCAGTCTCGCCCTCGGTCTGGGCATCGCCCTTCCGTCCACCGCCGATCTCGTCGAGGCGGAACTCCTCGCCCGCGAGGGCGGTCCGGCGCCCGGCGGCGACGGCACGACCATCTCCGCCCTGAACGCCCCGTTCGCCAACGGTCTCGGGCAGGTCGGCTTCACCGGCACGCTCGCCAGCGGCGACCGCTTCGTCTGGCTCGGCGACGAGATCGTCTGGCTCAACAGCGACGCGTTGCCCGGGTCGGTGCTGACCGGCAGCGAGAGCACCATGGGCATCTCGAACCTGGGGGGATGGATCTACAGCTGCAACGACGACGGCGAGGATTCGGTGTGGACCCAGGAAGGCCTCCTGCTGCGCGAGACCGAACCGATCCCGGGCGAGACGCTGGTCTGGAGCAGCTTCAACAGCCGTCCCCGCATGACCTGCGACGGCGAGGCGTTCTGGGTGACGGGCCTGGCGGCCTCGAGCGGCGGCGGCACCTACGGCCGTGGCTTCATGCAGTGCCTCGATCCCGCCGATCCGGCATCGTCCCAACTTCTCATCGGCACCGGCGATCCCGTCGAGGACGGAGACGTCTTCTTCGAGATCGGAAGCATCGGATTCGCCTACGACGTCTCCGGGAGCACCGAGCACATCGCGTTGATCCCGAGAGTCGCGGGAGCCCCTCCGGCGACGGACGACTTCATCTGGCTCGACGGCGTGCCGCGCGAGCGGCAGGGCGATCCCACCTCGCCCGGCAGCGGTCTCAGTTGGGACCAGTTTCGCGGAGTCGGGGTGAACGACGAGGGACGCCTGATCTTCTTCGGCCCCGCCGAACCGGACGATCCGAAGATCCCCGACATCGAGTACCTCGCGCTCGACGGCGAGATCATCGTCCGCGAGGGGGACTCGATCGGCGGCGTCGAACTCTCCGACGGCTTCGGCATCCGGTGGGCGGAGATCGACGACGCCGATCGAATCGTCCACGTCTGGGAGGCGTCGGGGTTCCCGCCCACCGCGGGAGCGACGTTCCTGACCTCGGAGACCGAGGAGGGCTTCGAGCATGTCGCCATCGTCGAGATCGGCGACGAACTCGACTTCGACGGCGACGGGATCGCCGACGGCGTCGTCGTGGACTTCGAGGTCTCCTCGGTGGTCGGTCCAGCGATCGGCCTGCCCGACCAGCCCTGGGTCTTCCTTCCGGTCGAGGTCGAGGCCGCCAAGGGAGAGACCTACTCCGCCATCGTGCGGTTCCCGCTGCCCGGCACCGACTCGCCCGCCGACCTCAACGGTGACGGTCAGGTGAACGGGGCGGATCTCTCGATCCTGCTCGCCGCCTGGGGCGGCGGCGGCATCGCCGATCTCAACGGCGACGGCGTCGTCGACGGGGCCGACCTCGCGATCCTGCTCGCAGACTGGTCGAACTGAACCGCACTCCGCGCGGACCGCAGAAACTCGGGAACCTCGCCCCGCTCGCGCCTCTCGCCAACAAGTATCCTCCGTCGCTCAGACGTCACTCGATCCGGGCGGTCCGGGCCGGGGCTCGTCATCGAAGACCCACGATCGGTCGACGCGCAACGCCGCATCGCCGACTCGGACAGGTCCGCTTCGGGAGACCACACCATGAAGAACATCATTCGCGCCGCGGCGCTCGCGTCCGGGTTCCTCCTCGCCGGCGGCATCGCATGCCTCGGCGCCTGCTCGGCCTCACCCTCCAGCGAGGTCGACCAGAATCTCCTCACCCAGGCCGCCGAAGCGGCGCTGTCGAGGTTCGAGTCCAGCGATTCGACGCTGGCCGAGGCGATCGAGTCGGCCTACGCCTACGCCGTCTTCCCCGAGTCGGGCAAGGGCGGCTTCGTCATCGGCGGCGGCGGTGGCCACGGCGTGGTCTACCGCGACGGCGGTCAGATCGGCTGGTGCTCCTTCACCACCGTGACCGTGGGCCTGCAGGCGGGCGGCCAGGGCTACTCGATGCTGATCCTCTTCAAGGATCAGACCGCCTTCGATCGGTTCGCCTCCGGTGGACTCGAGGGCAGCGCGACCGCGAGCGCCGTCGCCGTCAAGGCCGGCGCGGCGGCGAACGCCGACTACGAGAACGGCGTGATGGTGCTGACCGACAACGCGGCCGGCCTCATGGCCGAAGCGACGGTCGGCGGGCAGTACTTCAAGTACCGCGCGCTCGACTGACGCCTGTTCAGGACGATGCGACCTCCACGACGCCCCGCTTGCGGGGCGTCGTGCCGTTTCCACCGCCACACGACGACTCGGGCGCCCGCCCGGAGTCCTCGACGGGTTCGGGTATCGTTGCGGGAATGCCCCCCATGCCGTGTCCCCGAGGCGCGCCAACCCTGCTTCATGTCGTCCCCGCCTCGGCCGCGCTCGTCGCGATCGCGATGCTGCCCTTCGCCTGCACGGTCGGGCCGGACTACGAGTCGCCCGAGATCGAGACCCCTCCGGTCTTCTCGACCTCGCTGGAGGACCGGCCGGACGATCCCGAGCCGCCGAACCTCGATCGCTGGTGGACCCGATTCGGCGATCCGATCCTCGACGAGTTGATCGCCCAGGCCGAGGCCGGAAGCTACGACCTCAAGCGAGCCGTCGCCGCCATCGAGCAGTATCGCGCGGGCTACGGGCTCGCCGAGAGCCAGCTCTACCCCAGCATCAGCCTCGGCGCCGCCTACTCGCGGAACCGGACCAACGCTGCGCAGCTCGGCGGCCTCGCGGCGCCGGCACCGTTCAACGCCTGGACCTACGGTCTCGATCTGGCCACGTGGGAGCTCGACGTCTTCGGCAAGCTGCGCCGCTCGATCGAAGCGAGCCGGGGCGAGTATCAGGCCTCCGTCGAGGAGTGGCGCAACGTGCTGGTGACGCTTCGCGCCGAAGTCGCCTCGGCCTACGTCGGCCTGCGGGTCCTGCAGGCCCGACGCGCCGTGGTCGCGGAAACCGTCGACCTGCTCGAGAGGCAGCTCGGCATCGTCGCCGCGCGGCGTTCCGCGGGCACGGTGACCGACCTGGACCTTTCGGAGTCCGAGGCGACGCTGGCCCTCGCCCTCGCCGAACTTCCCCTCGTCGACGCTCAGGTGGCTCAGCAGTTGAACGCCCTCTCGGTGCTGGTGGGCGAGTACCCCGGAGATCTCGGCCGACGGCTCGCCGAACCGGCGCCGATTCCCCAACTCGACGCGCCGATCGAGACCGGAGTGCCGGCGCAGCTCATCCTGCGCCGCCCCGATCTTCGCGTGGCCGAGCGCGAGCTTGCGGCGCGAGTCGCCTCGATCGGCGTCGCCGTGGCGGGCCTCTATCCGGAGGTCTCCCTCGCCGGCAGCATCGGGATCTTCGCGACGGACTTCGCCGGCCTCGGGGACATCGGCAACCTCACCTACCGCGCCGGGCCGCAGATCGTCTGGAACTTCTTCAACGGCGGCCTGACGAGGGCGCAGATCGCCCAGGCCGAGGCGGTCGCCGACGCCGCCGAGATCGACTACCGCGCCGCGGTGCTCGAGGCCGTCGCCGAGGTCGAGACCGCCGCGAGCAACGTGGGCTACGCCTCGACCTCGCTTCGTCGCGTCGACCGCGCGGTGACCGACGCCCGGCGCGGCATCGCCCTGGCGATCCGCCAGTACGAGGCCGGAACCATCGACCTCGATCGTCTCATCCAGTACGAGCGCACCGTGCTCGACCTCGAGGACAAGCGCCTTCAGGCCTCGGGCCTGCTCGGTCAGAACGTGGTCGAACTGTGTCGATCGCTCGGCGGCGACTGGGCCGAGACACCGCTTCCGGAGGCGGCCGCGGACGCGTATCCGGAGCCGATGCCGGACTCGAGTTCGAGCCCGGATCCCGAGTCGGTCCCGGCTGCCGCCCCCGCCGTCGCCCGTGCCACCAAGGAGTCCGCCTCGTGAAGTGCCCCGCCCCGCTGCTCCGGACGGCCGCCGCCGCGGCGTTGCTGCTCGCCATGCCGCCTGCCTGCGATCGCAAGCCCCCATCGAAGCCGCCCGAGGGGCCGGCCACGGTGGTCGCGGTCGCGGCGACCACCGCCGACGTCGCGGTCCGAAGGACCTATCCCGGAACCACGCTTTCGACCAGCCCGGTCTCCATCGTGCCGCGGGTCGAGGGCTGGCTCGTCGAGCGCAACTTCGCCGACGGCGATCTCGTCGAGGCCGGACAGGTGCTCTACCGAATCGATCCGGCGCCGTTCCAGGCCAGTCTCGATGCCGCCGAAGCCAGGCTCGACACCAGCCGGGCCGACGTCGCGGTCGCTCGGTCCGAGGTCGGCGTCGCCGAGGCGAGGCTCGACAACGCCCGCCAGGAGTACGAACGAAATCGTCCGCTGCTGGAGTCCGACGCCGTGTCGGAGGAGAAGCTCGAGCGTCTCGAGGCCGAGTATCGCGCCGCTCAGGCCCAGGTCGAGGCGGCCAAGGCCCAGATCGGTTCCGCCGAGGCCGCGGTCGAGGCCGCGAAGGCCGACATCGAGATCGCGAAGCTCGACCTCTCGTACTGCACCATTCGCAGCCCCGTCGCCGGACGGACCTCCGCGACCAGTCAGTACGTCGGCGATCTGGTCCGCACGATGGCGCCGGAGCCGCTGGTCACGGTGAAGCCGAACGATCCACTGTGGGTCGCCTTCGCCGCGGTCTCCAGCGATCTGCCCGCCCTCCGCAGTCAGTTGGGGAGGAACGAGCCGGGCGTCGAGATCTCGCTCCCCGAGGGCGACACCGGGAACGCGTGGACCCGCACCGGCCGCATCGTCTTCATCGACAACACCGTCGAGCCGGGCACGGCGATGGTCGATGTGCGCGTCGAGATCTCCAATCGCGATGGGCACCTGCTGCCGGGCACCTACGTCGATGCCGCATTCCAGCAGACCATGCTCGAAGACGCGGTGCTTGTGCCGCTCGAGGCGGTGGTTCGCCAGGCGGCCTCGTCGGTGGTCTGGGTGGTCGAGGACGACTCGACCGCGAAGATGCGCACCGTCCAGCTTGGGCCCCATCGCGACAAGGACGTGGTGGTGACGACGGGACTGTCCGCCGGCGAGCGGGTCGTCGTGCAGGGGCAGGCGAAGTTGCGGGATGGCGTCCGGATCGAAGTGCTGGAGCCGGGACGATTCTCCGGCTCCGGCGCCGCGGCCCCATCCCGCAAGGTCGACTCCAAGGTCGACTCCAAGGACGCTTCCGAAACGTCTTCCAGCGGCGCCGATGAACCGACGAAGCGGACCACGGCGGCCGGTCACCGAGACGCCCTCTCCGAAGGGCCGGGCGGGACCGCATGATCCGCTTCTTCATCGATCGACCGATCTTCGCCTCGGTCATCGCCCTGGTGATGCTGTTGATGGGCGGCCTCGCGCTGGTCACGCTGCCCATCTCGCAGTACCCCGAGATCGTTCCGCCGACGATCCAGGTGAACGCCAACTACCCGGGCGCCAGCGCCGCCGTGGTCTCGGAGGTGGTCACCCGACCGCTCGAGGAGCAGATCAACGGGGTCGAGGACATGATCTACATGTCCTCCAACTCGACCAACAACGGCACCAGCCAGATCACCATCACCTTCGACGTCGGCACCGATCAGGACATCGCCGCCGTCAACGTGAACAACGCCGCCAGCGTCGCGGTCTCGCAGCTGCCCGCGGAGGTCCAGCAGCAGGGCATCGCGGTCCAGAAGCAGTCGACCGACCTGCTGCTCATCATCACGCTGCGCTCTCCCGGCGGGACCTGGGACTCGGTGTTCCTCGGCAACTACGCGCAGATCAACGTGCTTCAGGCGCTGCAGCGGGTCCCGGGCGTGGGACAGGTCACCAACTTCGGCGTGCTCGAGTACTCGATGCGCATCTGGCTCGACGTCCCGAAGCTCGCCTCGATGGGCATCACGCCGCAGGAGGTCCAGCAGGCGATCAAGGCGCAGAACAAGCAGGCCGTGGGCGGCCAGGCCGGCGCCCCGCCCGTCGCCGGCGACGCACCGCCCTACATCCTGCAGGTCAACGCCACCGGGCGCCTCGACGAGGTCGAGCAGTTCGAGCAGATCGTCGTGGCGACCGGGCACGACGGATCGGTGGTCCTCCTCTCCGACGTCGCCCGCGTCGAACTCGGCGCAGCGAACTACGACTCCAGTTCGCGTCAGGACGGCAAGCCCGCGGCGCTGCTGGGGATCTACCAGCTGCCCGACGCCAACGCCTACGCCGTCGCCGAGGGCGTCCGCAAGGTCATGACGCAGCTCGCCCCGTCGTTTCCCGCCGATCTGGAGTACTCGATCAACTTCGACACGACCGACTTCGTGTCCGCGTCGATCGACGAGCTGGTCCAGACGTTCATCGAGGCCGGCATCCTGGTCGTCGTGGTGATCTTCGTCTTCCTGCAGCGAGTGCGGGCGACGCTCGTTCCGATGATCGCCATCCCGGTCTCGATCGTCGGAGCGTTCGCGATCATGCCGGCGCTGGGGTTCTCGATCAACACCCTGACGCTGCTGGGACTGGTCCTTGCGATCGGCCTCGTGGTCGACGACGCGATCGTGGTCGTGGAGAACGTCCAACGCCAGTTCGAGGAGGGCGAGACCTCGCCCCGTCGGGCGGCGCGCCGCGCGATGGCCGAGGTCGCACGTCCCATCGTCGCGACGACGCTCGTCCTGGCGGCGGTGTTCATTCCCGCCTCGCTGATGCCCGGCATCACCGGTCGCCTCTACAACCAGTTCGCCGCCACCATCGCCTTGTCGGTGCTGCTCTCGGGCGTGAACAGCCTGACCCTGAGCCCCGCCATGGCCGCGGTCCTTCTGCGGCCCGGCGGCATGATCGAGCGTGGCCCGTTCGGCTGGTTCAACAAGGCGTTCGATCGCCTCAGCCACGGCTACTCCCGGGTGGTCGGCGGCCTGAGCCGAGTCTGGGTGGTGATGCTGCTGGTGCTGGGCGGCCTGCTCTTCGCGACCGGCTGGTTCGTGTCGAAGACGCCCACCGCGTTCATCCCAGAAGAGGACAACGGCTACTTCTTCACGCTGTACGAGACCCCTCCGGGGGCGTCGCTCGCCCGCACCGAGGCCTTCGCCGACGAGATCCGCGAGATCCTCGAGTCCCAGCCGGAAGTGGTCACCGTCATCGAGATCAACGGGATCAACTTCATCACCAGCGTGGCGGAGACCAACGCCGGATTCATGGTCCCGGTCCTGAAGCCGTGGGGCGAGCGTCCCGATCCAGGCCAGTCGGCGATGGCGATCATCGAACGTGTCGCGGGGGCGATGGCGCGTCTGACTCCAGGCATCGCCCGGCCGTTCCCGCCGCCGGCGATTCCCGGCCTCGGATCCGTGGGCGGCTTCCAGCTTCAGCTCGAGGATGCGGGCGGCCTCGGCGTCGATGCCCTCGTCGCCGCCGCCGACGAGTTCATGGCGAAGGCCCGGGCCCTTCCCGAGATCTCCAGGATCTCGACGACCTTCCAGTCCGACGTCCCGCAGGTCCAGCTCGAGTTCGACCGCATCAAGATGCAGTCGCTCGGCGTCACCGTGGACGACGCCTTCGGAGTGCTTCAACTGGACTTCGGCAGCGCCTTCATCAACCAGTTCAACCGATTCGGACAGGTCTACGACGTGTATGTGCAGGGCGAGGCCGCGGACCGGATGCGAGCGGAGGACCTGCTGAACCTCTACGTCCGCAATCGCGACGGCGGCATGATCCCGTTCGCGACCTTCGCGACGGTGCGCCTGACCACCGGACCCGACAACCTGACCCACTACAACGTGATGGACACGATCGCCATCGACGGCGGCCCCGCTCCCGGGGTCAGCAGCGGCGACGCGATCAAGGCCCTCGGCGATCTTGCCGCGACGACGCTGCCGCCGGGCATCACCTCGAGCTGGACCGGCATCGTCTACCAGCAGCTTCAGGCCGGGAACCTGGCGCCGATCGTCTTCGGCCTCGCGGTGATCCTCGTCTTCCTGTTCCTGGCCGCGCAGTACGAGAGCTGGACCCTCCCCGTGCTGGTGCTCGTGACCGTTCCGCTCGCCGCGCTGGGGGCGGTGCTGGCGCTGGGCCACTACGGACGGGCTCTCGACGTCTACGCGCAGATCGGCCTCGTCATGCTGATCGGCCTCGCCGCGAAGAACGGAATCCTCATCATCGAGTTCGCCAAGGACGCCCGCGAGACCGGAATGAGCGCACGCGAGGCCGCGATGACCGCGGCGAAGCTTCGTCTGCGGCCGATCCTGATGACCGCGTTCGCCTTCATCCTCGGCGTGGTGCCGCTCGCGGACGCGACCGGCGCCGGCGCCAATGCGCGGCAGTCGATCGGCATCACCGTGATCGGCGGGCTGCTTCTGGCGACCTTCTTCACGCTGTTCATCGTCCCGGTCCTCTACGTCGGTCTCGACATGATTCGCGTCAAGGTCTTCAAGATCGATCCGACGCGGAAGCCCGGCGACGACGACGCCCCCGGCGACGGTGCCACGAGCGCCGGTGAGGACTCGCCGGCGGCCGCTCCCGCTGCGGGATGACGCAGGGCCCGCCGAGGCCATGATCCGGCCATGATCCGGCGATGATCCGGATGATCAGGATGATCAGGATGATCAGGCGATGAAGCATCTCACCGAACATCTCGCCCTGGAGATCCCCACCCGCCGCGCGTTCGTGAACATCACCCGCGAGGTCGAGGACGCGGTCGCCCGCAGCGGCGTGCAGGAGGGGCTGTGCCTCGTCAACGCGATGCACATCTCCGCAAGCGTCTTCATCAACGACGACGAATCCGGGCTGCACCACGACTACGAGGTGTGGCTCGAAGGCCTCGCCCCCCACGCTCCGACGAACCGGTACCGCCACAACGACACCGGCGAGGACAACGCCGACGCCCACCTCAAGCGGCAGATCATGGGCCGCGAGGTCGTCGTCGCGATCACCAGGGGACGGCTCGACTTCGGCCCCTGGGAGCAGATCTTCTACGGCGAGTTCGACGGCCGGCGCCGCAAGCGGGTGCTGGTGAAGGTGATCGGGGAGTAGTCCGGGAGAGCGCTTCAGGCCGCACCGGACCCGGCCGATAACGGACACGGTCGAGGTCGATCCCGGATCCCGACGCTCCTACCCTCCCGCCTTCCCACCACCGCACCGTTCCCGAGCCCGCCATGCCCTCCGCCTCCAAGCTTCCCATCGCCCTCGCCGCCGGCGACGGCATCGGTCCCGAGATCATGGAGGCGGTGCTCGCGGTGTTTCGCGCCGCCGGAGTGCTGGACCATCTCGAGTTCGTCGAGGCGCCGATGGGCGAGCGGACGTTCGCCAGCGGCAACACCTCCGGCATCTCCGACGAGGCCATGGAGGTCGTCGAACGGACCGGACTGCTGTTCAAGGGCCCGATGGGCACGCCCGTGGGCGGCGGCGGCAAGTCGATCAACGTCACGCTTCGCAAGACCTTCTCGGCCTTCGCGAACCTTCGGCACTTCCAGTCGCTGCCGGGCGTCGAGACGGTCTTCTCGAAGGCCGGCGTGCCGGTCGACTTCTACGTGGTCAGGGAGAACATCGAGGACACCTACGGCGGCATCGAGCACCGGCTCACCAACGACGTCGTCGAGTGCAAGCGTCTGATCTCGGCGCCGGGTTGCGACCAGGTCCACCGCTTCGCCTTCGAGACCGCGGCGCGGCTCGGCATCGACCGCGTCACCTGTTCGCACAAGGCGAACATCATGAAGATGACCGACGGGCTCTTCCTCGAGCGGTTCCGCCACGTCGCGGCGGATCATCCCTCGATCGAGATCCACGACGTCATCATCGACGCGCTCTGCATGAATCTGGTCCTTCGCCCCGACGCCTACCAGATGATCGTGCTGCCCAACCTGCAGGGCGACATCGTCAGCGATCTCGCGGCGGGACTCGTCGGCGGACTGGGCTTCGCGCCATCGGCCAACATCGGCGACTCGGTCGCGATCTTCGAGGCCGTGCACGGCACCGCGCCGGACATCGCCGGCAAGGGCGTCGCGAATCCGACTTCGCTGCTGCTGTCGGGACTGATCATGCTTCGCCACATCGGCCTCGCCAAGCAGGCGGCGATCATCAACAACGCCCTGCTCGCGACGCTCGAGGACGGCATCCACACCGGCGACGTCAAGGGCGACAAGCCGCCCGTCGAGACCATGGCGTTCGCCGAGGCGATCGCGTCGAACCTCGGCCGGATGCCCACGTCGTGTCCTCCGAGGGTGGTCGGCACCCACGACACCGTCGAACACACCTCCCCGCCGAGGCCGACGAGCTACCGACTCCGCAGGACCTTCGAGACCACCGTCAGCCACCTGTGCGGCGCCGACCTCTACGTCGGAACCACCCTGCCGCCGTTCGAACTCGCCGCGAAGCTGCAGGCGATATGCGAAGGCGGGCCGTTCAAGCTGACGCTGCTCTCCAATCGCGGAACGCAGGTCTGGCCGTCGGGATCGGTCTACACCGAGGTCGTCGACTACTGCCGGGCCCGCTTCGAGTTGAAGGACCCGGCGATGCTCGGGCGCCTCGGACAGATGCCGGCGGTGAAGCTGCTCGAGAAGGTCGCGGAGAAGTTCGAGGTGGCCGACTTCCAGCCGCTGAAGACCTTCGACGGCAAGCCCGGCTTCTCGCTCGCCCAGGGCCAGTGACCGCTCGCAGGAGCGCGATGGATCCGTCCCCGTCGATCGTCCTCCTTCCGGGTCTCGGTGCGAACCGCCGTCTCTTCGCTCCGCAACTCGAGGCGTTCGGCGACCGCGGCGCCGTCGTGCCGGACTGGCCGGAGCGGCCCGGGACGGTCGAACCGGGCCTCGACGTGGACGGCGTGGCCGCATCGCTGGGCCGCGACCTTCGGGCGGCGGGACGGCTTCATGGCGACACGGTCCTGGTCGGATTCTCCTTCGGTGCCCAGGTCGCACTCTCGCTGGCGCGGCAGGCGATCGAACGCGACGACGCGTGCCCGCGGGCGATCGTCCTCGTCAGCGGACTGCGAAGGACCTCCCAGCTCACCCGGCGCTTCCGCCTTCAGGTCGCCGCCGCAAGTCTGCTCCCGAATGCCGCGATCGGCTGGGCCGCGGCCGAACTGGTCGCGAAGCCGTTCGCCCGCGCCTGCGGCTTCGATCACCAGCAGACCCTCGAACTGCAGCGAATGGCCGCGGAACTGGACGTCCCGCAGTTCCGCCGCCTCGCCCGCGCCGCCTGCCGCTGGCGGTTCGAGGACGACGACGAGCGGCGCCTTCTCGAAGCGGGCGTCCGCATCCTGCACCTGCACAGCGCTCGCGATCCGGTGATTCCGCCGCCGACGGCGGCATGCGACTTCGAGGCGATCGAAGAGGCCGCCCATCTGCTCACGTGGACCCATGTCGATCGTGTGAACCAGATGATGGCCGACGCGATCGGCGAGGCGAAATGACGCCGGCGAGGTCTCCCGACCGCCGTCTCCGAACTCGGCCTCGCTTCAGCCCCGCCCCACACCGACCCGCTGGGCGAACCGACGAGCGCTCCGCAGTCGTCCCTGCCAGCGACCCCATCGAGTGTGGGCGCGTTCGCTGCGGCGCAGGAACGCTTCAAGCCGCTCGGCATGGTCCGATCCGGACGACGCGATGCGTCGCTCGAGGAGCGCCGTGGCGTGCCGGTGCAGTTCGTCGTCCAGAAGAGTGCGGGCCTCGATCCGCTCCCGCACCGCGGGCGAGATCTCCTCGACGGCGCGCCTCGACGCGGTTCGGTTGCTCCAGCCGACCGCCCAGCGTCGCCAACCCAGCGCATCGCCGAAGAGCATCGCGCTCTCTGCAAACCGTTCGACCGTGCCCACGAAGAAGCACTGCTCGAGACGTCGCTTGGCCAGTTCCAGATGCGCCCGCGTCACTTCTCCCACCGGGACGTCCAGGATGCGACCGGACTCGCCGGCGAGGTAGCGGACCTGTCCCTCGTCCACCGGCCAGATCGGCGTGGGCGGCGGCGCGTCGATCCACGACTCGATCGGCAGATCGTCCGGGATGTGCCCCTGCTCGCGCTGGTGGTAGTAGACGCTGAGGGTGCGGTCGACCGGTTCGCGGAGCCATGTGAACACCTTCGCCTCGACCCCGAGCCGCTCGTCGGCACCCCAGCCGCAATGGGCCTCGAAGTACTTCACCCGGCGGCGCACCGATGCGGGTTGCGCCAGCAGGTGATCGGCCCGACGCTCGAATCCCGGCACGAAGTAGAAGCCCAGCACCGACGCATGCCGCGGCAGGTTCCAAGGCGGCCGC
Organism: Planctomycetota bacterium; assembly: GCA_017859745.1. Taxonomy (GTDB): domain Bacteria; phylum Planctomycetota; class Phycisphaerae; order Phycisphaerales; family SM1A02; genus VGXO01. The sequence continues at coordinate 25,829 of JAFMML010000034.1, forward strand.
ATCAACAGGCGCCACTTGACGGCGCGGCCGAGGCTGGTGCCGGCGTTCTTGGGGATGTGCAGGTGGATCAGCATCGGCGAAATCGAATCGTCGCCCGATACCATGCGGTCGGTCCGCA
>JAFMML010000034.1:25955-32466 GCA_017859745.1 Planctomycetota bacterium
GTCGGTCCGCACAAGAGGCCGTCGGGCCGTGACGGCGTCGGATCCGCACCGCATGGTCGAGCACCCCCCACGTCATCGTCCGAAGTCCGCCGAGGGCTCGCGAAACCTGCTGCTGATCACCTTCGATCAGTGGCGGGGCGACTGGTGCGATCCCGCACGGCCGGTGATCGACCTGCCGAACCTCCACGGTCTCGCCGGACGCGGACACCACCGGCGGGCCTACGCCCCGAGTCCCCAATGCGTGCCGGCGCGGCTGTCCTGGCTCAGCGGACTGCCGCCGAGCCGCTTCGGCGTCACCACCCACCGGCCGATCGACGTGCCTGCGGACGCCCCGTCCGTCTTCCGGGCGCTGCAGGCCGCCGGCGTGCATGCCGAACTGATCGGCAAGAGTCACTGGACCGCCCACGTCCCGGGCCGCGACCTCCGCGACTTCGCGTCTCGAATCCACGGATTCGGCTTCGACCAGGTCCTGGAGATCGCCGGACCTCGGGGCCTGCGCGACGTCGAGTGCGCCTTGACCGACGCGTGGCGGGCCGAAGGCGTGCTCGAACGCGTCCGCGAGGATCTCGCCCGTCGCTACGACGGTCCCGACGGCGGCGCCTGGGAGGTGCGGCCCACGCCGCTGCCCAACCACCTCTATCCCGATCTCTGGCTGGCCGATCGAGCCGTGGAGCGAATCGGGCGGCTTCCCGGCGACCGGCCATGGTTCCTGTGGATCAGCTTCGTCGGTCCCCACGAGCCCTTCGACACCCCATCGCCATGGGCGGGACGTCATCGTCAGGTCGCGCTTCCGCCGCCCCGAGCCGAACCGTCGTGGCTCGCCCACCTGCCTGCGAGTTCGAGCGCGCGTCGTGCCCGCGCCGCGTGGGACGGCCGCCTGTCGTCGGCGGCGGTCGATGCGCTTCGGCGCGACTACGCCGATCGCCTGACGATGCTGGACGAGCAGGTGGGGCGGCTGCTTGGGGCGATCTCCGCTCGCGACGATGCGCCGCGCAGCGACATCGCGGTCACCGCCGATCACGGGGAACTTCTCGGCGATGGCGGCATGCTCTACAAGGGCCTCATGCTCGAGCCCGCGGTGCGTGTGGCATGGATCGAGAGTCGCCCGTCCCCGATCGGGGACAGCGACGGCCCGGCGAGCACCACGGCGCTCATCGACGCGCACCTTCGGCGACTTCGCGGCGCCGCCGTGCCGACCCTGCCCGACGTCGCGATCGTCGAGCACGGGCGGGAGATCATGGCGGTCGACGGCGATCGGAAGATCGTCCTCGGCGGCGACGGGCGCCCGCTCTGGGCGTGCGACCTCGCCGCCGATCCCGAGGAGACCGCGAACCTGATCGCCACGGATCCGGATCGCTTCCGCCGAGACGATGCGTGGTCGGCCTTGGCCGCTCGAGCCGGAGGCGAATGGCGACGGCGCCATGCCGCACCATGGAAATGGTGGTGGCGACGTCATCGCGTGGAGGAGGTGCGGCGCCGATGACCGAGACGTCCCCGGACCGACATGATCGCCGCGGCGAAGGCGTCCTGTTCGTCGCCACCGGCCCGGACTACATCGAGGAGGCGGCCGTGGCCGCCAACGCCAGCCGGCCCCGACTCGGCGGCCGTCCCATCGCGGTCGTGGCGGACGATCCCACGCTTGCAGAACGCACCGGCGCATTCGATCGGGTGATTCCCCACACCGAGGCGAGGCGCGACTTCCGCGACAAGATCCCCCCGCTCTGCGATCCGCCGTTCGAGCGCACGCTGTACCTCGATACCGATGCCGTGGTGATTGCGCCCACGCCCGAACTCGTCGACGATCTCTTCCGGATCCTGGATCATCACGACCTCGCCGCCGCCCATGCGCCGGTGCGACGCCCGCCGTCGTGGTGGGACGACGCGGTGCCGGCCCACTGGCCGGAGTTCAACACCGGCGTGCTGCTGGCGACCGCCCGCGGCGCCGAGACCGCGATGCGCCGGTGGCGACGGCGGTTCGACGAGATCTTCGAGCGTCATGGCGAGACGTGGGATCAGGCGACCTTCCGAAGCGCCTCCTGGCAGGCCGCGGGCGAGGGTGTGCCGATCGCGGTGCTTCCTCCCGAGGCGAATCTGCGCACCACCAAACCGTGGGTGGCGGGCAAGGGGCTCGCGGTCTCGATCCTGCACGGTCGGGTGCCCGACACCGAACGGGCGGCGCTGATCGCGTACCTCAACGACGACATCGACCGATTCAGAACCAACGCCGAGTGGCTCGAGCGTCATCCCGGCAGCGCGATTCGCCCACGGGTGCGCCGTCCGCGCCGAGCGGGCTTCGAGGGCTGGCTGCGTCGGATCTTCGGCGGCTGAACCTCGCCTGAACGTCGACGTCGCGAGAGGAACGCAAGTTTCTCGGCCCGATTCGCCGATACTTCGCGCATGCCATGGCCACGGCGCCCTTTCGCGGCACGAGCCGACGCCGCGAGACGACGGCGCGCCGAGGCCGGCGGCAACCCACGGTCGGGATCGAGCCGTCCCGACGACATCGGCACACGCCTCGCCGCGAGCTCCGACCGCGACGAGGCGTTGCCGTGCGAGGACCCGGTGCTGATCTGCAGCGCGGGATGGCGGAGTCGATCGACGCTGCTGCAGCGGATGTGCCTGGCGGACCCGCGGGTGCTGGTGTGGGGCGAGGCGCTCGATCGCTGCGGGATCCTCCAGTCCCTCGCCGCGCAGTGGAGACCGATCGACGCTCGCTGGCCCAACGAGCGCCATCTGCTTGCGCCCGGCGATCCGCCCCCGGCGGCCGACCGCTGGCTCGCGAATCTCTCCCCGCCGCTCGCCTCGCTGCGCCTTGGACAACGCAGGCTTCTGGACACCCTGTTCGGCGAACCCGCCCGCGCCGCGGGACGTTCGCGCTGGGGCCTCAAGGAGGTGCGTCTCGGCGGCGAGGAGATCCGCTGGTTTCGGATGCTCCTTCCCGAGACTCGAATCGTGCTGCTCGTGCGGGATCCCGTCGAGGCGTTCGAGAGCTACGCGCCGCGCGGCCCCTGGTTCGAGCGTTGGCCGGACCGGCCCGTGACGACCGCCTCGGCGTTTGCGGAGATGTGGTCGCGACTCGTGGAGGACTTTCTCGAACTCGCCGACGAGCCCGGCATCATGCTCGTCCGGGACGACGAACTCGAGTCGCGACGCGACGAACTTGCGGCGCATCTGGACCTGGAACTCGCCCTTCCCTCGGCGCTCGAGCGGATACCCGGCGGCGCAGAACTCCACGAGGACCGCCGGGCCACCGCCGGCGAGTTGCGGACGGTTCGGCGGCTCACCGGGAACCTGCGCCGACGCCTCGGCATCCAAGGGCCGTGAGCTCTCGCGACACCGAGACCGTTCCGGTGCTTTGGATCAACCTCGAACGCGGGGACCATCGTCGGCGCCGCATGCTGAAGGCCCTCGCGGCGGGCGGCTGGACCCACCAGCGGATCGAAGCGATCGATGGTCGGGATCCGACGGGTCGCCTTCGCGCCTCGCCGGACCTCGCCCGTTTCGGCACCGCGTTCCCGGGCGTGCGTCGCTTCGCCGAGACCTCGCCGTTTCGGCGCACCACCCGGAGCGAACTCGCCTGCCTCGCGAGTTGGCAGCGTGCACTGGCGAGGGCCGCCGACTCGATGCGGGATCTCGATGCCGAGACGATCCTGCTTCTCGAGGACGATTGCGGCGCCACCCTCGCCTGCCCACAGGCCTGGCCGGTCTCGATCGACGAGGTCGCCGCCGCCGCGGGCGACGCCTGGACCGCGATCCAGATGGCGCCGATCAATCCCACGGCACGGCGGCGACTCTTCGAGCGGTGGCGAGACGACCGCCGCCCCGTCGCCGAGAAGCGACACGTTCGCAGCCACGGCAACGGCGCCGTCCTGATCCATCGACGGGCGATCGAACGCCTCCGCCCCCACCTGCCGGCGGATCCCGATGCGGCGCCGAAGTCCTTGCGGCATCCCTGTCTGGTCCGCCCCGTCGCCGACAAGTGGCTCTACGCGATGCTGCCGGCCGACACCGTGTTCGTCGCAGCGGTGCCGATCCTCACGCTCGATGCGGCGGACTCCGAACTTCATCCCGGTCACGTCGACCGCTTCCACCGCGGGAGTCGCGAGATGGTCGAGTCGATCTGGCGCGAAGGCGGCTGGACCGAACTCGCCGAGGCCCTCGCCGCCTGGGACGCGACCGCCTGAGATCCGCGTCGGTTCCGCCTCGGTACGCTGCCGGGGCATGACGATCACGCCCCCCACCATCGACGCCATCCGGTCGCTCTATCCCGGCCTCGCCGCCGGCACCGTGCTTCTCGAGAACGCGGGCGGCTCGCAGGTGCCGCTCCTCGTCGCCGACGCGATCCGCGACCACATGCTGGCCGACTACGTCCAGTTGGGCGCCGGCTATCCCGCGAGCGATCGCGCCACCGCGACCGTCGAGCGGGCCCACCGGTTCATGGATCGGTTCGTCAACGGCGAGGGAATCGGCCGCACCGTTCTCGGGGCGAGTTCGACGGCCCTCACCCACGTTCTTGCGAACGCCGTCGCGCCGACGATCGCCGCCGGCGACGAGATCGTCGTCTGCGAGCAGGGTCACGAGGCCAACATCGGCTGCTGGGTGGCGCTGGAACGGATGGGTGCGAGAGTTCGATGGTGGAGCGTGGATCCGGCGACGGGGTCGCTTTCGCTGGACGGGGCCAACGGGCTGAAGTCGGCGCTCTCCGAACGCACTCGAATCGTCGCGTTTCCCCACGTCTCGAACCTGCTGGGCGAGATCGTCGACGTCGCCGGCGCGACGCGCCTCGCCCATGAGGTGGGGGCCAAGGCCGTCGTCGACGGCGTCGCGTTCGCACCGCATCGGGCGATCGACGTCGCCGCCTGGCATTGCGACGCCTACGTCTGGAGCACCTACAAGGTCTACGGCCCTCACATGGGCGCGATGTTCCTGCGGACCGACATGGTGGACGACGATCGCCATCCGCTGGAGGGACCGAACCACTTCTTCATCGCCCGCGACGAAGTCCCCTACAAGTTCGAGCTGGGCGGCGCGAGCCACGAGGGGTGCGCCGGCCTGTGCGCGCTGGCCCGACTGCTTGCGATCCTCGCCGGCGAGGACGAGATCGAGGCGGCGGCGCCGTGCACGACCGGGGCCCATGCCGAAACCTGCGGCCGCCCCACCATCGAGAAGTCCTTCGAGGCCATGACCGACCTCGAAGCCCCGGTGCAGGCGCGGCTGCTCGAGCGCCTGGCGACCCATTCGAAGGTCCGGCTCGTCGGGCCATCGAGCGCCGCAGTCGCCGACCGCGTGGCCACGGTCTCCTTCCTGCACGAGTCGAAGGACCCGCGGGAGATCGTCGCCGCCGCCCACGCCGCCGGCGTGGGGATCCGCCACGGCCACATGTACGCCCACCGCCTCTGCACCGCGATGGGCATCGAGCCGGACCCCGGCGTGGTCCGGGTGAGCGCAGTCCACTACAACACCGTCGCCGAGGTCGACCACCTCATGGACGCGCTCGACCCGGTGCTCGCCTGACCCGAGACGCGCCGTCCTTCCCCACCCCGTCCCCGAGAGCCCGCCTCATGATCTCCCCCGACACCGTTCGCGAGAGCCACGAGTGGCTGCGCTGGTCCACCGACCGATTCATGACCGCCGCCCGCACCTACACCGAGGAGGAACTCCATCGCGAGTTCCCGATCGGCCTCGGCAGCGTCTTCGAGACGCTGCTGCATCTGCTCGGCGCCGAGATGGTCTGGATCGGCGTCGTGACCGGAACCGCGGACGGGGTCGTCTGGCCGACCCGCGCGAGCCATCCCGATCTCGGCGCGGTCGAACGGCAGTGGGACGAGGTGCGCCGTCGATGGGACCGCTATCTGGCGGACCTGACTTCGGAGGAGTGTGGGCGTCTCGTCGAGCGCACCCGCGACGGGAAGGTGTACACGCAGCGCTGCGGCGACGCCTGCATGCAGGTCCCCACGCACGCGCTCTACCACGCGGCCCAGCTCAGCTTCATGCACCGAACGCTCCGCGGCGACGGCACGAATCCCTACTCCGATTCGAGTTGGATCGTCTGGGCACGGCAACGTTCGGCGACGGCCTGATCGGCGCGTCGACTCGACCCTTCATCCACGACCGCGCCCCCCATCGACGAGGCGTCTCGAACCGACTCAGTCCGAGTCGATCCACTCGAGGGCCGCGGCGCGGTCCTCGGTCGGAAAGACCCTGACCTCGGCATGGGTCAGCGGCGATGCGGCCTTGGTCATCGCTGCGAGGAACTTCGAATCCGTCACGCATGCCAGGCGCTTCAGATCGCCATGGTGATGGACGCCCACCTTGGTGTCCTCCCACATTGCCGCAGGCGTCCACCCATCGAGATCGCCCGCGTCGAACAGCAGGCGCAGCTCGCCATGCTCTGCGATGAAGCGCTCCAGATGTGGACGCAACTGCTCGTAGTCGGCCTTGTGCAGGCGACCGTGCGCGATCAGGTGGATCGATCGGGACGAAGTGGAGACGGCAAGATGCTCGGACATGG
>JAFMML010000083.1 GCA_017859745.1 Planctomycetota bacterium
GCCAGCGGCAGGAAGAGCGTCGCCGTCGCGAAGGCCACCTGCATCGCCGCCATCAGTCCCACCGCGAGGATCCATGAGCGGTCGGATCGCGGATCGACCGACGGCCCGTCGCCTCGTCGCGGCCACGCCAGCGCCGTCAGGGCCAGCAGCACCAGGAGCACCGGGGCGTCGAAGTACCTCTGGAACAGTTGCTTGTTCGCCGCATGGGCGACCAGAAACGCCGCGAGGACCACCGCGGCCACGATCGAGCTCCGGCCACACGACTCGCCGCGGCCGAACGCCAAGGCGATCAACTGCACCAACAGCACCATGCCGACGGCACTTCCCGCCGCCAGCAGCAGCGACACCCCGCCGACGGTCGGCGTCTGGGCGACCATCGTCCAGAGCCATCCGCCGTTGCGGCCGACCTCGAGACCCGCGAACGATTCGCCGGCCATCGTGAACGCAGCCCAACCGAGACTCGCAGTCAGCAGGAACCACCGCGGCACCCGACCCCGTTCCAGTCCGCTCGCCCCGATCACGAACCACAGCGGGGCTCCGTACACCCCGAACAGCGAGAGCCCGTAGGGCACCGCCGCCGGTTGCACGCTGACGGCGTGGTACTGCTGGAAGGTCGGCGGCGTCAGGCCACCCCAGAGCCAGGCGAACCCCGCGACGACGGCCATCGGCAGCAGACAGGCGAGCGCGGCGAAGACCACGAGGCGCCGACGCGGCGCCTCCGTCGGCTCGGCGAGGTTCGCCGAGCTCGGCCGCGTCGCGAACCAGGCCGCCAGGACGATCGGCCCGATCACCCACAGGTTGATCTGACGCACCACGCACGCCGCCGCCGTGGCGACTCCCCAACGACCCAGGCGCAACGGCGTCGCCGGCAGCATGATCGCACCCAGCACCGGCACCGACACGAGCCACAGCGACAGGTTGTCCGTCATGAGCCAGATCGCGTTGCCCAGCAGGTAGGGGCTCGACGCGAGCGGAAGCGTGAGCAGCAGACCTTCGAGTTCGGATCCGCGCCACCTCGCCAGGCGCCACGCCACCGTCGCAAGCAGGCCGATCGCGAAGAGCGACCCGAGCATCTGCAGCGTGGTCTCGCCGTCGCCGAGAACCTGCGCCGCGGTCGCGAGCGCCAAGTGGTATCCCGGCCCCGTGGCGGAGTCGTAGTCGGACAGATCCACCGCCGGCCACTGCGACGCGAACGAGCGCACCAGCGGCAGGTGGAACCGGTCGTGGTCGAAGGACTTCTGCGAGAACGAGTCCCGCTCGGCGAGAACCCAGGGCCAGATCATCGCCGCGGCCACCACCGCGATCGCCAACGCCGCCACCAATCCGCGGCGTCCGGTGAACGACGACGCGTGGGGTGGCGACTTCGATGGGGCGGCCGAGCCGGCGTCGGTCATCGGGGGTCCTGAACGTCCGACAAGCGGGGACGAGCGTTCCGCCGCTCGTCTCGAGGGCGTCCCGCGAGGAGGTGAATCCGTCGGAAGAAGGTCCATCGGCCCTCGTCGACGATCCGATGCAACGGAGCCGCGGTCCCCTTCGAAGATCCGAACGACCGGCGACCGGATCGTGGGCGGTGGCACCGCTACCATCGTCTCCCGGACAGGCGCCTCCGACCTGGTCGGATCGCCTTCCACACCCGTTCGTCCGTACCCTCGGGTCCGCCCCGGCACGCTTGACGGAGTCTCCCCCTCCCATGGTCGCCCCCACCGACAAGGCCGCTTCCTCCGCCCATCGCACCCTCCGCGTCGCCATCCGGCGCCAGTCGTCGCCTGGCGAGGCGCCCCGCGTGGAGCACTTCGAGGTCCCGGTCGAGCCCGGCGCGAACCTGATCAGCGTGCTGCAGGCGATCGCCGCGAATCCCACGACCGTCGACGGCGCCGCGACCACCCCCATCGCCTACGACTCCGGTTGCCTCGAGGAGGTCTGCGGGTCGTGCACGATGCTCGTCAACGGCAAGGTGCGTCAGGCATGCTCCTGCCTCGTCGACCAGTTCATCGATGCCGGCGAGTCGATCACCATCGAGCCGATGAGCAAGTTCCCGGTGGTCCGCGACCTGTGCGTCGATCGCCAGCGCCTCTTCGACGGGCTGAAGCGAGCCAAGGCGTGGGTGCCGCTCGACGGCACCTACCACCTCGGCGCCGGCCCCAAGGAGTCGCCGGACGACCAGGAGATCCGCTACGCCCTCTCGACCTGCATGAGTTGCGGCTGCTGCCTCGAGGCGTGCCCGCAATACAACCTCGAGTCCGACGAGTCGAAGTGGCCCGAGTCCTTCATCGGCGCCGCCGTCATCAGCCAGGCCCGACTCTTCAACACCCACCAGACCGGCGGCGTGCTCGCGAAGGACCGCTACGAGGTTCTTGCCGGCCGCGGCGGTGTCGGCGACTGCGGCAACAGTCAGAACTGCGTGCAGGTCTGCCCCAAGGAGATCCCGTTGACCGAGTCGATCGCCGCGGCGGGGCGCGAGGTGACGGTGCAGTCGATCAAGAGATTCTTCAGCGGACGCTGACCCCACGACCGATTCCCCCTCCACGCCGCAGGGTTTCCGCCCTGCGGCGTGTTCGATTCGCCAGGCCGCCTCGGCCGCTTCGGAGGCTTCCATGACCCGCCCCTCGATCGTGCGCGCGGCCGCACCGTTTCCCACCCGAGTGCTGCTGCCCCTGGTCGCGACCATCGTCGCCGCATCCCCGGTCGGGCTCGCGGCGCAGGAGTCTGCAGCGCCGCCGCGGCCGGGCATCCCCTCGGCGGCGGCCCTCGTCACCACACCCCGCGGCGACGAGGACGTGCCCGACTCGATGTTCGTCGGCGTCTGGGCCCTGACCGACGAGCACAACGACCTCTTCGACGTCCGTCTCGACGCCGATGGCGGCGCCCGCAGCAACTGGGTGAAGAGCGATGCCGGCGCCGAGGGCGAGAGCGCCCGCTGGTCCCGATTCGGAAGCGGTGTCCGCATCGACTACGACGACGGCTGGATCGACGTGATCCGCATCTGCGAACAGGGTTTCGAACAGGTCTCCTACGCCCCGGGCACCCCGATCTCGGGACCCTGGACCAACGGCGGCAAGGCGGTCCGGGTCGAGGGCGAGGCCACGCCCTTCGTCGGCGTCTTTCGCCTCCTCGACCACACCGGCGCCCCGTTCGCGGTGTCGCTGCAGTCCAACGGCCTCGCCTTCAAGACCATCAACGAGGATCACCGTGGGGTCTGGTCGATCGAGGACGGCGCCGCTTCGATCCGCTGGACGGACGGATGGAACAACGTGATCCGGTCCACGCCCGACGGCGGCTTCGAGCAGCTCTCATGGGCGCCGGGCGTCCCCCTCGCCGATGCCCCGCACGTCGCCGGCGACATTCGTCGTCTCGGCGGAGTCGGCCTTTCCGGCGAAGCCGCACCGGCGAACTCTCGCGAGGGCGGCACCGTCGATCGGTCCCGGTTCGTGGGCACGTGGGCCCTCACGGACATGGCCAACGACACCTTCAACGTGGTGCTCTTTCCCGGTGGCGCCGCTCGCAGCACCTGGGCCAAGGGACCCGAGGGCGCGAAGGGCGAATGGGGCCGATGGCGCGTGTACGGCAACGGCGCCCGCATCGACTACCACAACGGATGGATCGACGTGGTCCGTTTCGCCGAGCAGGGCTTCGAACAGATCTCCTACACCCCCGAGACCCCGATCACCGGTCCGTGGTCGACCTGCGGCCGCGCTCGGATGATCGACGATCGTCTGGTTCCCTTCGTGGGGGTCTTCGAGATGCGCATGGAGCAGGACCACTCCCCCTTCTATGTGGCCGTCCAGTCCAACGGGCTCGCGTTCAAGCGCATCGCCGACCAACCACCCGCCGGCACCTGGTCGTTCTTCGGCAAGTCCGCGGTCGTCCGCTGGTCCGACGGATGGACCGACGAGTTCACGCCGCTGGACAATGGCCGGATCGCCCAGCGCACGTGGATGCCGGGCGTCCCGACGAGCGAACCACCGGTCGCGGAGCAGACCGGCCGCCGACTCAAGGACGGTCCGCCGGGGCCGGTGCGGCCCGCCGGATCGCCTCGGCCTCCGGAATGAGTCGCTCGAGCTCGTCGGCCCGACCGCCGGGGTCGGGATGGGTCGAGAGCCACTCCGGCCCCTGCCCTCCGTCGGCGGCCATGCGGCGCCACAACGACACCGCGGCCCGAGGGTCGTAGCCCGCCTCCGCGGCGAGGAACAGCCCGAGACGATCCGCCTCGCGCTCGTGATCGCGGCTGAAGGGAAGCGACACGCCCACGCCGTAGGCCTGTTCGATCGCGAACCGAAGACCGGGGTCGATCTCGCCGAGGGCGAGTTCGGCGAGGATCCCCGCGACGGCGTCGCGACTGAGCCGCTCGGCGCCGTGACTCGCCAACGCGTGGGCGATCTCGTGCCCGATGACCACGGCAAGTTCGTCGTCGTTCTCCACGAACTCGAGAAGCCCTAGATTCACCCCGCACTTGCCCCCCGGCAGCGCCCAGGCGTTGACGGTGGGTTCGTCGACGACGGTGAACGCCCAGTCCATGCCCGCGGAGGATTGCGGAAAGCGACGCGATGCGGCGGCGGCGAGGTCCGCGCCGACCCGCCGAACCCGATCGACCTGCGGCCCCGTCGCGATCACCCCCTGCTCGGCGAGGATCTCCGGATACGCCTCCGCGCCCATGCGCCGTTCCTGATCGACCGACATCAGGACCAGCTGCTGCCTCCCGCTGCCTTCGACGGTGCGGCAGCCGGGCATCGCGAGTCCCACGAGCACGCCCGAAGCCGCGATCGACAGGATCGCGAACCGATGCCGAGGCATCCTCGCGGTGGTCCGCCTGCCCGAAGCCACGGTCGTCGTCATGCCCGAAGGATATTCCCTGCCGGTACGCTTCGCGACATGAGGAGCGACACGACGTGATCTGGTGGATCGTCTCGATCGGGGTGCTGCTCGCGGTGGTGGTGTTCGCCGCCGCGCTGCAGAACCGACTCGCCTCGGCCCGGGTGAAGGTCGAGGGGGCGTTCTCGCAGATCGACGTGCAACTCGCCCGGCGGCACGATCTCGTCCCGCGACTCGTGGAGACGGTCCGCGCCGCCATGTCCCACGAACGCGAGACGCTCGAGCGGGTCACGCTGGCTCGCACCCGCGCGGCCGAGAGTCTCGCGGCGGCCAGCGCCGATCGCCCCGGCGACCTGGCCGCCTCCGAGAAGGCCCTCGGCGAGGCGGTCGGCGTGCTCGTGGCCCGTGTCGAGTCGTATCCCGAACTGCGGAGTCACGAGAACGTCCTCGCGCTTCAGGAGGAACTCGTCACCACCGAGAACCGCGTCGCCTTCGCGCGACACGCCTACAACGACGCGGTGGTGCGACTCAACGAACTGCGGTCCACCTTCCCCACGAACGTCGTGGCAGGCGTGCTCTCCTACCAGGCAGGCGAACTGCTGGACTGGCCCGACCGTTCGATCGCGGACGCCCCAGCGCTCGACTTCGATCGAGAGTCCGCGTCGTGAACTACTTCGCCGCTCAGGACGCCGCTCGCAAGCGCACCGGACGACTGGTGATCCTCTTCCTGCTGGCGGTGGTCGGCGTCGTCGCGGCGCTCTACCTGCCGCTTGCGGCGATCGCGTCCTCCGAGGGCGAGCTGCCGTTCTGGAATCCCCCGCTGCTCGGCGGCATCGCGGTCGCGGTGCTGCTGGTGGTCGGCCTTGGAAGCCTGTTCAAGATCGCCCAGCTCGGCAAGGGCGGATCCGCGGTCGCCGAGATGCTCGGCGGCACGCTCGTCGATCCGGCGACCCGAGATCCGGAACTCCGCCGCCTGATGAACGTGGTCGCGGAGATGGCGATCGCTTCGGGAGTCCCCGTGCCGCCGGTCTATCTGATCGAGGAGGACTCGATCAACGCCTTCGCCGCCGGCTACACGCCGCAGAGCGCCGTCATCGGCGTGACCCGAGGCTGCGTGCGGCAGCTCGATCGTCCCCAACTCCAGGGCGTCATGGCCCACGAGTTCAGCCACATCCTGAACGGCGACATGCGGCTCAACATCCGCCTCGCCGGCGTGATCTTCGGCATCCTCGTGATCGGGGTGCTCGGGTGGGGTCTCTTTCGCTACGTCGGACCGATGCTGCTGTACAGCCGGGGCGGCGGCGGAAACCGCAACAACGGCGGCGCGGTGGGCCTGGGGATCATCGCCTTCGGTCTGCTTCTGATGGCCGTCGGCGCCATCGGCACCATGTTCGGGCGCCTGATTCAGGCGGCCGTCAGTCGCCAGCGGGAGTTCCTGGCCGACGCGAGCGCGGTCCAGTTCACCCGCAACCCCCGCGGCATCGCCGGGGCGTTGCGCAAGATCGGCGGCATGCCCGCCTCGCGGGGCTGGAACGCCCACGTCTCGGAGTTCGGGCACTTCTTCTTCACGCCGGCGTTCGCGGCCCTCTTCGCGACCCACCCACCCCTGAAGTTGCGCATCGCCCGCATCGAAGGTGTCGATGCCGCCGCGATCGAGGCCGCGGCGCCGAGTCCCCCGTCGCCAGTCGCCGCCGCGAGGTCTCGGCTCGGCGAGGCGGCGCCGCCTCTGCGGAACATCGCCACGCCGGAGATCTCGGCGGCCGCATCCCGCATCGGCGAAGTCGCTCCGAAGGACGTCGAGGTCGCCGCACGACTCGTCCGAAGCCTTCCGGCGATCGTCGTCGACGCCTGCCGCGAGCCGATGGACGCCCGCGGCGTGATCGCGGCGACCCTGCTCTCGGGCGACGCCGGTCATCGCGACGCGCAACGACACGCCCTCTCCGGGGACCCGGGACTCGTCGCGTCGACGGATCGCCTCGCCGAACCGGTGCGGCGTCTCTCGAAGCCGCAGCGACTCGCCGCCATCGATCTCGCGGTCCCGGCGCTCTGCGAACTCTCCGAGCCGCAGTACCGGGACTTCCGCCATCGCCTGACGGCGGTGATCCTCGCCGACCGCACCGTGGGCCTGTTCGAGTGGGTGGTGCGCACGGTGCTCGAGCGGCACGTCGAGGCCCGGTTCGCCCCCCCGAAGGCCGAGCGGCGGCGGCAGTCGCTCGAGCGACGTCGGGACTCCGCGGTGCGGGTGCTGGCGACCCTCGCCCACGCCGGGCATGCGGATGCCGGCGAGGCCGAGGCGGCGTTCCGCGCGGCCATCTCGACGCTCGGCTGGTCCGAGGTCCCCTGCCCCGATCGAGCGTCCATCGCCCTCGACGGTCTCGACGAGGCCCTGCAGCGGCTCGGCGATCTGCGCATGACCGAACGGCAGCGTCTGCTCGCGGCCTGCATCGCCTCGATCGATCACGACGGCGAGACCAGCCTCGACGAGCTGCTGCTGCTGCGGGCGGTCGCCGATCGCCTCGACTGCCCGATGCCACCCGTCACGGCGTGACCTGGGCGGCCTCGGGCCCTACGCCCGCTCGGAGTCGTCCGCGGGGCTCAGGTCCCAGATCGGACCCTCGATGCCGTCGATCCTCGCCCCGTTCAACATGGTGGTGCGGACCGCCTCGAGGAAGGTCTGGGGGAAGTGGTCGGGCGGGGTCGTCGGATCTGACGCGTCTGATGGCCGGTCCACTTACGGCCCCTCTGGGTCGACGACTCGATCGGGACGTGTCCACTTGCAACGCGGATGCGATACCTTGCCGAAGGTCCGGGCGTCCGACGGCTCATCCCGCGTCGATGGTTCGGTCGTCCATTTCGGTTGCCGGCGGACGAAGTCATCCCAGTCATGGATGTCCTCTGCATCGGGCAGCAACGGAACACTGCTCGCGTCGCACGGGAGCTCGTCCCCGAGTGAATCGGATTCAAGGGTGTTCGAATCTCGTCGGTACGTCCGAGGAACGCTCTCGAATCGAGCGTACTCGACCCGAACCCACTCGATCCAAGGATGAACTCGGCGACGCGTCGATCTTTGTGGACGCGGAAGGCACACCGGGCAACGACGAGGCTCGCATGCAATCAGGAGATGGAGGACCGATGCCACGCAAGGCCATTTGCGCGATCAACATTCCGTCGTTCTCGCCGGACTACCGTGAGTACGCTCGGATCTGCCTTCACACCGCGCACGGATGCGGCTACGAACCGTGGCTGCTCGTCGATGGCGGCGACTTGTCGGAAGATGAACTGCGCAAGGAGTTGGGCTGGGCCACGGACGGCGTGGGCGGCGAGACCGCCCAGATGCTCCGGGCACAAAGTCGCTTTCTCCCCGAAATGACCTCGGCTCTCCGCCCCAAGGAGTTGCTGATCGCCCGCGGGGCCATGTTGCGGCTCGAGATCCCTTTCCTCTTCGACGACGAGATCGTGCTCTACACGGATCTGGACGTGATGTTTCGCAAGGGCATCGACGCCATGCCGCCCCTTCCGACCGTCAAGTACTGGGGCATGGTCCACGAGATCCGGCGCGGCGGCATGTTCAACTCCGGAGTGTCCATCATGAACCTTCCGAACCTGCGAGCCACTGCCGATGTGTTCGACACATGGGTGCGGCGAATGATCCTCGCCGGCCATTTGCCGAAGCGGTGCTGGGATCAGGGACTCATCAACAGCTTCTACAAGGACAACATCACCACCATCCCGGACGAGTGGAACTGGCGTCCCTACTGGGGACCGAACCCCGACGCCGCCATACTTCACTACCACGGCCCGAAGCCGCTGGACAGCGAGGAACGGTTGCTGAAGGAGTACACGAACTCCGGCCCGAATCTCGTCTCGCCGAACTTCTACGCGGAGCGCGAGAGGTGGCTGAAGTTGTGGAAAACGCTGAAGTGACTCGTCAGCACCGCCGGCATTCTCCGAGCAGGTTCGTCAGGCCCGCTCGGAGTCGTCCGCGGGGCTCAGGTCCCAGATCGGACCCTCGATGCCGTCGATCCTCGCCCCGTTCAACATGGTGGTGCGGACCGCCTCGAGGAAGGTCTGGGGGAAGTGGTCGGGCGGGGTCGTCAACTCGTCGAGCCGCGCAAGCTGCTCGGGCGTCAACGCGACCTCGAGGCTCGCGAGGGTGTCCTCGAGTTGCGCCGCGGTCCTCGCACCCAGAATCGTCGAGGTGCAACCCGGCTGGGCGTCGAGCCATGCGATCGCGACCTGCGGCACGGTGCAGGCGTGGGCGTCTGCGATCTCCTTCATGGCGTCGAT
>JAFMML010000035.1 GCA_017859745.1 Planctomycetota bacterium
TCATCGAGGCGTCGACCTCGACGAGGCGTCCCTCCGAGACGACCACGTCGGTGCGGACCTGTCGCGCGAACCCCTCCTTGGCGAAGATCAGGGTGTACCGGCCCGGTGGAACCTCGCCGAACACGTAGTTGCCCTCGGCGCTGGCGGTGGTCCTCGCTCCGGTCTCGCTGATCGAGACCTCGGCGAAGGGCAGCGGCGCGTCGAAGTCGCGGTCGATCACTCGACCACGGATCGAGCCGGCCTGCTGCGCCGCGGCGCTGGAGACCGACAGGGCGATGGCCGCGATCGCGACCCACGCCGGGGCGGAGTTCACCATGGATCGCCCAGTCGCGTCCGGATCGCCCGCATCTCCTCGAGCAGTTCGGCATCGGGTTGGAATCCGCTCGCCGCCATCGAGCGTGCGGTCGCCGCAAGGTCGATCGCCCGCGGCCGGGCATTGGGATTCTCCATGCCGGACGCGAGGGCTCGGAGGTACATGGCGCGGGCCCGATCGGCGTCGCCGACGGCGACCCACGCCTCGGCGACCGGCCGCAGGGCACCAGCCCGGTAGATGTCGTAGATCTCCTGCAGACGGGTCCCGTGGACCTCCTCCGCGCGTTCGATCGCGGCGCGGGCCGCTTCGTCGGCGCCGGCGTTCGCGAAGGCCGTCGCGATCCGGCCGAGCATCGGCACCTCGCTCTCGGCGATCCAGCGGTTCGCGTCGAGGATCGATCGCGCCTCCGCGGCGAACCGCTGCGCGGCCTTGGCATCGCCCGCCGCAGCCGCGATCGCGGACATCTCCAGCAGCAGATCGATCCGGATCGAGTGCGGGACCTTCACCCACCCCTCGCGAATCGCCCGCTCGACGGCGAGACGTCTCACGTCGTCGGCCCGATAGCGCTCGAAGAAGCCGACCTGCGCCGCCAGAGCCGACCGGACGAGATCGAAGTTGCCCGAGGCCACCGCCGCGGCGAGTTCCGCCTGCCGCGCCGCGAACGCCTCGTCGTCGAGGACCTCCGATCCGTGGCGGGCCCGCACGACGTCGATCTTGCCGACCTCCTCGATCGCGATCGATCGGGCGATCCGGGCGGCCTCGGCGGACTCGCCGAGTCGCGCGTGCACCCTTGCGATCGCCATCCGAATCCGGTCCTTTCGCCAGTCCTTCGCGGTGTCGGAGAGGTTCGAGGCCAGCACCAGATAGCGTCGAATCCTCGGATCGTCCGGTCGTTCGCCGGCGAGGGCGAAGGCGACCTCGGCGAATCCGGTGCCGCGTCGCCACCCGTCCATCCGCTCGACGAGATCCGTGGCGAGATCGATTCGGCCTGCCGCGAGCATGGCGAGAACGGCCGCCTCCTGGGCTCGGGAGCGATCCTTGAGATGCGGCTCACGTGGGATGAGCGAGGCGACCTCGAAGGCGAATCGCAGCAGATCGTCCTGCGGGTTGGATCCGGCACGGTCCTCCGGCATCCCCGTCGAGATCCCTTCGGCGGCCGCGGCCGCGACGTCCTCGACCTGGGGTGCCGCCGCGGACCGGTTCGTCGCCGCCATCGCCGCTGCCGCGATGCCGGCAACGACGACACGCCCCACCAGTTCTCGAATCGAGCAGTGAGGACGTCGCATGGGCGGAGTCGTTCCGAAGGCGTCTCGAGGCGTCGAGTGGGCTGCGGTCCGACACCGCGGATCGCGGATCCACCTCGAACGACGCGAACGCTACGAGTCGCATGTTGTCGTTGCGCAAAGAAACGGCTGCGGAACCGTTTGGGGCGGCCGCGACGCGCCCCCTTGCCGACGATTCGAGCGTGCGCCTCGGCACCGTCGCTGACCGACGCTCGCGGGGAGCGAGCCGTTCACCACTCGAACGCTCACCGTCGCTTCACGGGATCCACACAAACCGGACCTACTTTTCGCTCGACCGAACGGACGTTCCGTTCCCGGTCGTTCGCCCCGAGTCGTGCCCGAGAGCGCGGGCGAGGCGGACGTGCGTCGATCCATCGCGTTGCGAATCGTTCACAGGAGTCGAAAGGCATGAAGTCACGGAAGCTCGTCACCGTCGCATGCGGCGCCGCCGCGCTGTGCGGCACCGCCGTCGCCGAGGAGGTTCTCGTCACCGAGAACATCTCCAAGAGCACGATCTGGACCTCGGACAACACCTACAACCTTCAGAACCAGATCTACGTGCTGCCCGGAGCCACTCTCACCATCGAGGCCGGCACCATCGTCGCCAGCACGCCGACCACCGACGGCTCCGGCAGCCTCGCGGTCTGCCGCGGCGCGAAGATCTTCGTCCTCGGCACCGCCGAGAATCCCGTCGTGATGACCTCGACCAACGACGACTTCACCACCTGGCGGCCCGCCGCCAACGAGTGGGGCAATCTCACGATCATGGGCGAGGCCTACATCGGCGACTCGCTGACCCCCGGCAACACCGCGACCCCCAACCCGGCGAACCGTTCGGCCATGGAGGGTCTCATCGCCGACTTCCCCGGCGACACCAAGGTCCTCTACGGCGGTGGCGACGACGACGACGACTCCGGCTGCATCAGCTATCTCTCGATTCGCTACGGCGGCCGGGTGGTCGGGCTCGCGAACGAGCTGAACGGCCTCTCCCTCGGCGCCATCGGCCGCGAGACCGACATCAACTTCGTCGAGATCATGAACAACGTCGACGACGGCATCGAGATCTGGGGCGGCACCGTCAACCTGCGTGGCGCCTCGGTCTGGAACATCGGCGACGACAGCATCGACGTCGACCAGGGCTGGCGCGGCAAGATGCAGAACGTCCTCGTCGTGCAGGGCTACTCGGTCGACGCCTCGCAGGGCTCGGGAGTCGGCGACAACGGGTTCGAGATGGACGGCGCCGAGGACTCCGACGCCCAGCCGGTGACCACCGCGACCATCTACAACGCGACCTTCATCGGCCAGCCCGCACCGGGCGCCGGCGATGGCGCGACCGCCTGGCGCGACAACGCCCGCGTGCAGTTCCGCAACTCCATCTTCATGGACTGCGGCGAGAAGGTCGTCCGGTTCGACAACGTGGACGGCGACGGAAGCCAGGGCTACGGCTTCAACGGCACGCTCTCGTGGGCCGACACCTGGACCACGCCGTGGAACAGCTACTCGACGGTCAACGCGCCGTCCGATCCGGGCATGTTCTACACCGCCCAGAGCTCGGGCACGCTCATCGAGATGACCGGCAGCGTCTTCTTCCGCAATCTCGATCCCGCCGCGTACACCGAAGCGAACGCCCGCGGCGTGTTCGCTCCGGCCAACGACAACATCCAGATTCCCGGCTTCGATCCGGCCGATCAGCCGATCGCCTCGATCGACCGGGCGGCGCCGGTCACGGTCGGCGGCAAGACCATGCTCCAGGTGATCGGCCTCGATCCCCGGGCGGTCGGCCCCGCGGCCTCCGCATCGATGCTGCCGCCCAACGACGGCTTCTTCACCGCCGAGAACTATCGCGGCGCCTTCGCGCCCGACAGCAACTGGCTCTGCGGTTGGAGCGCGGCGTACAACTACGGCTTCATCACCACCCCCAAGTGCGCGACGGTCTCGATCCAGCCGTGCAGTGGTCCCGATCCGGAGGTTCCGGGCGACCTCAACGGCGACGGCATCGTCGACGGCACCGACCTGGGCATCTTCCTCAGCGACTGGGGCGAGATGGACAGCCCCGCCGACTTCGACGGCAACGGAACCGTGGGCGGCGAGGATCTTGCGACGCTGCTCGGCAACTGGAGCTGATCACCACCCGGTCGATTTCGCGATCTCGACTCCGAACCCCCGGCCCCCGTGGCCGGGGGTTCTTTTGTCGGACGGGTCGGAGGGAGTCGGACATGTCCGACAGAGTCGGACGCGTCGGACGGGTCGGACACGTCGGACAGAGTCGGACGCGTCGGACAGAGTCGGACGACGGAAAGACAGCGGCCGCCCCGAGGGGCGGCCGCTGTCGGAGGAGGCGCTGAATACGCCCCTGTGAATACGACCTTGTGAATACGACCTTGTTTCGAGTCACACGATCAGTCGGTGACGATCGCGACCTCGACGCGGCGGGACTTGGCCTTCGTCGACCGCGGCATTTCGGGGCCGAAACTGGTGTAGGACATCTCCTTGCCGGACAGACCCTTCGAGGACAGGAACTGCCCGACCTCGTAGGCCCGCTGGAATCCGAGGTGGTAGTTGCTGGCGAAGTTGCTCTTCTTGATCGGATCGGTGTCGGTGAAGCCCACGAGGCGGATCGGTCGTCCGGGGAACTCCTTCTTGATCTGCGCCGCGAGTCGCTCGAGGGTCGCCTTGGCCTCGCTGCGAAGGGTGGTCGAACCCGAGGCGAACAGGACGTCGCCCTCGATGACCGCCACGATCTCGCCGGTGCGTCCTTCGATGGTGACGCCTTCGAGACCGGTCGCGAAACCGGCGGGCATGCGTGCGGTGGCGCTGTCGAGGTCGCCTCGCAACTGGGCGTTCTCGCTCTCGAGCGAGCGACGGGCCGACTCCGCGGCGTCGAGCTGCTGTCGCAGCCCGGTCATCTGATCCCTCAGCGCCGAGTTCTCGTCGATCAGGGCCGCTTCCTTCTTCTTGGCCGCATCGCAGCCTGCGAAGAAGGTCGCCGCCGCCATCATGCACACCACCGCCGCGCGTGTCCTTCGCATAGTCCTGGGCATCCTTTCCGTCACGAGTCGTGACCGTGTCCTGTCGGCGTCCGCGGGCGGCGGCTCGCCACCGCCCGGCATCCATGGCGTCCACGCAGGAGTCCGCGTGGTCATCCACCTCGACGCGGCGATCCCTTCGCCCGCGTCACGGCATCCGCATTGAAACCCCCGCAGGGACTCCTGTAAAGCGAAGCGGCGCCGACAGCGTGTCGACGGGTGGAACCAGAACCATCCAGAGTTCGACGAAGACCGGACGGGCCAGCACCACCAGCACCGCCGCCACCGCGAGGTGCGGCCCGTAGGGCATGGTTCGAACCCGATCCCCAAGCGGCCTGAACCTCGCCCCGAGGAGACCGGTGCCCAGAACCGTCGCGAGTCCCGCCCAAGCGAGCCCCAGAAACGGGGCGATGAAGAACACCGCCGTCGCATCGATCCATCCCAGCGCGGCGCCGATCGCGCCCATCAAGTGGACGTCGCCCAGTCCCATCGCCTCGCGTCCGAAGGCGAGGGTGCCGAGGATTCGGACCCCCCAGACCAGGGCCGCCCCGACGAGGTAGCCGCTTGCCACCGCCGACCAGGCCGCCAGCCACGCCGGCATCGCCGTCCCGAACGCCGTCGGGAGCATCGAGGCGATCCACCATCCCGCCGCCGCCCCCGCCGCCACCGGGGTCAGGTGCGACAGCTCCCGCAGCGCCTCCCGCCGGGCGTGGGGATAGTCCCCGAGGGTCTCGCCCTCGGCGACGAACTCGTCGTAGTCGGCGAAGGAGGGTCGCAGCGATCCGAGGCGGAGCAGCACCGCCAGCACCAGCACCCCCAGCACCCCGCCGAACGCCGCCCCGGCCCAGTTCGATCCCGGCACGGGCAGCGGCACCGCCGGACTGTCCAGGGGCACCCGCCACGGAAGCGGCAACTCCGACTGCACCGTCCAGCAGACCGCCGACACCGCGACGATCCAAAGGGTCAGCGAGAGCGGAATCAGATAGGTGCGGGCGTCGATCAGGGTGATCGGCACCAGCAGCGACAGCATCGCCAGGATCGCGAGCAGTCCCGGCCACGAGCCGGCGACTTCCCGCTGGATCCACCATTCGCCCGTGCCGAGGGTCCACCAGCTGGCCGGCTCCGGCAGGTAGAGCATCAGAAACGCGCCGACGAAGAGACCACCGAGCAGCAGTTCGATCAGCAGGTACTGGACGCCGATGCGCTCGCCGCAGAACCGGCAGCGGCCTCGCAGCAGGAGCCACCCCAACACCGGCAGGTTCTCGCGCCACGAGAGCCGCCCCGCGCACGTCGGGCAACGGCTCGGCGGCGAGACCACGCTGCCCCCACGCGGCAGACGCCAGGCCACCACGTTCATGAAGCTGCCGAGGCTCGCGCCGAAGGCGAAGACGAAGAACGACCAGACCACCCACGACAGGACCTCGAGGTCCCGCCAGGCGTTCTCCAACGCGTCGGGAGACGGCCATGTCGCCGCGGAAGCGAGGACGACCACCGGGCTCAGTCCGGGTCCTCGACGTCGCCGTCCGCGGCGTGCTCCTCGACCTCGGCGAGGCTCAACTCGCGGACCTGCTGTTCGGCGGCCTCCAGCACCATCTCGCAACGACGCACCAGCTGCACGCCGCGTCGGTACTCCGCCAGCGACGCCTCGAGGCCGACCTCGCCCTGCTCGATCCGATCGATGATCTCCTCGAGGGCCTCGAGCGCCTCCTCGTAGCCGAGGGCCGCGATCTCCTCCGGCAGGGACGGCGGAGTGGGCTCGTCGCTCGATCGGTGTCGCGGCATGGCGAGGAATGTACCCGAACGGAGATGTCGGTCGCTCAAGCGCCGGACGGATCGTCGATCGATCGGTCGGGATCCGAGCGTTCCACGCGAACCTCCAGGCCACCGTCGGCCAACTGCACCCGCAATGCGGCGCCGGCGAGCGTTCGCCCGGCGGATCGCACCACCGACCCGGAGTCGTCGGTGACGATCGCGAATCCGCGGGACAGGACCTCGGCGGGCCCCACACTCCTCAGGCGCCGCGTGGCCTGTTCGACCTGGCCTCGGGATCGGTCGAGGCGACGACTCGCGGCCGCATGGAGACGCCGCTCCAGCGAACGGACCGTCTCCGGACGAGGCCTTCGCCTCAGGATCGCTGCGGTCAGGCGCGAACGGATCCGCGGCAGCTCGACGCGCTCGTCGCGAAGGCGGCGTTCGATCGCCCCCCGCAGTCGCCTGCGAAGCGACTCGATGCCTCGCCGCCGCTCGGCCAGGCGATCCGCGGGCCGCCGCAGGAACTCGTGCCTTCTGGCGAGATCGAGACGCATGCGGGCTTCGGAGATCACGTTGGCCGCGGCCCGCGACAGGCGACCGCGATCTCGAGCGAGGGCGCGGGCAAGTTCCCGCCGATCCGGCAGCAGGTGGGTGATCGCCTGCGTCGGCGTCGAGGCGCGATGGTCGGCGACGAGCTCGACGATGGTGGTGTCGGACTCGTGCCCGATGGCGGCGACGAGCGGGATCCGGCAGTCGTGCGCGGCGTCGGCGACCACTCGTTCGTTGAACGCCCAGAGGTCCTCGAGGCTCCCCCCTCCCCGGGTCACGAGGATCGCGTCGATCCCCAGTCGCCCGGCTGCCGCATCGAGACCTCGAATCGCCCGTGCGACCTGCTCCGCCGCGCCGTCGCCCTGCACGAGCACCGGCACCACGAGGAGATCCGTCGTCGGCATGCGGTCCCGCGCGGTGCGCAGGCAGTCGGCGAGGGCCGCACTCCCCGCCCCGGTCACGATCGCGATGCGACCCGGGTGCCGCGGCGTCGGCCGCTTGCGCTGGGCATCGAAGTAGCCCTCCTCGCGGAGTTCGGCGACCAGCGCCCGAAACCTCGCCTCGAGCGCGCCGAGCCCCACCGGTTCGATCGACTTGGCATAGAGCTGGGTGCGACCCTGCTTGGCGTAGTGGCCCACCTGTCCCCACACCTCGACCGAGTCGCCGTCGCGGGGGATCTCCTCGAGCTTGCGAAGGTCCGAGTGCCACATCGCGCAGGAGATCACCGCCTCCTCGTCCTTCAGCGAGAAGTAGAGGTGTCGGCCGGGTCGGGCGTTGCTGACCTCGCCGACGACCCGGACCCGTGCCGGCACGCCCTTGGACAGGGCCTCGCCGATCAGGTTCGACAACGCGGTGACCGAAAGCGGCCGATCGTCGGAGGTGCCGGCCGAACGTGCCGGCTCCGGTGGCTGCGAGCCCCCGCCGCCGTTCGCATCGACCGGCGGCGGATCGCCGAGGCCGCTGAAGAGATCTCCGAAGGCGTCGTCGGAGCCGGAATCGCCGCCGCGGGCCTTCTTCGGATCGAAGGGTCGTCGTGCCACGGGCGTATCGTACGGACCGGCCCCGGGGCCGCCTTGCGATGACGGACTCACCTCTCTCGATCTCGACGCCGCTTGCCGACGTCGCCGCGATTCCCGCCGGCGGCCGGGACGGCCTCGCGGCACTGCGACTCCGGACCGTCGGCGACCTTGTGCGCCACCTGCCGCTGCGTCACGAGCGAGAAGAGGCCGAGTCGCCGATCGAGGAGGCTCGCGAACTCGTCGAGCGAGATGGCCAGGCCAACCTCTCCCTGCGGGGCACGGTGAGCCGCGTGCAGTTGCGTCGAGGTCGCACCTCCCGGGTCGAGGTGGTCGTCGAGGACCACAGCGGATCCGCCCTGCTGACCTTCTTCAACATGCCGTGGCTCGCCCGACGAATCCATCCCGGGCAGGTCGGGATCGCCGAGGGCCGCGGCAAGTTGCACGGTCCGGTGCTGCAGCTGGCGAATCCGAAGTGGACGCCGATCGACGAGGAGGTCCCCACCGCCGCCCGCGAAGGTCGAATCCGCCCGATCTATCCCGCCCGCGAGGACCTTCCATCGAACCGCATCGAGCAGGCGGTCGAGACGGTCCTCGATGCGGCGCTTCCGCAGATTCCCGAGACGCTTCCGCAGTCCTACCGCGACGCCCACGACCTGATGCCGCTGGCGGAGTGCTACCGGGCGATGCATCGACCCGCCGACCTCGAGGAGCCGCGACGCGCCCGGCGGCGTCTCGCCTTGGAGGAGCTGCTGGTCATGCAGCTCGCCGTCGCGATGCGGCGTCACCGCTGGCGCCACACCGTCTCCGCGCCGACGCTGCCGTCGCCACCCGAGATCGACCGACGCATCCGAGAGCGGATGCCCTTCGCCTACACGCCAGGCCAGAACGCCGCCGTCGCGGAGATCACCGCCGATCTCGCCGGGACCGTGCCCATGAACCGCCTGCTGCAGGGCGACGTCGGCTCCGGCAAGACCGCGGTCGCGCTGCACGCGATGCTGCTTGCCGCCGCCGCGGGCCGCCAGGCGATCCTGATGGCGCCGACGGAACTGCTCGCCGAGCAGCATCACCGGGTGATGCAGCGACTGTTGGCGCAAAGCGACGTCGAGATCTCGCTGCTCGTGGGCGGCCTCCCCGCGGCGATCCGCCGCAGTCGCCTCGAGCGCCTCGCCGCCGGCGACATCGACCTCGTCGTCGGCACCCACGCCCTGCTCTCCGAGGGCGTCGCCTTCGGGAATCTCGGCCTCGTCGTCATCGACGAACAACACCGATTCGGCGTCTCGCAGCGCAAGGTTCTGCGGGAGCATCGTGGTGCCGACGGCACCCGGCCCCATGTGCTGGTGATGACCGCGACGCCGATTCCCCGCACGCTGTCGCTGACCCTGCTTGGAGATCTCGACGTCACCACGATTCCCGATCGTCCGCCGGGACGAAGCCTGCCCGCGACCCGAGTGGTCGGGCCCCGGCAGCGCGAGGAGGTCTTCGCCTATCTCCGCACCCGCATCGAGAGCGGCGAGCAGTGCTACGTCGTGGTACCCGCGATCGAAGAGGGCGACGCGGGCCTTGCGGCGGTCTCGACCGAGCTCGACCGTCTTCGCGACGGCGCCTTTCGAGGTCTCGTCGTCGAGGGTCTGCACGGCCGCATGGCCACGGAGGAGCGGGAGGCGATCATGGAGCGGTTTCGCGCCGGCGAGATCCACGCCATCGTGGCCACCGTGGTCATCGAGGTCGGGGTCGACGTGCCCAACGCGACCGTGATGGCGATCGAGCACGCCGAGCGCTTCGGACTCGCGCAGCTGCACCAGTTGCGGGGCCGGGTCGCCCGCAGCGAGCGTCGCGGGCTGTGCGTCTGCATCGCCGACGCCACCACCCCCGATGCCGAGGCCCGCATGGAGGCGATCGCCTCGACCGACGACGGATTCCGCATCGCCGAGCTCGATCTCGAGATCCGCGGCCCCGGCGAGCTGTTCGGCGCGCGGCAGTCGGGCCTGGCCCCGCTGCGGGTCGCCGATCTTCGGACCGATCTCGACCTGCTTGCAGCGGCCCGGCGCGACGCCCGCGCGTGGATCGAGCGAAGTCCCGACCTCGCCGAACCGGAGGAAGCCGCCCTTCGCCGCAAGGTCATGACCCTCTACGGCGACGTGCTGGGACTCGTCGAGGTGGCGTGAGGGCCGTGGGCACGGTTGACCTCGCGGAACTCGGGACGTTCAAGTCCGCGAAGAGCAGCGAAGACCCTCGAGCCCCTCGCCGACATCGCGACACGCCGCTTCGCCGCTCGTGCCGCTCGCGATACCCTCCACGACATGAAGATCCTCTCGACCACCATGCTCGTTCTCGCGGCGACCATGTCGCTCGTTTCGTGCGCGACCGGCGGCGGCGTCGCGACCTCGACCCGGGATCGCAACATCGCCAACGCTCAGGGATTCCTCGACGATCTTCTGCTGCATGGCGAACCGGACCGGGCGAAGGCTCGAGTCGCGCCGAACTTCGAATTCAGGTACATGGGCAGGCCCGACGTGCCCGAACTCGCCAGGTTGACCGAACCGTTCGATCGGGAGGCGTACTTCGGCGAGTTCCTCGCCCTCGTGGCCGACGTGCTGCCCAACGGCATCGTGCTCACGACGACCCACGTGGTCGCGGACGACCGGGCGGTGGCGCTGCTGATGGACGGCGATGCCGAGGGTCGTTTCGGCGAGTACGACAACCGATACGTCTTCTACTTCGAGTTCGAGAACGGCCTGATCTCGCGCCTCTACGAATACAACAGCGATCTGCTCGCGATGCGAAGCCTCTGGGGACATCGACTCGTCGCGCCGGAGTGACCGCGCCGACCGGCGCACCGCTCGGGTCCGATCCTCGATTCATCGATCCGACCGTCCCTGACCGAACGAGTCCGAACGTCCCCGGCGGCGGTCGGAGAGGTCGATCTCGACGGACGCCCCCGCGGCCGCTTCAGGGCGGTTCCGGACGGGATACCGAGTCGCCCGCAATCTTCGCGAATCATCGGTTTTCTTCGACGGGAACCCCCACCGACTCGTCATCCTGTAGGGAATCGGTGGGCGGGTTCCAAGTCGTCCCCGAGCCGTCACCCTGGGAGAACGACATGACGACCATCACGCCTGCCGCCGAAACGTCCACTCGGCGAGGATCGAACCACCTTCCTTCTGCTCGCCGCGGAGACCTCGGCCGGCTCCGAGCCCTCAACGCCGCAGCCGTCGCGTCGGTCGCACTCCTGTCGGCGAGCATCGCCGAGGCGGGCGTCAGCGCTCCGATCACCTGGCAGACCGCCCAGACGATCACCGGCGACTCCGACGTCCAGACCGCCGGCACCCTCGCCTACGCCTACACCTTCGGATCGTCGACGGTGAGTGCGACCACCGTCAACGGCGTGAACTTCGCGGCGTTTGGCATCTCCCCCACGCAGTCGCCGGTCACGGTCGGCAACCTGACCCTCAGCGAGTCCCCCGGCTATCTCAACCGGGCGACGGACCTCGGAGCCTCCGGAGCTCCCTATACCTCGCTGAGTGCCGGCTACCAGTCGCTGCTCGGCGAGGGAGCGTCGGCCAGCCTCCCCGTCACCATCACGGTGACGCTTGCGGGACTCACGGCGGGTCGTCAGTACAGCCTGCAATGGTGGTCGAGCAACTCGAGCGGGAACACCCCCTTCGGCGCCGACCTTTCGTCGACCACCGCCTACGATGCGTTCTCGAATCAGGTCACCCTGAGTTCGACTGCCGGTGGGATCGGCCAGTACGTCGTGGGCACCTTCACCGCGACCGGCTCGATTGAGTTCTTCAACCTCGAGTCGCCATCGGGGTTCACCGCCCCGCTCATGAACGCCCTGCAGTTGCGCGACATCACGCCCACCGGAGTCCCCGGCGGCGCCGGCCTTGCCGGCCTCCTCGCGCTCGGCGGCGTTGGCCGGCACCGCCGACGACGGCGCTGATCGCCCGTCCGCCCCGCCAGGCCAACGCACCACGAGGGCCACCACGACGGCAACGACGACGGCCGGGGCGAGTTCGGGATGCCCGTACCATCCCGGCATGCCCGGCATTTCCACCAACGCGACGATCGCGGCCCTCTTCGAGGAGATGGCCGCCCTGCTCGAACTGACCGGCGCGAACGGCTTCAAGGTGAACGCCGCGGCGAAGGTCGCGCGGGTCGTCGAGGATCTCGACGGCGATCTCGCGGCTCTCGCGGAGACGCCCGGCGCCCTCGAGAAGATCGACGGCATCGGCAGCGGCAGCGCGAAGCGGATCCGCGAGTGGCTCGAGACCGGTTCGATCAAGGACCTCGAGAAGCTCCGAAGCGAAGTCCCGCCCGGCCTGCCCGACGTGCTCGCGGTGCCCGGCCTCGGCCCCAAGACGGTGCGCCTCATGTGGAAGGACGCCGGCGTCGTCGATCTCGCCTCGCTCAAGGCGAAGCTCGCCGACGGTTCTCTGCTTCATCTGCCCCGGATGGGCGAGAAGACCCTCGCCCGCATCCGCGAGAGCCTCGAGTTCATGGAGAAGTCGGGCGGCCGGGCACGGCTCGGCGACGCGATGCCGGTGGCCCTCGAACTCGTCGATCTCGTTCGGGGCGTCCCCGGGGTCCAGCGGGTCGAGTACGCAGGCAGCCTGCGCCGCGGCCGCGAGACCATCGGCGACCTCGACGTGCTCGCAAGCGGCAGCGATCCAGCGGCCCTCGTCGAGGCGTTCCGGACCAATCCCCGGGCGACCTCGGTGCTGCTCGCCGGCGAGACCAAGTGCTCGGTGCGCCTCGCCAACGGCATGCAGGCGGACCTTCGCGTCGTCGAGGACTCCTGTTTCGGCGCCGCGTGGCTCTACTTCACCGGAAGCAAGGAGCACAACGTGCGGCTTCGCGAGCGGGCGATCGCACGGAACATGCGCCTCAACGAGTACGGCCTCTTCCCAGACGACGGCGAGGACGCCCCGCCGCAAAGCCGCGGCGTGGCTCCGGTCGCGGCGAAGACCGAGGAGGAGATCTACAAGGCCCTCGGCCTGCCATGGATTCCGCCCGAACTCCGCGAGGATCGTGGCGAAGTCGACCTCGTGGAGACTCCACGCCTGATCGAAGTCGGCGACATCCGAAGCGAACTGCACGCCCACACCAGGGCCAGCGACGGCCAGATGACGATCGAGGAGATCGCCAAGGCCGCCCGCGACCGCGGCTTCCACACGCTGGCCATCACCGACCACTCCAAGTCGAGCGTGCAGGCCAACGGACTCTCGGTCCAACGCCTGCGGGCCCACATCGACGCGATTCGAGAAGTCGACGCCAAGATGGCGGACATCCACCTGCTCGCCGGCAGCGAGGTCGACATCCTCGCGGACGGGCGTCTCGACTACGACGACGATCTGCTCGCCGAACTCGACTGGGTGGTCGCCTCGCCGCACGTCGCCCTCCGGCAGGAGCCGAAGGTCGCGACCGAGCGCCTGCTCGCAGCGGTGCGGCATCCGCTGGTCCATGTGCTGGGCCATCCCACCGGGCGTCTCATCGGCTCACGCCCCGGCCTGGAGCCCGACATGGAGGCGATCGCGAAGGCCGCTGCCGAGTGCGGCACCGCACTGGAGGTCAACGCCAACCACCACCGCCTCGACCTGCGAGATCGGCACGTGCGTCTCGCCCTCGAGGCGGGCTGCTGGATCGCGATCGACTGCGACGTGCACGTCGCCGAGCAGTTCGACGAGCTTCGCTACGGCGTCCTGACCGCGCGCCGCGGCGGCCTGACGCCGCAGCGCTGTCTCAACTGCCTCGACTTGAACGCGTTGGAGGCCTGGCGGACCGCGAAACGCTCCGCCGCGCGGTCGGGCGTCTGACCGCTACGATCCCCGCCCATGTTCGAAGGACTGTCCAAGCGACTCAACGGCGCCTTGCGAAACCTCTCCGGACGAGGTCGCATCAGCGAGGCCAACGTCCGCGAAGCGATGGCGGAGGTGCGGACCGCCCTGCTCGAGGCCGACGTCGCCCACGAGGTGGTCGATCGGTTCTGCAGCGAGGTGGTCGAGGACGCCTTGGGCGCCGAGGTGACGAAGAGCCTCAAGCCGGGCGAGCAGATGGTGGGCATCGTCCACCAGCGCCTCGTCGAGTTGATGGGACCGGACGCCTCCGAGATCCGATTCGTCGAGCCCGGCCCGACGGTGATCCTGATGTCCGGCCTGCAGGGTTCTGGGAAGACCACCACCTGCGGGAAGCTCGCCGCGAAGTTCAAGAGCGAGGGGCGCCGGACCCTGCTCGTGGCGGCGGACCTGCAGCGTCCCGCCGCGGTCGAGCAGCTTCGGACCGTCGCCGAGCAGGTGCAGGCGCAGGCCCCGGGAAGGGGCGAGGTCCTCTTCCACGGCGAACCGGAGCGTTGCGCCGAGTACGGCGGCGCCGTGGGCGTCGCCGTCGACGTCGCGAGGCGCGGCCTCGCCGAGGGCCGCCGATCCGGCTGCGACGTGGTGATCGTCGACACCGCCGGTCGGCTGCACGTCGACGACGAACTCATGAAGGAGCTTCGCGCCGTCGATCGGGCGATCGAGGCGCACCAGATCCTGCTCGTCGTCGACGCCATGACCGGACAGGACGCCCTCCGGTCCGCGAAGGCCTTCCACGAAGCGATGTCGGTCGACGGGATCGTGCTGACCAAGTTCGACTCCGACACCCGCGGCGGTGCCGCTCTCTCGGTGCGGCAGGTGACCGGCGCTCCGATCAAGTTCATCGGCACCGGCGAGAAGTTCGCGGCGCTCGAGGCGTTCCACGCCGAGCGGATCGCGGGACGAATCCTCGGCATGGGCGACGTGGTCAGCCTCGTCGAGAAGGCCCAGCAGGAGGTCAGCGAGGAGGAGGCCGAGGAGCTGATGCAGAAGATGTCGAAGGGCCGACTCGGCCTCGACGACTTCCTGAAGCAGCTTCAGACGATCCGCCGCATGGGCCCCATCAAGCAGCTCCTCGGAATGCTGCCCGGCGTGGGTGGCATGCTGAAGGACCTGCCGCTCGAGGATGGCCCGCTCGACCGGCTGCAGGGCATCGTCCATGCCATGACGCCCGCGGAGCGGCGCGACCCCGGCGTCATCGATCGCAGCCGCATCGCCCGGATCTCGCGCGGCAGCGCCAGCGAACGAGCGGAGGTCTCGCGCCTGCTGAAGCAGTTCGAGACCATGCGGAAGATGGGCGGCCAGCTCGCCGGCGCCGGCGGTCGGATGGCGGCCATGCGCAGCATGCAGACCGGCGGCCTGCCGACGAAGGGCTCGACCCAGACCGCGAGTCCCAAGAGCCGGTTCAAGAGCCGCAAGCGTCGCTGAGCGGCCCCCACCTGCGCGACCGACGCGCGACGATCCGCCCTCGTCGAACGCGCAGCGTCGCGTTCAGCCGTCCATGTCCACCGGCAGCGGATCGCTGGTCTCGCCCCGGGTCCAGGCCTGAATCCGCGGCAACACCACGTCGACGAGGATGATCTTCACGCAGGCGGCGACCGGGATCGACAGCAGCATGCCATAGATGCCCGCAAGCGCTCCACCCGCCAGCACCGCGACGAAGATCGCCAGCGGCGACAGGTCCGTCGCCTTGCCGGCGATGACCGGAGTGAGGATGTAGCTCTCGAACAGCTGCACCACGCCGAAGACGACCGTCGGCCAGAGCACGACCGCCCACCATCCCATGCGATCGGCCTCGGCCACGCCCAGGTTGTCGAAGGCCAGCAACCCGACCGCCAGCGGCACGCCGACGCCGCCGAGATAGGGCACCGCGCAGAGCACGCCGGTGACCAGGCCCAGCAGGATCGCGTAGGGAACCCCCACCGTCAGCCAGCCCACCGCGAGCATCGCGCCCATGATGCCGCTGATCACGATGCGCCCTCGCACGAAGCCTGCGACGGCGGCATCCATCTTGCGTGCCAGCGTGAAGACGGTGCCTCGGTGCTCCTCCGGCACGAGGTCTCCGAAGAATTCGAGCGTCTTCGGATACGACACGCTGAAGTAGTAGAAGTAGAACGGGATCAGGACCACCGCGAGCAGCAGGGCGAGGGTGCCGATCACCGCCCCGTAGATCGTGCGAAGCCCGCTGCCCGCAAGCCCGAGCAGACTGAAGCCCGCGCCACGGACCGAAGGCTGCGAGGCCGCGCTGCCGAGACGATTGGCAAGCGTCGGCGCGGACTCGTCGACGTCGTTCGCATCCGCAGCCGCCAATCCCGAATCGGCGACGGGCGGCGGCGTGTCGCTCTCCGCCGGCTCGTCCGTCGGCTCGCCCCGGGGCTCGGCCGGATCGGCCTGGGCATCGCGCCCCGTCGAAACGTCGCTCCCGAGGGCATCGCCGGCTCGCCCGACGGGATGCCCGAAGATCCACGACGCTCCCCGCTCGGCGTCGCTTCGGTAGGGCTCGGGAACGATCTCGATCAGCTGGACGACCCGCGCCTCGACCCGCCCGGATCGAAGCGTCTCGATCAGCGAGGCCGCCTGTCCGACGGCCAGCGGAACCGCCAATGCCAACGCGAGCAGCAGGCCTCCGCCCGCGATGGTGATGATGCCCACCGCCGCCACCGGACGAGGACACCATCTGAATCGGGAGAGCCACTGCACCAGCGGCTCGAAGAGGTATGCCAGCAGGAGTCCCAGCAGCAGCGGCACCGTGACCGAGCTGAGGGCGTACCCCAGATAGACCACCCCCAGGATGAACGCACCGAGGATGACGTCGCGGACCCCCTGGATCTGCCACAGATGAAGACGTCGAAGCGACGACCCCGTGTCGGAATCCGCAGGGCGAGCCGGACTCGGAGACTCCCGCACGTCGTCGCTCATGCCCGGAATGGTATCGAAAGCGGACCCGCGTCGATTCCGCCCAGCCTCGCGATCGCCGCCCGGCGGCGGTCTGGAGTCAGCGAACCTGCCGGAGGATCTGGTCCCGCGAGAACGCCTCGGCGAAGTCGTACACCCCGCGAAAGTCCTCGAGACTGTCCTCGGAGGTCTTCGACATCAGCCCGTGTTCGATCATCGCGAAGACGATCCGGCCGAAGTCGTCGGTGCGGAGCACGTTCCAGTGCCTCAGCACCGTCGGCGCGAGCAGGCCGTACTGCTGGATCGCGAAGTCGCGAAGGCCCAGGCACAACTGCTGTCCGCTGACGTGTCGCCCCTCGTCGGCATGGTGTCCGCCGTACTCCTCGACCCGTTCGACGGTGTGGCCGAGTCCCTGCTGCACGAAGTGGAACGCCTCCACCGGGTACGGGCCCGCACTCCGGGTGATCTCCTTCCAGTCGATCTCCTGTGGCGTCATCGGCGGCATGGGCTGGGGGTTCCGTGTGGAGCGGAAGGTCGGACGGTGTCGGGATCCTATCCCGCCGATTCCGACCCGTCGCCTCGCCAACGCTTCGGACCGGAGACGTGGAGGCTGGTCCGGTCGATGAAACGCCACCTGCGATCCGCCCACGCGCCGACGTCGCCGAGTCCGATCCTCGGAGTGCGACCGATCCGCGCGACGGGCGCCCCCGGCTCGATCCAGACGCCGTGGCCCCGGCCGAGGGCCTGGGCATCGAGGCCGCGATCGATGCCGAATGCCGCCGCAAGTCGGCCCGGCCCCCGGCAGAGATCGCGATCGGAGACCTTCGCGCCCCGTCGTCGCCGCATCGCTTCGAGGCCTTCGATCGGTTCGAGTGCCCGCAGAAGAACCGCCTCGCCTTCGCCCGCGGCGCCCGAGACCACGTTGACGCAGTGATGCAGGCCGTAGATCAGATAGACGTAGAGATGCCCGCCGGCCAGGAACATCGCGCCGTTGCGCCGGGTTCGCCGGCCGCCACGAGAGTGGCTGCCGAGATCGTCGCCACCGGGATACGCCTCGGTCTCGACGATGCGACCGGCGACCCGCGTCCCGTCGAGTTCTCGCACCATGACGGCGCCCAGCAGTGCCCGCGCAAGGTCGAGCGCCGGGCGATCGAGACCTTCGAAGACTCGGTCGCTCACGGGTCTCCCCGAGGCTCGAGCAGCCATCGCGGCTCGACGTCCAGGCGCAGCGCCGTTTGCAGGGCGGCGCCCGCATCGACGACGCCTCGGCCGTTGGGCAGATCGATCGCGAGAAGTCCGGCCGGGCGATCGCCCGTCGCAAGACCTGCATGTTCCAGCGGCTCGCCGAGAAGGGTCGCGCCGTCCACGGTGGCCATCGCCAGCAGCGTCGAGGGATCGGCGCCGTCGCGTCGGTGAAGCAGCCGCATCTCGTCCAGCACACTCAGGCGATCCGGCGTGTCGAGGCAGACCATGCCGTCGGTGCCGAGCGCGACGGGCACGCCTCGCTCCCGAAGTTCCCGGTAGCGATGCGGCGGCTCGCCTGCGATCGGATGGCCGAAGTAGGCACTCGCGCGCGGGCAGTAGACGAGTCCCACCGGGGAGATCCCCGCACGCGCCGCCTCCGCGGCGACCTCGGCCAGGCGATCGAGATCGCGGTGCTCGAGATAGTTGCCGTGCGCGATCGCCGCGCCGGAACGGGCCAGGATCGGCAGGAGCCGCTCGATCGGTGTCGCGTGCCATCCCACCACCTCGTCCGACCACACCCCGACCTCGCGAAGCAGATCCGCCAAGGGACCCTCGCCGTCCCGATTGAAGCGGAGTTCCTCGAGCGTCTCCGAGAGATGCGTCGCCAGCGGCAGACCGAGCGCCGCGGCCCGCGCGTAGAGGCGGTCTCCGCAGGAGTAGGAGGCGTGCGGGGAGACGCCGAGCCGGACGGCGCCGGTGAAGGACGCCGCCAACGACCCGAGTTCGTCGAGGAACCCGATCCCGGCGTCCTCCGCCGCACCGATGCCGAAGACCTCGATGTAGGACACCCCTCGCAGCGAAAGGTGCCGGAGCGCCTCCGCGGCGGCGAGACCGCGATTGCCGGCGATGTCGCCGACGATCGCGGTGCCGCCCCGCAGGCTCGCCTCGACCCCGGCCCGCACCGAGTCCGCGATCGCCTCGGGAGCCGCCGGGCGCTTCCGGCGGATCATGCCCGCCCACGCGGCGAAGCCGGCGGCCGCGTCGAACGGCCGAGGACCGATCGACGTCAGATCGAGATGGGCGTGGGCGTTCACAAGCCCGGGCAGCAGCAGCGAGTTCGGCACCGACACCGTCCTCGCCTCGGGCGTCGCGCCGACCATCTCGGGCCGACCAAGCGACAGCACCTCGCCCGCGGCGTCGAGCAGCAGCACCGCCGGCGCCACGCCCCCGTGGGCGTCCGCCGCCGCGGCGGCCTCGACGCGCAGCGCTCTTCGGGCATCCGGGCCGTCGGGTCGGTCCATGTGGGGACGGTACACTCCGGCCGCGGGAGGTCGCAGGATGGCGACCGTCCGCCCGAACCGCCAGCCCGAGCGCGTCCCGCATCGATGCTCGCAGCGCTCGAATCGACCCACGTCGCCACGGCGACACCACGACGGCCCCGTTCGCCGTCGGGGAACATGGAGGACCCCGCATGCACCCCACTTCGATCCCGTTCCGACTCCGTCCCGCCCTGCTGCTGCCGCTCGGCGCCGTCGTCCTCGCCGGCCTCGGCTGCGTGCCTCAGGATCGCTACGACGAGTTGATGACCGCCTACCGCGGCAAGGAGCAGATGCTCCTGTCGACGCAGAACGACCTCGACACCGCGAAGAACAACGAGCGGGTGCTCCGGCAGCAGCTCCTGCAGGCCACCGAGGACATCCGCAGTCTCGAGCGGATGCGCGACGGAAGCAGCGCCGACCTCGATCGCCTCGTCTCGGACTACGACCGACTGCAGCGGCAGCTCGTCGAACTCGGCGCCGGACCGCTCCCCGCCGAGGTCGTCGACGCCCTGACCGAACTTGCGGCGCGATATCCGGAGGTCCTCGAGTTCGACGCCCAGCGCGGCATGATCCGCTTCAACGCGGACTTCACCTTCCCGCTGGGCTCGGTCAAGCTCTCCGAGAGCGCGAGGCAGGCGCTGGCCACCTTCGCCGGCATTCTCGACAGCGTGGGCGCGGAGAACCTCGAGATCCGGATCGTCGGCCACACCGACAACGTGCCGATCAGCCGGCCGCAGACCCGCGCCTCACACCCGAGCAACGTCCATCTTTCGGTGCACCGGGCGATCGCCGTTCGAGACGCCCTCGTCGCCGCGGGCGTCGCGCCGGCGCGATTCTCGGTGATGGGATACGGCGAGTACCGACCGGTCGCGGCCAACGGGCGCAACGGCTCCCCCGAGAACCGACGGGTCGAGGTGTTCCTGACGCCGATGCTGGTGCCGAGCGGTCCGGCCGCCGACGAGTTGTCCGAGACGATCGTCCAGGTCGAAGTCGA
The DNA here is from genome assembly GCA_017859745.1 of Planctomycetota bacterium. Lineage (GTDB taxonomy): Bacteria > Planctomycetota > Phycisphaerae > Phycisphaerales > SM1A02 > VGXO01. The sequence continues at coordinate 20,188 of JAFMML010000035.1, forward strand.
CGACGAGCCGACCAAGTGACCATCGGTCGGCCGCAACGACCTCGATGACCTCCGCGACCTCGATCGCACCGCCGCATTCGCCAATCGTTCGCCCCGACGCGACCCGCCCCCGGCGGGTCGCGTTCTTGTCGCACCTCGATGGTCCTGCGGCCCTGGGGGCGCGAGCTTCGGAGGGATCGCCGAGATCGCCGGGGCCAGCCTTTGCCACAAGCTCCGCCCAACCTCTTCTCGGGGTCCTCCGCGGCTGCGAAGGTCAGCGTCAAGAACGGGCAAGGACCGATTAGCGACCGGAACCACCCAGCTTCCCAGGTGCCGCGTCGGGATCCTGGACCGGCTTCACGATTTCCTTGCGACCCGCCCCCGGTTCTGATCTAGTCTTCTCTCAGACATTCCGTCTCTCGTGGGCGAGAACGATGTGCAGCCGGCGGCCCCGGTCCCCTCCTCCAATGGAACCGCCGCCGGGGCTGCGGCGTTCCCGTCCCGAGTCCGTCCCGTCTTCCGCATCGACGTCCCGATCGAACCGTCCCGACGATCCTTCGCCACTCGGCCCCTCCGGAACGCCCCTCCATGCGACGCCTGCTCTTCGCCGCCTCGGTCCTCGCCCTCCCCACCTTCGCCCATGCCCAGTCGGGTCCGGTGATCAACGAGATTCGGATCGACCAGCCCGGCCCCGACAACGACGAGTACTTCGAACTTCGCGGCGCCCCCGGCGCGAGCCTCGACGGCCTGTCGTACATCGTCATCGGCGACCTTCCCGGCGTGGTGCCGCCGGAGCAGAACGGCGGCGTCGAGTTCGCCCTCGATCTCTCGGGCAACAACTTCGACAAGAACGGCCTGTTCCTCGTGGCGAAGAGCACCTTCTCGCTGCCCGGGACGCCGAACCTGATCGCCCCGCTCAACTTCGAGAACTTCGACAACGTCACCCACCTGCTCGTGTCGGACTTCACCGGGGCCGTCGGCGACGACCTCGACACGAACGACGACGGCGTGCTCGACGTCACGCCGTGGACGGAAATCAACGACTCGGTGGCCCTCGTCTCGGTGCTCGACCCCGACGGCTTCACCGCGGACTTCTACTACTCGCCGGTCGTGGTCGGCCCCGACGGCGGCGCCGTGCCGGGTCACGCCTGGCGTTGCGCAAACGTCGACGACTGGCAGATCGGTCCCTACGACCCGCTGGAGGGCGAGGACACCCCCGGCGCCGTCAACTTCGACTGCGCCGGCGGCGGCACCGTGATCATCAACGAACTCCGCATCGACATGCCCGGCGGCGACGACGACGAGTACTTCGAGCTCGCCTCCGAGCCCGGCACCAGCCTCGACGGTCTCACCTACATCGTGATCGGCGACGGCTCGACCGGGAGCGGCACCGTCGAGGCGGCGATCGCCCTCGACGGATTCGCGGTGCCCGCGTCGGGCTACTTCCTCGCCGCCGAGGACGACAACACCTTCGGGGTGGTGGCGGACTTGATCACCGAACTCAACTTCGAGAACAGCGACAACGTCACCCACATGCTGGTGGAGAACTTCACCGGCGCCGTCGGCGACGATCTCGACACCGACGACGACTGCGTCCTCGATGTCACCCCGTGGACGGCGATCCTCGACTCGATCGCCCTCGTGGAGACCTTCGGAAGCGGCGACTGCTTCTACGGCGACGCCACCGTCGGTCCGGACGGACCGTTCGTGCCCGGTCAGGCGTACCGCTGCGAGCCCGATGGCGAATGGGTCGTGGGCTCCTTCGCGGTCGGCGTCACCGACACCCCCGGCGCTCCCAACCTGCCCTGCGAGAGCTTCATCTGCGGCGGCTACGACGGCCGCAACTGCTTCGAGACCCGCGACACCGGCGGCTGCAGCGACCCGCGGGTGTGCGCGCTGGTCTGCGAGATCGACCCGACCTGCTGCGACGTCGCATGGGACGCCGGCTGCGTCGCGACCGCGGAGAGCGTCGCCTTCGGCAAGAGCGCACCGGAGGGCCTGCAGATCAGCGAGTTCCGCATCAAGCAGCCCGGCGCCGACAGCGACCACTACATCGAGATCACCGGCGAACCGGGCACGTCGCTCGACGGGCTCAGCTACGTCGTGCTCGGCGATGCGGGCCCGGACGCGAGCGGCATCGTCGAGTACGTCCTGAACCTCGCCGGACAGACGATTCCCGCGAGCGGATACTTCCTCGTCGCCGAGGAGAGCTTCACCCTCGGCACCGCGGATCTGGTGTGGCCGATCAACTTCGAGGACGTCTACAACCAGACCCACCTGCTGGTGCTGAACTTCAACGGCGCCGCGGGCGGCGACTACGACGTCGAGAACGACTGCGTGCTCGACCTCGAACCGTGGGCCGCGGTGCTCGACTCGGTCTCGCTGATCGGTTCGACCGGCTGCACCTACGCCGACGCGATCGTCGGCCCCGACGCCACCTTCACCCCGGGCCACGTCTACCGCTGCACCCCGGAACTGGTGTGGGCGGTGGGCGCCTTCGACGTGGCCGCGGGCACCGACACCCCCGGCTTCGAGAACCTCGGCTGCGAGGCGACGCTCTCCTGCGGCGACCCCGCCGCCGGCGACTGCCTCGAGCCGAACGGCACCCCGTACTGCTCCGACGGAGCCTGCTGCGATGCGGTCTGCGCCGTGGACCCGACCTGCTGCGAGATCGAGTGGGACGCCACGTGCGTCGACTCGGCCACGGCCCTCTGCCTCGGCGGCGGCGATCCGCCGGCGGTTCTGATCAACGAGGTCCGAACCGACCAGCCCGGCGCGGACACCGACGAGTACATCGAACTTCGTGGCGAGTCGGGTGCCGTGCTGACCGGTCTCACCTACATCGTGATCGGCGACGGACAGACCGCTCAGGGCAGCGGCGTGGTCGAGGCGGCGATCGGCCTGCTCGGTCAGGTGATGCCCAAGAGCGGCTACTTCGTGATCGCCGAAGAGAGCTTCACGCTCGGCACCGCCGACCTCGTCACCGACGTCAACCTCGAGAACGGCGACAACGTCACCCACATGCTGGTGTGGAACTTCACCGGCGAGGTCGGAGACGATCTCGACACCGAGGACGACGGAGTCCTCGACGTGACGCCTTGGGCGTCGATCGTCGACGACTTCGCTCTGGTCAGCTCCCCGGATCTTCCGCCGGCGGAGGGCAACGACTGGTTCTACAGCGACGTGGTCCTCGGCCCGCAGGACGAGGTCTTCGTGCCGAGTCACGTCTATCGCTGCGACGACACCGGTCCGTGGACGCTCGGCCCCTACGACATCCTCGAAGGGGTCGACACGCCCGGCGCACTCAACGCCGCGTGCGGCAAGACTCCCTGCGTGGGAGACTTCGACGGCAGCGGCGACGTCGGCGGAGCCGATCTGGCCACCTTGCTCGCGGCCTGGAACACCGCCTCGCCGGAGGCCGACCTCGACGGCGACGGGTTCGTCGGCGGTGCGGATCTCGCCCTGCTGCTCGGTGCCTGGGGCCCCTGCCCCTGACCGGAACCGAGCCACCACGCGATCTCGACGCCCCGGGACGGTCCGCCGTCCCGGGGCGTGTTCCTTCCCGGGGGGGGATCCGAACGGCGGTTCGACATTGACCCCGGTCCGGGTCTCGATACACTCACCGCTTCCGCCATCGTCGGCGGTCCCCCGAATTCCGACCAGCGAGCCCGCCATGCCGAAGATGAAATCCCACAAGGGACTCCTCAAGCGGATCAAGATCACCAAGTCCGGCAAGGTCCGCTTCGGTCGTCCGGGCAGCCGGCACCTCAAGAGCAACAAGAGCGGCGAGCAGATTCGCGGCTACCGCAAGCGAAGCTACGCCCGACAGGGCGACAAGCGACGCCTCGAGCTGCTGCTCGCACGCCCGCTGCGAAGTCAGGAGCAGGCGATGGCCGATCGCAAGGCCCGCGAGGCCGCCGCGAACGCCGACGCCGGAAGCGCCGACGCCTGATCGCCTGCGAAGCCGAGTTCCCCCTGCCGTTTCACCGCCCTCGGGAGAGGGCGGCACACCATCCCGCCCCGCATCGTCCGTCGGGACCGAAGCGTCCTCCAGACCTCCGCCGGACCACTCAGGAATCGACCCATGCCCCGCGTTCGCAAAGGTGCTGCCCGTACCCAGGCCCGTCGCAAGCTTCTCCGCGCCGCCCGCGGCTACTACGGCACGAAGCATCGACTGAAGCAGCAGGCCAAGGTCGCCCTGATGCGAGCCGGCCGGTTCGCGCACCGGGATCGCCGTGCTCGCAAGCGCGACTACCGCAGTCTCTGGATCACCCGCATCACCGCGGCCTGCCGGATGCGCGGCACGCGCTACAGTCTGCTCATCAACGGCCTGCAGCAGGCCGGCATCCTGCTGAACCGCAAGATGCTGTCGCAGATCGCGATCGACGATCCGAAGACCTTCGATCGCCTCGTCGAGATGGCCAAGGCCTCCGCCACCGCGGTCCCCGCTTCGGCCTGATCGGCGCGAACTGCAAGATCCCGACGCCAAACACGACGACGCCACGCCTTGTCCAGGGCGTGGCGTTTCCATCTGGGCCCGGCGTTTCTGGGCCCGGCGTTTCTGGTCTTGGCATTCCCGAGTCCGAACTCCCCGGGCACGGAGTTCAAACCCGAATTCGGTCCCGGGAGGCCCCCGCGTCGAGGCGTGGGATCGGCGGGTCGTCGCCCTCAGGCGGTCTCGCGTTCCCCGTCGGACTCCTCGGGCCCGGGCAGACGGGAGACGTCGCCACGGAAGCCCGCGGCCCGCTGGTTCTCCCGGCGGATCGACTCGTAGACCTCCTTGCGATGCACCGGGACCTCCGCAGGCGCCTTGAACCCCAGGCGGACCCGGTCGCCGCGGATGTCCACGACGGTGATCTCGATCTCGTCGCCGATCATCACGGTCTGGTCCCGTTGCCGGGAGAGGACGAGCATCGGTGGCAGGCTCCTCTGGAGAACATGGCTGCCGCCCGACGGGCGACGGCCAGAGTCGGTCAGGCGATGCCGGCGAGGGCGGGGACCTCGACCGACGCAAGGTCGTGACGAACGCTCCAGGCGTCGTCGCCCAGCACCAGCTGGACCCCTCGTCGGGTCGCGGCGTTGAACACGAGCGGACTTCGAAGGTTGGCGGTCAGGCGATCGCCATGTCGGGCCACGAGGGCGACGACGGCGAGGTCGTCCATCGATCCGAGTTCGAGGCGGCGGGCATCCTCGGGCCGGAGATCGATCGAGTAGTCGGGAATCCACAAGGCCGGATCGGTGACCAGAAAGCAGACTCCCGGCTCGTCGGCGGACTGCAGCCACCAGAAGACCTCGCGGGCGTCCGCCCACAGCAGGGCGTAGCGGCGACTGGCGGGGAATCCCGGAAGGCGGGCGGGGAACTCGACCACTCGCGATGCGTCCACCTCGACGGTGCCGAATCGAACGCTCGAAATGCGCATGGACGTCTCCGAGATCCGCAGGCGATCGGGGGGCGATCCCCTCCAACCGTGCCTGCATCGGACGATGCCCCCCTTCTCGCTTGAAAGTCCGTCCCCGATCCGACCCTCGTGAACCCGTAGCATTCCCCGCGAGATGCCGTCCCCGCCCCGCACCTCCGCCGGATCGTCCCCCGGAATCGCCATCCCGCCGGTCGCGGTCGCCGCCGTCGCGGGCGGTGTCGCGATCTCGTGGCTGCTGGCGGGCCGGACCGGGCCGCCCCCCGCCGCGGCCCTCCGGACCGAGTTGTTGTGGTCCCTCGCGGTCGCCTACGCCCCCGCAGCGATCTGGTTGATCGCGGCCTGTGGCCTGGGGCGTCTCGCCAGGCCGTTGATCCCGGCCTTGCCAACCCGGAGCGAGGGCCATCTGGTGTCCTTGACGGTCGGCGTCGCACTCCTGATGGCCGTCGACAGCCTGCTCGGGCGAATCGGACTCTTGACCACGGCCGGCGGAGCGGTCGCGTGGTCGGTGACCGCCACGCTCGCCCTCGTCGCCGCCTGGCCCCGCCGTCGTTCGGCCGAACCGACCGGGGTCGATGCGCCGCGGCTGCCATGGTGGGCGGGACTGGGACTCGCGCCGGCGCTCGGCACGATGCTGATCGCCTCGCTGGCGGCGCCGGGCTGGCTGTGGTCGAGCGAGTTCGGCGGCTACGACTCGCTCTCCTACCACCTGCTGCTTCCCCGCGAGTGGTTCGAACTGGGGGCGATGGCGCCGCTCGCACACAACGCCTACAGCGGCCTGCCGAGCCATGTCGAGGCGAGCACGCTGCACCTGATGGCGCTCGTCCGCGACCCGTTGCACGCGGCGCTGCCGGCGCAGGCGCTGCAGGCCTGCCTCGCCGGACTTGCCGCCGCCATCCTCGCGACGACCGCGAAGCGTCTGTTCGGACTGGCGGCGGCGATCCTCGCCGCCGGCGTGTTCATCGGAACACCGTGGACGGTGGTGACCGGCAGCCTCGCCTACAACGAGGCGACGGTCGCGGCGATGTTCGCCGCCGGACTTGCGGTGGTGCTTCCGATGCGGCCGACCCCACCGGCCGAGCACGAGCAGATTCGACGTGTGGCGATCACCGTCGGCATCCTCGCGGCAGGCGCCGTGGCGGCGAAGGCGACCTCGATCGCCCTCGTCGCCCTGCCCTTGGGCCTCGTCGCGATGGCGGGAGCCCCCCGCGGCCGACGGCTCGTCGTCGGCGGATTCGCGGCGATGGCCGCGCTGCCGTTGCTGCTTCCGTGGCTGGTCCACAACACCGCCGAGTTCGGCCAGCCGTTCTTTCCGCTTCTGGCAGGCACGCTGGGTGGCGGAGGTTGGAGCGAGGCGCAGATCGAGGTCTTTCGGGCCGCCCACGGCCCACCACCCGGAGTCGGCCTCGTCGGTCGCGCGACCGCGGTGTTCGACGAACTTCTGCGGCACGGTCTCGGCGAAAACCCCTTGCCCGGCGAACCGTGGCGGCCCTGGTGGGGACTGCTGTGGCCGCTTGGCGTGGTCGCCGCCATCGTGGCGATGCGGCGACCGGATCGTCGTCTTGCCATTGCATTGCCGCTGTGCGGCGCCGTCATGCTGATGCTCGGGTTCTGGCTGGCCTTCACCCACATGGAAAGCCGCTTCCTCGCACCCGCCGCGGTTCCACTGGCCCTGCTCCTCGCCGCCGCCTGGTCGAGCGCGGAGGCGAAGGGGTCGCCGCGAGGTGGTGTAGGCGCCGCCGTGCTCGTCGTCGCCGTCTGGGGTCTGCTGCCCGCGGCGATCCTGCTTCGAGAGCGTCCCCTCGGCGAGGGCGCCGATCGCGTCGGCGCCCCGGCGGCGGCCACCGGGCAGATCGAGGCGGTGTCGGGACGCCTGCACCGACGACTGCTGCGGGATCCGGGACTCGACCGAGACGCGAAGTCGGAACTGCTCGCCACCGCGCCGATCTGGACCTTCGTGAACGACCCGACGCTGACCGGACGGGACGGCCGCGTGCTTCTGGTGGGCGAGTCGCGGGCGTTCTACCTCGACCGCCCCGGCGAGTACGCGAGCGTGTGGAATCGCGGCCGCCTCTCGGAACTGGTGCGGGCCGATCCCGGAGACCCCGAGGCGTGGCGCCGCCGGCTTCGCGAGGCGGGATTCACGCTGGTCGTGCTGGACGAGTCCATGATCGATCGCTGGCGCCGCGACGGCTGGTGGGACGAGCAGCTCGATGCGGGCACCATCGACGCCTTCCGCGGCGCGCTCGTGCCGCTGCGGCGGTTCTCCTCGGGCGTCGAACTGCTCGAGATCCCCGATCGCCCCCCGCGAAATCCGCCCCGCGAGACCTCGCCATGATCCTCTGCCGCATCGGCCGATTCGATCGGCGCCGCACGTCCGCCTTCTCGATCGCCGGCGTGCTCCTCGCCGTCGCGATCGGCGCCTGCGAGACCGCACCCGATCGCTCGAACGAACCCGCTTCGAACACCCCGAACCGCTCTCGTCCCTCCGGACTCTCCGGTGCCCGCGACACCGCGCCGGTGGCCTTCTTCGACGACCGCCCCGTGCGGCGAGGCGACCTCGACGCGGCGTTGACGGAGTACGGCGGTGGCGTCGTCCTTCGCGAGCACCTTCTCGACCTGCGCCTGGCGAAGCTCGCCGCGTCTCGGGGCGTCGCCGTCGACGAGGCGATGATCGCGGAGGAACTCGCTCGGTTGCAGGCCAGTCTCGATCCCGACCCCGATCGCGCCGCCGAGCTGCTCGCGGCGGTGCGGATGCGACAGGGCCTCGGCGATGCCCGCTTCGGCGCGCTGCTGCGGCGCAACGCCCTCCTCAGAGCCCTCGTCGCCGGCGAGGTCCGCCCCGACGAGGCCGCGATCTCCCGGATCCACGACGTGCGCCACGGACCGCGTCGCCAGGTCCGGGTCGTCGCAAGCGGGAGTCTCGCCGAAAGCGAGGCGGTGCTGCGGGAACTCGCCGACGGCGGCGAGTTCACCGAGATCGCCTTCCGCCGCTCGACCGATCCCAGTCGCGCGTCCGGAGGACTCGTGCCGCCGGTCAGTCGTCTCGATCCGTCGTGGCCCGCGTCGTTCCGCGAGGCGGTGTTCTCCTTGTCGATCGGCGAGATCTCGGCGCCGGTGCTCGTCGAGGATGCATGGGTCGTCGCCCTCTGTCTCGACGAGACGCCCGGCGACGGCACCTCGATCGAGGCGGTGCGGGCGGAGCTCGAACGCCTCGCCCGCCTGCAGCAGGAGCGGGTGTTGATGGATCGCCTCGCGAGGGAGATCGACGCGGGCCTCGACCCGAGAGTGCTCGATCCGAGTCTTCGCGACGCCTGGCGGCGCACCCGCCCCTGATCGGCCGACCCGTCAGGAGCGCAGCCACGCCACCCGCGCCACCGCGATCGGCAGCAGGAGCGCCGCGGGCAGGAACGACGAGAGCGCCGGCGGCAGGCCCGGCAGTTCGACGGACATGATCGCCAGCGAACCGAGCACGCCGGGCACGGCGATCGCCGCCGCCTTGGCGCTCTGGCCCAGAAGTGGACGGGGTTCGCGCAGCAGGAAGCACGGCAGCACCGTCGCGAGGACCAGGAGATTCACCGCCACCTGCGCGAATCGTCCGTAGTAGGTTCTCGCCAGCACGTCGCCCTCGGGACCCGCCTCGCGCCGCAGACGCTGGATCTCGACGAGTCCCAGCAGCTGGGCGTACTCGGCGGAGCGCCGCACCAGAAGCGACGTCGGCGACAGATCGGTTTCGAACCGCTCGACCGGCCGCGCGGTGCGAACGACCCGATCGGCGGAGAGCGCCTCGTCGCCCGCGGGTCGGATCTCGATCGACTCGCCCCCTTCGAGCACCCAGGCGGAGCCGGCCTCCTCCCACACCGCCGACGAGGCCGTGATCCGCTCGACCGCTCGACCCACGTCGTCCCGGCGCAGGAAGAGCGGCTCGTCGAGACGTCCCTCGTCGGGATCGAACCGCACCGCCCGAAGCAGGTCGTTGTCGGCGTCGCGAGTGAGGGGCACCTCGTAGGCCCGCAGACCTCGCGTCAGGATCGCGTCGTGATCCCGCAGCAGCATCGGGGCGATGCGGGGCAGCACCAGTTCGCCGTTGACCACCGCCAGCAGGTTGAGCGCGAAGGCGCCTGCCAGAATCACCAGTCCGACCCGGACGAGGCCGATGCCGGCGCTGGCGATGGCGACCAGCTCCCGGTGCTTGACCATCGAGGACAACGTGAACCCCGCCGCCGCCACCGCCACCAGGCCGACCATGAAGCCGAAGAACTGGAAGATCCGCGGACCGTGGAAGTCGAGGATCGCCATCGCGACCGCCACCGGCATCGACTCGAAACGCCCCGTCTCGACCGCCCGCTGGGCCACATCGACGAACTCGTCGATCTGCAGCACCACGTCGAGCGTGACCGCGAGCACGAAGAAGATCGCGAACAGCAGCAGGAAGTTCCCGAGGAACCGAAGGAGGATGACGCGGTCGAGGAGAATCATCGTCGTGAGCGATCGTTCGAACCGGCCATGCCCTCAGCGGCGAGCCACCCGCCACCAGGCCACGGTGAAGACGATCGCCAGCATGCCGGCCTGGGCCATCCAGATCGTCAGGAGCCCCGGAACGGGGCGATCCCAGCGGATCATCTGCTGACCGCTGGAGATGAGGAGCATGTCGAGGATGCCCGGGATGAACAGCATGGCGAAGGCGCCCAGCGCCACGCTCGCCTTGGACCGCACGCCGAGCAGCGCCCCGAGCACCGGCAGCAGCAGTCCGATCAGCGACTGCGCCGCCCGCTGGTTCTGTCGCGCCAGCACGTCGAGGCGAAATCGCTCGGCGCCGGCCTCGAGACGGTCGACTCCGGAAGCGACCGCGAGGCCGAGCGACACGATGGATGCGTCGGCGGACGACCGGGAGGCCTCCGCCTCGGCTCGACCGGATTCGAGCAGTTCGTCGAGCGAGGTCGGCGGCGCCCGGTCCGGGCAGAGGTCCGCCGAAAGTCCGCCCACCGTGGCGGGCCAGCGTCCCCGTCGACGATCGAGGCCGATCAGCTCCTCCGCCGGCGTGCCGGCGGCGACGGCGAGTTCGAGACGATCCGACCCGCTCTCGAAGGCGAGCGTCGCCTCGGGCACCCGGGTGCGTCGACGTTCGACGCCGTCGGCTCGCTCCTCGAGGCGAACGGCGCCGTCGCGCCGCGACGGAACGAGGCGATCGCCGACGAGACGGGCTCCGCCGATGACCACGCTGCGTCCGGTGAGCGGAGATCGAAGTTCGAGTCCCTCGGCACTCGCGAGGCCCTCCCGCAGGCATCGCCATCGATCGATCCGCATCAACGACCGCTCGAGCGGCCGCGCGGCCTCCTGCACCGGCCGGTAGGCCGCCGGGCGACGCCGGGCATCGATCAGTTCGGGCAGGGTGAGGCCCTTGGGCTCGCCACCGAGATCTCGGCCGAGATCGATCGCCTCCGGACGGGCTTGAGGCAGGACCGCGACGGCCTGCTCCTCGGCGCGCTGAACCGTGGCGTTGACGAGGACGAGCTTCAGCACCGCACCTGCGTCGGCGGGATACACGTCGATCACCGCGTTCTCCGCCGTGAACTCGGTCCTCGGTCGCTGAGGTCGCCCCTCCATCTCGAGCGCCGCGACCCCGCTCAGGATCAGTCGGTCGCGAGCGCCCGACGGAGGCGGATCGGGGCTCAGATAGGCCGCGTCCGCGTAGATCTCCAGATTTCCGACCTGCAGGCCCTCGCCCGCCTCGACGGCGGCGACGAGCATCCGCGCCGCATCGCGAGCCAACAGCGTCTGCATCGATCTCCAGAAGATCGGCGAGGCCCAGTGGACCAGCCCGATCATGCCCACCATCAGGGCCAGCCCCAGCAGCACCGCCGGTGCGAGGATCGTCCGCAGGCGCAGGCCCGCCGCCTCCATGGCCTGCACCTCGCGATCGATGCTCATGCGGTGATAGACCGTGACCGCCGAGAACGCCGCCGCGACCGGCAGCGCGTACTGCAGCATCGGAACGCTGGCGTAGATCAGGAACTTCGGAAGATCCGCCGGCCCCAGCAGGTTCTGCGAGAGCGGCCGCACCGCGGCGCCGAACGCCACGACGACCACGAGCACCGAGCTCGTCAGCAGGGTGGTGCGGAGCAGGTCCGCGAGGATCGATCGATGGAGCAGCCAGGGAACCCGCATCGTCCGGCGGCGCATCAGCGCAGGCCGTACTCCTTCAGCTTGCGGTAGAGCGTGCGTTCGCCGATGCCCAGCAGCAGCGCCGCCTGCTCGCGATTGCCGCCGGTGAGGGCGAGGGTCTGACGGATCGCCTCCTTCTCGATGCGGTCGAGGCCGACGCCGGCGAGGCCGCGCACCGAGGGGCCGTCCTCTTCGTCCTCCGAACGGATCTCCGGCGGCACGTCCCGGACGTCGAGCCGGTCGCCCTCGCAGGAGACCACCATGCGGTGGATCAGGTTGAACAGCTCCCGCACGTTGCCCGGCCACCGGTAGGCGATCA
>JAFMML010000084.1 GCA_017859745.1 Planctomycetota bacterium
TTCGCGAACTTCAGGATCGACTGCTCGAGGCGATCGCGAGTTCGCTTGTGCGCGGCCTTCAGCGGCTGCAGGGTCTCCTTGGCCCGGCGCCGCACCGCGTCGAGCCCGTGGCGCCTCGCGTAGGTCGTGGCATCCTCGGCCCACACCATGCCGACGAGCCGCACCAGCCGCTCGTGCTCCTCGTCGGTGACCACTTCGTCCTCGGCGACCAGCAGCACGCCGATCCACGCGAGCGCCTCGTGCAAGGCGTCGACCGTCCATCGGAACGCCAGCCCGCCGCCCAGCGCGAGGAACCGGTCCTCGATCGCGGACTCGACCTCGACGTAGGGCAATCCCCCGGCTCGCCCGAGCACCGAGCGAAATCGATCCGTCTGCGAGAACTGATGCTGCGCCCAGAATCGAAACTGCATCTCCGGATGGGTCGAGAACGCCTCCCACTGCCGGTCGGACTCGATGGGGCCGGTCTCCAGTTCGTCCATGAACGCATCGAGATCGTCCAGACGGACATGCTTGGATCCCAGGCCGCAGGCGAGCTTGATCTCGACGCGCAGCGCCGAACGAAAGTCGCCGGCCGCCACCATCGCCACCCGATCGGCGGAGACCTCGGCGGCTCGCGCCGCTTCTCTCGACAGCGCGGTCACCACCGTCGACTCGTCCTCCGGACCCGGCGGCGGATGGCGAAGACCCCAGTGGCCGAGCTCGTGCCCGATGACCGTGCACAGTTCGTCCGGCTCGAGAATCGAGAACAGACCGCTGTGCAGAAGCACGATCGGCTCGCCGCCATCCATCAGGATGTGGGCGTTGGGCGTCGGCTCCGCCTGCACGAAGACCTCCGGCGGATGCTCGATGCCCAGTCGCTCGCAGGCACGACGAGATGCCCGATGCACATCCGGCATCAGTCGCTCGCTTGCGCGGACCATGGTCATGCGGATGCGATGGCGAATCTCCTCTCGTTCGAAGTCGTTCATGCCTTCGCCCGAGACGGTTCTCTGCGGGTCGTCGAGTCTGAAGCGCAGCCGCTCCAGACTCGGGTTCGCGACGCGATCGGCAGGCGCGTCGGGCACGTCGTTGCGATCCTCTTCGTTGGCCATGCCCGGCATGATCGCACACTTCATCGGATGGGAGTAGGTTGAGCGTTTCACCCGCCACGAGTCCCGACTCCCGAGGGTGCAACTCCCCATGTCGAACACGATGGACTTCGTTCCGAGTCCGATTCCCCCCGCCGCCCTCGCCGAGCTCGAGGCCCTGATCGACGAGACGGCGGTCTCCTTCGACCGGACGCTCGTTCGAGAACACGATCGCGGATGCGATGTGATCGCCGACGCGAGTTGGACCGAGTTCACCAGCGGCTCGGCCTCGCGAGGCGGTTCGAGCCGCCGGATCCGGCGCACCATCGTCCTGCTGCACCGCCCCGACGCGACGCTGCCGGAGTTCCAGATCCTGCCGAAGTCGGGCTTCGGCGGCGGCCTGCTGACCGCGGCGAGTCGAGTCCTGGGACTTCCCACCCTCGACCTCGACGACGAACCCGAGGTGGCCTCGCGCTACGCCGTGATGACCGTCAACGCGAATTCGGTGCGCACGCTCCTGCTCCGACCTTCGCTCGACGCGCTGACGGTGGTCTCGGATCTCAATCTGAAGTTCGGCGCCCGCGGAGTCCTGGCATGGCGCGGCGCCGGGGGTCTCCAGTCCACCGATCGAGATCGCGACGATCGCCTCGACGAGGAGGGACGGCGACTGCTGCTCGAGGACGCCGTCGCGGTCTGCGGCCCGATCGTCGACGATCCCGAGGTCTCTCGCCGCGCCGCCGACGCGGTCGAGGGCACGTATGCCGAGGAGGCGGCTCGGAACATCGCCGGAGCCGGCGGGATCGTCGGGCGGCTGCTTTCGCGAACTCTGATCACCCGGGAGATGACCGACTCGATCCGCGAGCAGCGACCACCGCGAAGCGGGATCCCCGCACCCATCGCCATGAAGGCCTGGCGCGGCACGACGTTTCCGCTTCTGGTCGTGGGGGGACTCGGACTGGGGTTTTCGACGATGGCCGTCATGCTCCTGTTCTTCGCGCCGGGGAGTGGCGACGAGCGCATCGCCGGAGCCGTGTTCGGGGGTGTCGGCGTGCTGGCGCTGGTCGCGACGTTCTTCGTGGTTCGCCATCGATGGACGAGAATCCGAATCGTTCGCCGCGGTCACGTCGTCGAGGGTTCGATCACGAGGGTCGAACGCACCGACACCGCCGTCAACGGCGACACCGTTCATCGCATCCACCTCGCGCTGGACGGTCGTGAGGATCCGACGGTGGCGAAGGCGGGTACCGCCGCGGCGAACTCCGCGCGGCGCATGCTGGATCGAGGCGCCCGCACCTGGGCTCTGGTCGATCCGGCGGATCCGAGGCGCTGCCTCTGGATCGAGGGCTGGTCGATCGAGTCGATCGGGGACTGAAGAGGTCCCCCGGCACGCCGTGCGGGAACTCTCCCAAGCGCCTCCGCCACCATCTCCGAGGATCCTGGTCGAAACGCAGGTCGGACCATGGTGTCGCGCAGATTCCGGAGGCATACTTCGTTCGGCGGGACCGACTCCAGAGGCCGACGCCGGACGAGGGCCGTGGGCGAACCCGGCCAGCGGCACAGGCGGCCGATCGAACTCCACCCATCCACTCAGGAGTGCTCCGATGCACCATGTCACCGATCGCAGACCAGCAGCGCGGCGCACCATCCCGATCACGGCTGTTCCACTGTTGGTTCTTGCGATCGCGGGAATCGCGCAGGGTCAGGTCACCACCGTCACCTTCGACGACGGGGCCGAGGGCTGGGTCGGACCCGGCGGTCCGGGAGGCAGCACGTTCATCGAGTCCACCGGCGGCAATCCCGGTGCGAACCTGCGGACGGTCTTCAACAACTTCGGGATCTCCTTCACCAACGGCGCGTCGGAGGCGTTTCTCGGCGACTACACCACCGCGGACGAGATCGAGATCTCGATCGACATCCGCGTCGACGAGATCGGATTCTTCGGACAGGCGGTGAGCCGGCCGTGGCTGGTCGAACTGCGGGACTTCGACACCGCCTCCGGTGGCTATCCCTACACCAGCGTCTGGTATCTGTTCGCGAACATCTCCGCCGCAGCGAATGGAAGTTGGCAGACCTACTCGGTCGCCTTCGATCCTTCGAGCGAGACCTTGCCGTCGGGATGGGGCGGCACCGGTGCCGAGGATCCCGACACCTTCGAACCGATCCTGCCTCCGAACGTGACGTTCGCCGAGGTGCTTTCGGGCGTCGACGTCGCGGTCTTCACCACGCTGCAGCCGGGGTTCTTCTTCGGCTTCACCGACTTCGACCTGCGTCTCGACAACATCACGATCGCCCGCAACGGCGGCGAACCGAGCCCCGACCTCGACGGCAACGGGACCGTCGACGGCGCCGATCTCACGATCCTGCTCTCGGCCTGGGGCGATTGCGCGAAGAAGGCACCCTGCCCCGCCGATCTCGACGGCGACGGCGGCGTCGATGGCGCCGATCTCACCATCCTGCTCGCCACGTGGGAGTAGTTCGCGGCCGCAGGGGCCTCGGCCACCGGCACGCCCGGGTCCTCGAGCGATCCCGTGGAGAACGCTTGCCCCGACCCTCGTTGGGGGCGACACTGTCGATGTGACGCGGACACGCGCGAGTCCCCGACCCCTTCGACGACTCGTCTTCGCCGCCACCGGCGCCGCCGTGTCCGGCGTCTGCTGGCCGGCGTCGGCAGCTCCGCCCGTCGACTACGGCCGCGACATCCGACCGATTCTCGCGGCTCGCTGCTTCACCTGCCACGGTCCAGATGCCTCCTCTCGCGAGGCGGACCTGCGTCTGGACGATCCGCACGACGCCTTTCGGGATCGAGGCGACGGCATCGTCGCAATCGCTGCGGGAGACCCCCACGCCAGCGAGATGATCTTCCGGATGCGCTCCGACGATCCGGAGTTGCGCATGCCTTCGGAGGGGCAGCCGGTTCCCGAGGCCGAGATCGCGCTGATCGAGCGGTGGATCGAGGAGGGCGCCACCTACAACGAGGCGTGGAGCTGGCGCCCGATCGAGGCACCGGCGCCGCCCACGGTCGAGGACGAGGCGTGGGTTCGCGATCCGTTGGACCGGTTCGTGCTGGCGTCGCTCGAGGAGGCCGGACTCGAGCCGGCGCCGCCCGCGGACCCTCGCACCCTGCTCCGTCGCACGTCCTACGCGATCGTGGGCCTGCCTCCGTCGCCCGGGGCTCTCGATCGGTTCGAGCGAGATCCCTCGCCGCAGGCCTTCGCCAACGAGGTCGATCGGCTGCTCGCGTCGCCGGCCTTCGGCGAGCGCTGGGGCCGGCACTGGCTCGATCTGGTGCGCTACGCCGAGACGTACGGACACGAATTCGACTACGCCATACCCCACGCCTGGCGGTACCGCGACGCGGTGATCCGCGCGTTCAACGCGGATGTGCCCTACGACCGCTTCGTCATCGAACATCTCGCGGGCGACCTCGTGGACGAGCCGAGAATCGATCCGGTCTCCGGACTCGACGAGAGCCGCACGCTGACGGGATTCTGGTGGCTGAGCCAGGGCACCCACGCACCGGTGGACGTGGCTCTCGACGAAGCCGAACGCATCGACAACCAGATCGACGTGCTCGGCAAGGCGTTCATGGGCCTCACCACCGCATGCGCCCGCTGCCACGACCACAAGTTCGACGCGATCAGCCAGGCCGACTACTACGGGCTGTCCGCACACCTCAAGCAGTCCCGGCGCGCCGTCGTCGAGATGGACCCGGGCGGCGTCATCGAGGCGGCTCGCATGAAGGCGCTTTCGGACCGGCGCGTCGTCGAGGACTCGATCATCGCCCGCGCCGTGCTGACGGCGGCGGCCGACGGCGATCCCGCCCCGAACCGCGAAGGCGACGATCCGGACACGTTCGAAGACTTCGTCGAACCGATGCCGATCGGCTATCGCGCGACCGGCCAGGCGTTCGCCCGCGGTTCCGACGAGCGGCCCCGCCTCGAGCGGCGCGACGGCGGCGTGGCGATGTCGCCGCCGACGGTGGCGACGAGTCGCGCGGCGGGTGAACCCTTCGCGGGCACGCTGCGATCGCCTTCGCAGGCGATCGACCGTCGCTACCTCCACCAGCGGGTGCGAGGTCGAGGATCGCTTCGCGTGATCGTCGATGGCTACCACCTCGACGAGCGCAACGCCCTGCTCTTCGAGGGATTCATAAGGAACATCGACTCGCCCGACGAATTCGCCGTGGTCACCCACGACCTCGGCCGGTACCTCGGCCGTCGAATGCACGTCGAGTGGAAGGACCCGGGGCCGGGCTTCATCGAGGTCGACTGGATGCTCGCGAGCGACGATCCGACGCCGCCGCAGCAGGATGCCCCGGAATCGACGGTGGCGGCGCTGACGGGGGCCGCGGTCGACGCCCTCGGGGAGACGTCGATCGACGTCCCGGCGCCGGTGTCGGTCCTGGCGATCGAGCCGGGCACCTCGTGGACCGAGCATGTGCGGTTGCGAGGCGATCCCCATGCTCGAGGCGACGCGGTCTCGCCCGGACACATCGAGAGCCTCGACGGCGCCGTGGCGCCGCCCGGCGATCGTCTCGCTCTGGCGCAGCGGCTCGTCTCGCCCGAGCATCCGCTGACCTCCCGGGTCATGGCGAACCGCATCTGGCACCACCTGTTCGGGCGCGGGCTCGTGCCGACCGTCGACGACTTCGGCGCGCTGGGATCGCCGCCGGCGAACCCCCCGCTTCTCGATCACCTGGCCGATCGTCTTCGCCAAGACTGGAGCGTCAAGAACCTCGTCCGCGACATCGTCCTGTCCAGCACCTTCGCCATGTCGATCGAGGGCGATCCTCGTGCGGCGTCGATCGACCCGCTGAACACGCTCCCCCATCGGGCGAATCTCCGGCGCCTCGATGCGGAGTCGATCCGGGACTCCATGGTGATGCTCGCGGGGCGATTCGATCCGCACCTCGGAGGCCCGAGCGTGCCGATCCATCTGACCGAGTTCATGACCGGGCGCGGCCGGCCGGGAGCCAGCGGCCCGATCGACGGACACGGTCGCCGCAGCGTCTACCTCGAGGTGCGCCGCAACTTTCCAGATCCGTTCCTGCAGGCGTTCGATCTGCCCGTTCCGACGACGACCGTGGGGCGGCGTACCGGATCCAACGTGCCCTCGCAGGGGCTGGCGATGTTGAACTCGCCGCTGGTGCACGAGCTCTCCGCGGCATGGGGCGAGCGCATCGCGCAGATGCCGGGTTCGACGAACGCTCGCATCGCAAGGATGTTCGAGGAGGCCTACGGTCGCACGCCGTCCCGTTCGGAGATCGATCGCTGCACCGCGTTCATCGAGTCCGCCTCGCAGGCCGGCGGTTCGGACTCCGCAGCGTGGGGCGAACTCGCCCACGTCCTTCTCAACGGCAAGGAGTTCCTCTTCCTGCGATGACGACCGGATCCTCGACCCCGGGCCGCGGGCATTGCGGCCGGTTTCGACCGCTCGGCGTCTCCCGCCGCGAGATGCTGTCGTCGTGCCTTTCGGGATTCGGCGCGGTCGCCGCCAGCGCCCTGATCGGCGATCGCGCGTTCGGCGGATCGGACTCGGTCGGCGACGTTCGCTCGGGCATTCCCCACCATCCCGCGCGGGCCCGCAACGTGATCTTCCTCTACATGGATGGTGGTCCGTCCCAGATGGACACGTTCGATCCGAAGCCCCGCCTGTCGGCCGAACACGGCGAACCCTTCGCCATGCAGGTGGAGCGAACGCAGTTCAACAACAACGGCAACACCTTCGGAGGGCCTTGGGCGTTCGCGCCGGGGGGATCCTGCGGCACGCCGGTCAGCGACCTGTTCCCGCACGTGCGCCAACTCGCCGACGAGCTGCTGGTGGTTCGATCGATGACCAGTCGCTTCAGCGAGCACACCAACGCCAACTACTTCCTGCACACGGGAGCGGGTCTCGCAGGGCGGCCGAGCATGGGCGCATGGACCTCCTACGGACTCGGCAGCGCCTCGCAGGATCTTCCGGCGTTCATGGTGGTCAACGGCGGGCTGATCCCGCCGGGGGGCATGGAGTGCTTCGGCAGCGGCTTCCTTCCCGCCTCGACCCAGGGCTCGATCCTGCTGCCGCACGGCGACGGCATCGCCAATGTCGGATCCCGCGAGACCGACGCCGGAGCGCAGAGACGCAAGCGCGGCCTGCTGGCGTCGCTCGACGAGGAGTTCGCGGAGGCCGTCGGTCGCGACGACGCCGTCGAAAGCGCCATCCGCAACTGGGAACTCGCCTACGGCATGCAGACCTCGGTTCCCGAACTGATGGATCTGTCCGGCGAGACGCCCGAGACGCTCGCCTTGTATGGCGTCGACTCGACCTACGTACCCACCGCGACCTACGCCCGGCAGTGCCTGCTGGCGCGGCGACTCGTCGAGCGGGGCGTCCGATTCATCGAATTGACCTGCCCGGGAACCGGCAAC
This sequence comes from Planctomycetota bacterium, assembly GCA_017859745.1. Taxonomy (GTDB): domain Bacteria; phylum Planctomycetota; class Phycisphaerae; order Phycisphaerales; family SM1A02; genus VGXO01. Next base: position 7,475 of record JAFMML010000084.1, read on the forward strand.
GATCGGTGGGACCAGCACAACGGCCTGATCAAGGGCCACGAGCAGAACGCCCGCGCCGTGGACCAGCCGATCGCGGCGCTGCTGACCGACCTGAGACGCCGCGGTCTGCTCGACGAGACGCTGGTGGTGTGGGCGGGCGAGTTCGGACGCACCCCGTTCGCCCAAGGAAGCGACGGTCGCGACCACAACCCCTTCGGATTCTCGATCTGGATGGCCGGTGGCGGCGTGCGCGGCGGAACGATCTACGGCGCGACCGACGAGTACGGATACAAGGCGGTCGATCGTCCGGTCGAGATCCACGATCTCCACGCGACGATGCTGCACCTGCTCGGCGTCGACCACAAGCGCCTCGTCCACCGATTCGGCGGCCGCGACATGCGCCTCACCGACGTGCACGGCCACGTGATTCGGGACTGGATCGCCTGACCGATTCGATCGTCCGGCGGCGCCGTGGTCAGAACTGGTCCGCCAGCGCCCCCCATCGCTGAAGCATGATCGAGACGTCGTCCTGATCGATCGTGCCGTCGTGGTCGAGATCTCCCCGCGACGGATCGACCTCGCCCCAGAGCGAGAGCAGGATCGTCAGATCACGTCCGGAGACCACTCCGTCGAAGTTCAGGTCCCCGAACGCGACCGCCGCGTTCTCCAGGGCCTGCCGGGGCGAAACGAGGTCGTCGAACCAGAAGGTCGCGTCGCCGCTGACGAGGAACTCGCTGATCGCGAATCCCTGAAGGCCGGCGTCGTCGCTCCAGTTCCACGTCCAACCGAGCCCCGTGTAGGGAAAGGCGCGATCGGCGTCGAGTTCGTAGCTCATGGTGCTCCACGCGTCGAGGAACGACGGGAACTCCCGAGGTCCGTCGAACATCGTGAAGGGTCGCTGCCACTGGCCGTTCTCGAGCACCGTCGGCGCAAAGCCCTTGAACTCGCCGGCAGGCGCACCCGGCGAGTAGGTGACCTCGTAGGACTTGCCGTTCCACGTCGGCATCACCGCCTGATCGATCGCCGGCGCGAACGACGGGCGCGTGACGAAGCGCGGCTCCACGTAGAAGGTGAGCACCATGAACCCCGAGCCGACCTGCATCCCAAGAGACTGCAGGACGCCGCTGGTGATGGCCGCCTCGTCGTCGAGCGGAAGGCCGTTGCGAAAGTGGTATGCGGCGATGTCGCCGGCGACGCACGTCCAGATGTTCGATCGCCAGTAGCCCTGCGAGTCCACCGTGAACGGGTCGAACGGCTCGGCGTTCTCGTAGGGCGTGAGAAAGCTCGTCAGGGTCGAGAGCCGCACGACCTCGACCGATCGGGTGCCGCCGGAGCCGTCCTCGACGACGATCGTCTGGAGATCCGCAGCTCCGATCACACGGAGCGACTCGAACACCTCCGGCGGCTGCTCGATGAACCGCTGGTTCGAGGCCTCGACGACCTGTTGCGAATAGTCGTCCTGACGGGCGTGGGCCGACCCGAAGACGGCGCCAAGCAGGACGACCGCGGCCAGCGGGCGCCGGTGCGCGAGAGGTGTTCTCATGGGACGCGATCTCCTCGACGCCGAACCGACGCCG
>JAFMML010000085.1 GCA_017859745.1 Planctomycetota bacterium
GGACTCGTCGGACACGTCAGACCTGTCGGACTCTGTCGGACCTGTCGGACCGTCGGACACGTCAGACTCCGTCGGACATGTCAGACCTGTCGGACACGTCGGACAAGTCGGACACGTCAGACCCGTCAGACTCGTCGGACCGTCAGACCGTCAGACCAGCATCGCCGCCGCGCTGGCGACCCCGCGCTGGTCGGTCGGGTCGATCAGCCACAGCCAGTCGTTGAAGAGAAACTCGAGGCGTGCCGCCAGCAGGGCGATGCGGCCCATGACCGTGAAGCCGAACGCCGCGCCGAAGGTGATCATCAGATACCAGATGCCCACCCGCGCGATCTTGCCGACACCGCCCTTGTGCTCGACGCTGAAGAAGAAGTACGTCAGGCACGCGAGGATGCCCGCCAGCAGCAGCACGTTGCGCAGACTCGCCCAGATCGTCGCCATGACGTCGGTGCCGCCGCCGGGCGCCTCGATCGGGTTGATCACGGGAATCACGCTCGAGGAGACCTGGCTCAGGAAGTCGCCCTCGATGTAGCCGACCATGCGAAGTCCTGCCGTGGTGCCGACGATGAACGCCAGCGGCCACAGGCTTATCCAGCCGCCCTTGGGCATCAGACGCCAGACGAGCATGATGCCGAAGACCAGCGGAACGAGATACGCCCATTCGACGCCGGTCGCGTTGAGACCCGGCAGGAAGTTCGCCTTCACGAACTCCGGCATCAGCTTGCCGAGAAGGTTCGGGATGATGACGTCCCAGAAGCCCACCACCATCCAGTAGCCGGCGCTCACGCCGACGACGACCGCCTCGGCGACGCGATAGAACGGGTTGTCCCGATAGAGGAACGAGAAGATCGACAGCGTGAAGATCGCCGCGATCCAGATGCCGATGGTGCGCGGCCAGCTCAGGACGATCGCCGTCTGGTTGGGGTCCGCGGCCTGGGCCTCGAAGTAGGCCTTCGGCGGCACCTGCTGCAGTTCGGTCCAGGAGATCGCCGCGTCGCGCTGCGCGGGGGTCGCGTAGCGCCGCACTTCGGTGCTGTCGGCGGGAAGCCACAGGGTCTTCGAGGTCTCGTCGGCCGCGGCACCCGGCGGCGGCGGCACCGTCACCTCGACGAAGGAGACCTCCTCCGCCTCGACGTAGACCTTCGCCATGCCGAGACCCGTCGAGGCCCGCCAGACCAGCAGGGCCGTCGCGATCAGGAGGATCACCGTCCATGCGAGAACGCGGGCGTTCATCGGGCACCTCCGCGCTTGCGACTCATGAAGAAGATCACATTGCCGACGATGATCAAGAGCACCATCAGCAGGTGGGCCACGAGCTGCGGCCCCATGCGGCGCTGCCCCTCGAGGTACTTGCCGGGAATCGGAGCGTCCGCCACACGGATCAGGTCGGACTTCGCCTCCGGACTCATCGAGGCCGCGGCACCCGAGACCGTCCACTCCTCGGCGGCGCCGGGGCTCTTCGCGAAGGTCGTTGCGAGATCGGCGGCCTCGGCCTCGGCCATGCCGCCGGCGACCAGCGCCTCGGCGATCCTCTGCTCGCGCACCCACTCGTTGACGAGGAACTCGTACTCGGCGGCGCCCTTGATCGCCCCGAGCAGGCCCGCGAGCTGCTTGGGGATGTAGGGATACATCAGCGGGGCCTGCACGCCCGTGCAACCGGCGACGGTCTGGAAGCCTTCGGGATTCGATGCGGAACGACCGAACGGCGTCGAGGCGTACAGCACCCACTCCTTGCTGCCGGGATAGCCCGCGCTCACGTTGACCAGCAGGTCCATGTCCTGCACGCTGCGGACCTCCCGCATCATGGGGATCTCCTCGACGGGCGTCCCCTTGCTGTCGGTGGTGAAGTACTGCCGCAGGTCGGTGACGATCACCTTGATGACCGCTTCGTTGCCGGCCTTGAAGCCGAGATCGACGTAGTCCTCGCCGTAGACCAGATCCGGGTAGTCCTGCTCGATGACGCGGCGGATGTTCTGCTGCACCATCCGCGGCCCCACCGGCCACAGGGCCATGAAGTACATCTTCAGCTTCCGCTGCGCGCAGTGCCGGACGAACGCGGTCGCCATCGGCGCGAGCTCGCCCTCGCTGGCCGGGTCGTAGTCGAAGCTCAACAGCACCTTGTCGCCGGCGTCGAGTTCGTTGACCGCGTCGAAGACCGACTGGGCCAGCGGCGTGGGCGTCTCGGGGAAGGTGCGGCCGGTGATGCCGATCACGAGGATCGGCACGCCGACAGCGAGACCCATCAACAGGAAGATCCAGCGACGGTCGAGATTCTGGAGGGCCTTCAACATCGGTCAGTCTCCAGATCCGAGGTAGGAGCGGTCGATGCCGAGCAGGATCTTCAGGCTGGTCGAGGCGATGCCCAACGCGATGCCGATGATGATCGCGCGGTTGCCGGCGGTGTTGAAGACCTGCATCACGTAGACGGAGAGGTTCTCGAGTCGGAGGCCCGCGAAGGCGCCGTCGGCGGGGATCCAGCCGGTCAGCACCACGCCGGCGAAGGTCCGCCCGAGCAGGATGATGAACGCGGTGCCGAGCAGCAGCACCGCCTCGACGTTCTTCGCCCGAAACGCCCGGAACGCCGCGCTGGCGACGTAGAACGCGAGCATCGCGAACATCGTCGAGGTCAGCGGCTTGAACGCGTACTCGTAGAGCCACCAGAAGGGACTTCCGATGCCCTGGGTCTGGCCGCTGTAGGCGACGTCGGGGTACTTGGGGTTGGGATGCACGCCGACCTTGAACAGACCGACCCACAGCGTCGCGAAGAAGCACGCCAGCACGATCGAGGAGTAGCCCCAGCCGGACTGGCGGTCGGAGATCTTGCGAAGATGGACCTTCAGCAGATTGCCGCCGCCCAGCACGAAGGCGACCGCGGCGAGGATGCTGAACCAGGTGGCGACGTCCTCGCCCCACCCTCGCGTCGCCGGGAGGAACGCCGAGATCACCAGCGCCACGCCGGCGATCGCGGTGATCCAAAGCGGTACGGTTCGTCTCATTCGGGTGGCCTCAGGTTCCGAGGAGCGTGTTCTTGAGGAACGAGACGCCCGCGGAGATCGTCTCGGAATTGGTGACCGCCGCGACCGTCGCCATGGCCACGCCGATCAGGAGGATGGCTCCGACGAGCAGCTTGCCCATGTCCTGCCCCTTCAGGCTGCCCAACTGGTCGGGCTGTCCGGACAGGTACGCGCTGGCGGCGAAGAACTCCTCGCCGATCAGGGTGTAGTCGCAGGCGGCGACGAAGAACGGCAGCTGGCTCGGCATCGCGGTGCCGGCGATCTGGATCGCGCCGATCGAGTTGCCGGTCTCCGCGAGGATCAGGCTCTCGGCGAAGAACGCGCCCATGTAGAAGCAGGCGGCGGGCTTCTCGCGGACCATCATGCCGCTGACGTAGGCGACGAAGCCGAACTGCTCGTCGGTGACGTAGTAGATGAGGTCGGGGTTGTAGTTGTCGCTGCGTCCCGCCGAGAGGTAGGAGCCCTGCACGGTCTCCCGCGCCGCGGTCATCACCAGCGAGCGGCTCGTCGGGACCTCGACGCGGGCGTCGTACTCGGCGGCGATCTTCGCGACGCGGCCGAGGATGTTGACGCCTGCGACCGTCTGCAGGTCGTCCATGTCCTGGATGCCGTTGATGTAGAGGACCGAGCGGCCCATCTCGGTCGCGCGGCCCACGGCCTCCTCCACCGCAGCGAGACCGGCGATGGTGCGGATCTTCAGCGGCTTGCCACGACGGGCGATCGAGATGAAGAGCAGCACCGTGCCGCAGAGGAGCGCGAGCATCAGGAACAGCGGCAGGCGCTTCGCGTCGAACGCGCTCGCCTCGGAACTCGCCGGTGCGGTGGTGGCGGCGATCGGGCTCTTCGCACCGTCCCGGTCGAACGCCTGCACGCCGAAGGAGTACGCCTCGGCGTCCTCGAGCTTGTCCACGTCGAAGGTGGTGTCCACCGGATCGGCGACGCCTGCAAGCGTCCAGCGGATCTCGCCCTCGGCGGTCTCGGGTCGCCACTCCCGACTCGCCGCGGCCCCCGCCTCGACGGCCGCCTGTTCGGCCTGCCGGTCGGCATCCTCGGGGGCGACGCCTTCGGCGACGAGTTCGGCGGCACGAGCCTTGCGGGCGGCTTCGGACGCCGCGGTCGCGAAGGCCACGCGGGAGTCGCGATCGGCGGCGGCGATCTCGCCGGGCGTCAGGCTTCTGAAGACGGAGTAGCCGGCGAGATTCGAGTCGGCGACGGCGTTCCACTCGACGCGGATGCGGCTGCCCGCGTCGAATCCGACGTCGGCGGCACGGACATCGGTGGGCGCGGGCGGCGCCGCCAGAGCCGTTCCGGCGGACACCACGACCGCGAGGCCGCAGAGCGACGTCGCCATCCGGTGCCGAAGAGATCCCGTGGATCCGTTCATGATCGCTCCTCGCTCGCGGCCGACTCGACGATCGGGTCGGCGTGTGGTGGATGCGCGCTCACCCTTCGATCAACTCCACGTTCGCCCGCGGCACCGTGACCTGCTCGCCGTCGGCGAGCTTCACCTCGAGCACGCGCGACTTCGATCCCGAACCGAGCACCGCGGGCTCGGCGGGCAGCGCCGCCACCTCTCCGATCACCCCGAAGTGCGGGTCGCGGATGATCCGGACCAGGCTGCCGATCTCGAGCACGCCTTCGCTCGCCTTCGAGGCCACCACGCCGTCGCCGTCGGCGAGCGGCACCACGATCTCCGGGCGCATCACCCCCGCCCGGATCTGGGTGGCGCCGTTGACGCTGGCGTTCGAACCCCGCTTGCCTGCGAGCAGTTCGAACGTCCGCGTCGCCATGGCGATGTCGCCGAAGCCCTCGGTGATGACCACGGTCAGGCCGATCTGCTCGGACCCGGTGATGGCCACCCCGAGGTCGTAGCCGAGCAGCTCCTTGAGGTCGCTGTCGTCGATGCCGCCGGAGACGACCGCCGCGGCGCCGACCTCCTTGGCCCGCCGCAACGCCGCAACGGTGACGCGGGCGCCGCCGACCACGATGCGACCCTTGTGCTCGGCCGTGATCAGGTCCTCGTGCAGCTCCTCGGCGGGATCCTTGCAGGCCATCGCGAGCGGGCCCGCGGTCTCGCCGCCGATCCCGAAGATGCCCTGGACCAGTGCCGAGTCGGCCTCGACCACGCAGCCTTCGTTCTCGATCACCTCGCCGACGACGCCGTCGATGTAGGCCTTGACCCTGACCGGAATCGGCTCGCCGCGAATGAGGACCTGTCCCGTCGTCGCCGAGACCGTCTCGAGCGTGCCGGCCACGGGGGCCCGGCACTCGCTCTTGAAGAAGCCGAAGATGCCCTTGCTCTGCCCGATGACCTCGTCCTGCTCGACGCGTTCACCCTCCTTCTTGGAGAGCAGCGTCGGCACCTCGGCGGGCGTGCAGGCGAGCTTGCTGGCGACGTTGAAGGGCGTGACGTCGCCCTCCATGAACGTCTCGGCGACGATCTGGTCCCCGGTCACGCGGTCGCCCTTCGCGACGAGCACCTTGCCGGCGATGGGCAGCAGGCGTCGCGAGCGGAACGCGATCCGCGGGGTCACCTTGAGTCCGGGGGTGTAGGCCTTGGCCATCGAGTGTTCCGGTCCTTGGGGTCGGCGCAGCGGCCTCCGCCCCCCTTCGTTCACGCAGGATACAGATCCATCGCCTCGATCCACCGGCTCAGGCAGGCGCGGCGTTCGGAGGTCTCCTCGGGAAGCATCAGCGGGCGACCACGGGCGTCGAGCACGAGACCGACGGTGCCGCCGCGAACCTCGCGCGAGATCGCCTTGCCGGGACCGGCTCCACAGTCGAACCCGCGCTCGGGCTGAATCTCGACCCGCGCGGTGGCCCCGGGGCCGAGGTCGAATCGACGCAGTTCGCCGACGGCCATGGTTCCCTGCTCGGACAGGTCCCCCGAGATCGAGTACTTGAAGCACGGCTTGCCGATCTTGCCCTCGCCCTTCGCCGCGACGCAGGTCCCGAGCACGATCAGGCAGTCGCGCTCGAAGACCTCGAGCGACGCCTGCTCGTGCACGCCCGCGAGCACGCCGAGGTGGGGCATCATGAAGATCGAGTCCTTCGCGAGACTCGTGAAGCCCTCCGGCTCGAAGGCGTCGATCAGCAAGAGCGCGGTCTGGGCCATGCGGGGGGCGTGGCTCAGCACGCCGCCGGAGGCGACGAGCAGATCGAGGGTCATGTTGTCGACGAGGCTCTGCCCGCTGGTCTGCTGGCTGAAGACGTCGCCGACGGTCCGCTGCTGCTGCACGCCCTTCAGCGTCGTCGCGAACTCCTTGTGCTGCTGGTAGGCCAGTCGCAGGGCCTCGCGGGCCACCGCCTGCTCGAAGACGAGCGCCTCGAGCGTCTGCGGGATCGTCGTCGGCCGGATCATCTTGTTCTTGACCCGGTTCCGCAGCTCCCGCTCGTCCATGTCCAGATGGACCCACTGCAGGATGCGGTCCATGCCCGCCTCGGCGCAGACGTTCGAGATCGAATAGCTCATCCCGAGGTTCGCGCTGACGGTGCGATTGAACTTCTCCTCGAAGACGCTGAAGACGTCGGTGGTCGCACCGCCGATGTCGACGCCGACGGCGTTGATCCCCTGCCGACGGGCGATCGTCTGCAGGATGTCGCCGACGGCGCCCGGGGTGGGCATGATCGGCGCGTCGGTCCAGGTCATCAGCTTGTCGTAGCCCGGGGCGTGGGCCATGACGTGCTCGAGGAAGACGTCGTGGATGCGGTCCCGCGCGGGGCCGAGGTTCTCCTGCTCCATGGTCGGGCGGAGGTTCTCGACGACCGACAGGTCGAAGCCCGGACCGTCGAAGACGGCTTCGACCGCCGGGCGGGCGTCCTTGTTGCCGGCGTAGATGATCGGCAGGCGGAACTCGCCGCCGAATCGAGGCCGCGGCTTCGCCGGCGCGATCAGTTCGGCGAGCTGCACCACCTGGGTCGTGTTGCCGCCGTCGGTGCCGCCGGAGACGAGCACCATGTCCGGACGCAGTTCGCGGATCCGCTGGATCTGCTCGTGCGGCCGACGCTTGTCGTTGGCCGCGATCGTGTCCATGACGATCGCCCCGGCGCCCAGCGCGGCCCGCTTGGCGCTCTCGGCGGTCATCTGCTTGACGACGCCAGCGACCATCATCTGCAGACCGCCGCCGGCGGAACTCGTCGAGATGTAGATGTCGCACCCGTCGGGATCGTCGGGACTGGACCGGCGAATGATGGTGCCGTCGTCGGCGACGAGCCTTCGACCGGAGAGTTCGGCGATCTCCGAGACCGAGTTGACGACGCCCACGGTGACGTCCGCGAAGGGTTCCTCGACCGTGGTCGGAGCCTCGCCGCGATAGGTCTGGCGGAATCCCTCGGGGGTCCGCTCGATCATGATCGCCTTGGTGGTCGTCGATCCGCAGTCGGTCGCGAGGATGACCGAGATCTTCGAGAGGTCGAGCGGGGTGTGGTCGGAATCGGCGGTCATGCGGATGCGCGTCTTCTCGGGGAAACTCGGGTGGACTCGGGTCGACTCCGCTCGGCCGGTTCGACCGATCTGCACGGACCGGGGACCTGCGCGATGCGTCGCACGAGTGACCATTCTGACCGATCCGGCGAGGAATGTCGGCTGCTCGAGGGCCCGAACTGCCGACTTGGTCGCCCCCGCCTTCGCGGAGCCACCGGCGGCCGAGGCGATCCGACGACGGTCGAGGCATCACGCCGCCCCGCTTGCCGCCCTCGTGAACGATGCCCCCGACTCGCGGAACGAGGCCAGGCCGACCGGCTACAGCTGATTTCGGTCGCCGAGGATGCGATTGGGATCGACTGGCGGCGATGCCGGGGCCGAGTCCACCACGCCGTCCACACCATGGACCGCCGGCTCTTGCACCGCCTTGTCCACCGCGGACCCGTTCCCAGCGGGCATTCCGCCGGGATCGTCGGCGCCCCCGGCGGCCGACACGTGTTCGGACTCGAGTTCCTCGAGACGCCGGGCGAGGTACTCGATCGACCCCCGTTGCTCGAGAAAGGCTGCAAAGGCGTCCCACTGGGCGGGGTTCACCAGCACGGACGCCATCGGCTGGAAGAAGTGCATCGCCTGACCACCGAGGTAGTTCATGGGCCGACTGCACTCGAGGGCCAGCAGCGCCGGGGTGGTCATGCGACGTCGGACGACTTCCCGACAGAGTCGCTCGATGATCGGCCGCTCGATGTCGGTCGGCTCGGCAGGGCCGGGCGGATCGACGTGGAACGCGTGCGCGAACAGGTCGCGCAGGCGCTTCATGAGCTCACCCCGACCGACCGGGATTCCCCGGAAGATGACTCCCGCAGATCCCGACGTTCGATCGACGGCGCGACGGAGGCCGTCAACTCGAGCAACCTCGACGGAAGGTCGCGATCTCCACGCCAGAACAAGGTGACTCCCCGCCGACGCCAGCGACGCCCGCGAGCTCGCCCGATCCAACCACCCCGTTCGTCGACCACGAGGCGACTCGCGTCCCTCCAGGACACACGTCTGGTGAAGAGCCCACCCCGAGCAACGACGCCGTCCCCGCTCACCTCGAACCGGGTCGGCAGCATGAAGTCGTGCAGCCATGCCAGCACGAGAAACGCAGCCAGCAGGCCCCACGACGGATCGCCGCCGAGCAAGCCCGCAAGCATGGCGAGGCCGAGGACCGCGGCGAGCAGGCAGAGTCCCGCCCCTGGGCGATCCCGAAGAGGCCAGACGAACCAGACCAGCGAATGCGAAGGCGCCGCGGACATGTCCCGCAGCGTACCGCCGTCCCTTTGGCCCGGCGTCGAGTCGTTCGGACCCGACTCCGCGCAAGAAAACCGGCCGGCCCTGAGGGGGCCGACCGGTTGAGCCGTCGAAGCTCCGCGTGCGGAGCGATCGTCGGGTGGATGACGGAGATCAGAAGCTCAGCTGGAGCTGAGTCCGGATCGCGTACTGGTTGTCCTCGTT
>JAFMML010000086.1 GCA_017859745.1 Planctomycetota bacterium
GATGCGTGACGACGAATCCACATCGCCTGGCGTCGTGCCGACCACCACTCGGGCCGCCGCCCCGAACTGCTCGAGCAGCGCGGCGAGATCGGCGCCGTCCCTCGTGGCCGCGACGCTGATCGCAGACGCGAGCCCGTCGGCGAGCGCGGCGTCTGGTGCCACGACCGTGACCGCAATCGGCGTCGTGAGGCCGAGCCCGGTCGCTGGTTCCACGATGTGGCTGTAGCGCACGCCGCCTACTTCGACGAATCGCTCGAGATCGCCGCTCGTCGCGACCCCGCAGGATTCGAGCGTCAGGACGATCCGTTCGTCGCCGAGCCCGGTCGCGATCGCGAGCGTCCAGCCGGCCTTGCCGGGCGGCGCCGCACCCACCGCGAAGTCGCCGCCGAGTTCAACGAGCGCCGCGGACATTCCGCGCTCTCGCAGCACCTCCAAGGCCTCGTCGGCGCCGAACCCCTTGCCGATGCCGCCGAAGTCGAACCGCGTGCCGGCCGGGGCGGCGAGCGTCGGTCTCGAGGCGTCCGCCGATCCGGGCGAACGTTGGATTCTCGACCAGCCGACCTTCGTGCGTGCGGCCTCGACGACCGAGTCCGCCGGAAGCACGCCCGAGCGCTGCGTGGCCCGCCAGAGTTCGACCAGCGGGGCCACCGTCGGATCGAACGCGCCGTCGCTCGCCTCCGCGACGACGATCGAGCGATCGATCGCCTCGCCAAGAGTGGCGGAGATCTCGACCGGTTCGCCGGGACGCTCGGTCAGGGCCCGTTCGACCTGTCGCACCTCGCTGTCGGCTCGCCAGTCCGAGAGCGCCTGCTCGACGGACTCGACTCGATCGAAGGCGGCGATGGCGGCGCCTCGAGCGGTCTCGCGATCCGGGGCGTAGAGCACGATCCGGCATTCGCCGCCCATCGCCATCCGCACGAAGGTGTGCCGCTCGAGGGCGAGGTCATCTCCAGACTGCGGAGATCGTCGCGAGGCCGAGGCCTCGCGGGCACTGGGAGTGGCGCTGGCCGTCGGTGACGGCGTCGCGGAGCAGCCGATCGCTGGAGTGAGACCGACTGCGAAACCGACTGCGAGGCCGACGAGGAGACTTGTGGCCAGCCGGGCCGCAGGACCAGTCGCAGGACCAGTTGCAGGATGAATGAGGGTGCGAGCCGCAGGACGAGCCACCGGACGGGCCGGAGGACGAACGGCAGGGCCGCGATCGGGCCGTCGAGCGTTCGACCATGCGAGGTGCTGTCGCCGCTTGCTTGGCGCTCCTCCGGGGCCTCGATCGCCTCGGTCCGGGCCCACCGGATCGAGCGGCATGCGACTCTGCTCCGACCGGCTCAGCGCGACAGTCCCATCGCCTTCAGCGCCGCCGGTACGTTCACGTGGCACGCCCGGCCGGTCTTCACGATGTAGTCCTGGTGGTAGTCCTCGGCGGGCCAGAAGGTCTCCGCCGGCTCGATCTCGGTCACGATCGAACGCGATCCGAATCGCCCGCTCTTGGCGAAGTCGTCGCGGACTCGCTTGGCGGTCGCAAGCTGTTCGTCGCTGGTGGTGTAGATCCCGGATCGATACTGGGTGCCGATGTCGGGGCCTTGCCGGTTCAGGGTCGTGGGGTCGTGGATCAGGAAGAAGAACTTCGCGAGATCCTCGTAGGAGATGCGCTTCGGGTCGAAGACGACCTTGACGCTCTCGGCGTGGTCGGTGGTGCCCGCGCAGACCTCCTTGTAGGTGGGCTTCTCCGTGCGGCCGTTCTGGTAGCCGCTGGCGACGTCGAGGACGCCCGGCAACTGGCTGTAGCCGTGCTCGACGCCCCAGAAGCAGCCCGCGGCGAAGTAGGCGGACTCGGTCGCGACGGGACGAGCCCGTTCGGGCAACTCGCCGCCACGCTCGTGGAAGACCAGCGAGGCCGAGTTCAGGCAGTGTCGTTCGCCGGTGGGCCTGGGACCGTCGTCGAACACGTGGCCGAGGTGGGCGCCGCAGCGGACGCACTCGATCTCGATGCGGACCATGCCGTGGCTTCGATCCTCGATCCGGGCGACGTGGTCCGGGTCGACTTCCCGGAAGAAGCTCGGCCAGCCGGTGCCGGAGACGAACTTGTGGCTCGAGTCGAAGAGCGGCAGCGTGCAGACGACGCAGCAGTAGAGGCCGTCCTTCTTGTTGTCGAGAAGCGTCCCGCAGAAGGGCGCCTCGGTGCCGGACTTCTGGGTGATCCGGTACTGCTCGGGATCGAGAAGCCTGGCAAGTTCGGCGACCTCTTCGTCGGCGAGGCGGGTGATGTCGTGGCCGGTCTCGGAGTAGCGGGTTGCCGGAATCGACGCAGACGTGCTCATGGGATGCTCGGTGGTCGGGGGATCGTCGTTGCGGGTTGCTGCGATCGTCGCGACGGCGACGATCGAGGCGGCGAGTGCCGCGGCGGGCAGGGCGAGTGTGGAGAGCGGAGTGGGCATCGGAGGACCTTCCTCGAACCTGGGGGGCGACGGGCGATCGCGGGAATCCTACGCACGCCGTCGGATCGTCTTCGCCGGCGGCGGCGATTCGATGCGTCGGGTTCGAGGCCCTCCCGTCCGTATACTCGCGCCGGACCCGTGGCGAAATGGCAGACGCAGGGGACTTAAAATCCCCAGCCCGCGAGGGCGTGCGGGTTCGAGTCCCGCCGGGTCCATGATCGCGAGGGCGACCGCGGGCGGACTTCTCTCCGCAGGCCGTACGGAGCGCCGGCGCGGGCCGGCCGCATCCGTCAGGACGTGATCAGCGGATGGTGCCAGCCCTCCTCCGGCATCACCACCTGATTGCACTGTTCGGGGCCCCAAGTGCCGGGCTCGTAGCGATAGCAGGGGGTGGCGTCGCCCAGCACGCCGTCGACGATCCGCCACTCCGCGTCGACCTCGTCGTACCGCGAGAAGAGGGTGGCATCGCCCCGCAACGCGTCTCCGAGCAATCGCTCGTACGCCGTCATGCGGTCCGGATCGGTGTTCACCGCCGAGAGCGACGCGTCGCGCCCCAGCATCTCGATGCCGGGGCGCTTGGTTCGCACGCCGAGATCGACTTCGATGCGAGGCTTGATCTGGACCCGCAGGAAGTTCGCCGGAGGATGCTGGCTCTCCGGAAAGACCACCGCGGGCGGACGGCGGAACTGCACGCGGATCTCCGTCGCGTCGGTGGGCATCCGCTTGCCGGCCCGGATGTACCACGGGACCCCGTCCCAGCGCCAGTCGGAGATCGCGAGCTTCACCGCCGCGTAGGTCTCGACGGTCGAGCCCGGCTTGACTCCGGGTTCGTCGTGGTAGCCGTTGAACTGGCCCCGGGCGACGTTGGTGGTGGTGAGCGGCTGGATGCTCTTCAGGAGCGAGACCTTCATGTCGCGGACCGACTCCTCGTCCTCCCAGTGCGGGGCCTCCATGGCCAGGCACGCCACGACCTGCAGCAGGTGGTTCTGGATCACATCGCGAATGCAGCCTGTCGCGTCGTAGAACACGCCTCGACCCTGCACGCCGAAGTCCTCGGCCATGGTGATCTGCACGTGGTCGATGTAGTGGCGGTTCCAGAGCGGCTCGAGAAAGGTGTTGGCGAACCGGAAGTACAGGATGTTCTGGACCGGCTCCTTCCCGAGGAAGTGGTCGATCCGGAAGATCGACGACTCCGGGAAGGCCGCGTGCAGCGTCGCGTTGAGTGCCCTCGCCGACTCGGAGTCGCGTCCGAACGGCTTCTCGACGACGACCCGCGCGTCGTCGGCGCATCCGGACGCCTTCAGCTGGTCGGCGACGGTTCCGAACAGGGCCGGCGGGATCGCGAGGTAGTGGAGCGGTCGCTTGGCGCCGCCGAGCGCCTCCTTCAATCGCTTGAAGGTCGCGGGGTCGGCATAGTCGCCCCCCACGTACTTGAGGCGGCTCGCGAGAGCGTTGAAGGCCTCCTCCTCGACGCCGCCGTGGGCCTCGAGGCTCTCGCGGGCCCGGTCCCGCAACTGGTCGAGACTCCAGTCGTCCTTGGCCACGCCGATGACGGGGATCTCGAGATGTCCGTGCTTCGCGAGAGCCTGCAGGCTGGGGAAGATCTGCTTGAACGCGAGATCGCCGGTCGCCCCGAAGAAGACGAGGGCATCGGAAGGAGGCTGCGTCGAGGTCGTGGTGGTCATCGAGTCAGGCCTTCTTCTCGTGGTGTCCGCCGAACTCGAAGCGCTGGGCGGACATCACCTTGTTGGCGAAGTCGGCGTTGCCTCGACTGTCGAAGCGGTTGAAGAGCGCGGCAGCGAGGATCGGCGCGGGCACGCCCTCGTCGATGGCGGCCTCGAGGGTCCAGCGGCCTTCTCCGGAGTCGCTGACGCGGCCTGCGAAGTCCGCAAGCTCGCCATCCTTGACCAGGGCCGCGGCGGTCAGATCGAGCAGCCATGATCCGATCACGCTTCCGCGTCTCCAGACCTCGGCGACTTCCGCGACGTCCACCTTGAACCGGTAGGCCTCGGGCTCGCGAAGCGGCGTGGTCTCGGCGTCGACCTCCTGCTTTCGCAGGCCGACGTCCGCGTTCTTGATGATGTTCAACCCCTCCGCGTACGCGGCCATGATTCCGTACTCGATCCCGTTGTGGACCATCTTCACGAAGTGGCCGGCGCCCGACGGCCCGCAGTGGAGATAGCCCTGATCGGCGGTGCCCCGGTCGATCGGTCGGTCGGGGGTCGGATCCACGTCGCCGCGGCCGGGGGCGAGGGCCTTGAAGATCGGATCGAGGCGATCGACCGCCGTCTTGTCGCCGCCGATCATCTGGCAGTACCCCCGTTCGAGCCCCCAGACACCGCCGCTGACCCCCGCATCGACGTAGTGGATGCCGGCTTCGGCGAGCTCCTTCGCCCGGCGCAGGTCGTCGCGGTAGTAGGAGTTGCCTCCATCGACGAGCACGTCGTCCTCGGCAAGCAGCGGACGAAGCTTGGCGATGGTCTCGTCGACGAGCGCGGCCGGCACCATGAGCCACGCCGCTCGGGGCGTCGAGAGCTTCTCGGCGAACGCCTCGAGGGTGGTCGCGCCGACGGCCCCTTCGGCCTCGAGGGCCTTCACCGCGTCCGGATTGACATCGAAGACGACGCACTCGTGGCCGGCCTTCATGAGACGGCGGACCATGTTCGCGCCCATGCGGCCGAGGCCGATCATTCCAAGTTGCATGTTCTTGCTTCCTCGAGAGGGGTGTCGGGGGACCGGCGGTCCACGATGACCCCGGTGAACGGGCCGGTCACGGCCGGTCTCATGTCGCCGAGATCGTCTCGTCGCTGGGGGGAATGCGACCGGGTTCGATCGCGGCGCGAGTATAAAGGCGTCGGCGTGTTGGCTCGGACCGAGACTCCGGCCCACTGCCGTACCGAGAGGAGGCCGAATGTCGACGCCAAGGATCGCCACCGCTTCGATCGCCCTCGCCGGCGTGATCGCCTCGCTTGGCATCGCCTCGCCACCTTGGACGGTGGAGCGCAGTCCGATCGAGCTTCGGCTCGTCGCGGAGGGGCGCCTCGAGGCGGCTCGCTCGCTTGCCCTCCGGCTGGTGCCCGCAGCGTTCCGTGGAGCTCTGGTCGTCGAGGAGGTGCTGGTTGCCGGTGGGCCGGTCGAGAAGGGCGACGTGGTGCTTCGTCTCGAGGATCGAGAACAACGGGAGGCTCTCGAGCGGGCGAGACTCGAACTCGAGGAGGCCAACGCACGCCTCGAGCTGACCCGCGAGGAGCATCGGATCGCCGAAGAAGGCGCGGCCACCCGCCTCGAGCGGGCTCGACTTTCCGCCGAGCGCGCGACCCAGGCGCTCGCACGTCACAAGGAGATCGAGCGTGAACGCCGGGCCCGGGGGGAGGCGTTGCGCCTTGCCCGCACCGAGGACGGCGTCGAGAACCAGCTGCAGGAGCTCGAACAGCTCGAACAGATGTACGCGGGCACCAGTCTCGCCACGGAGACCAAGGACATCGTGCTGGAGCGGGCACGTCGTTCGCTGACGCGAGCCCGCGAGAATCTCGCCCTCAGCGAGATCGACCACGCCCGCTTCCTCGAGGTCGAGGTGCCCGAACGCGAGACCGATCTCGCCAACGGCGCGAAGTGGTCGGGGCAGGAGCTTCGACACGCCGAGATCTCGCAGCGGCTCGATGCCATCCGACGTCGCCTCGCCCTGGCCGAGACCGAGCGCAAGCTGCGCGATCTCGCCGAGCGGGTCGCCGAACTGGAGGCCGACCTCGACTCGACCGAGGTGCGGGCTCCGGCGACCGGCGTTCTGACGGCGATCTCCCTGGAGCCGGGCGACTCGATTTCGCCACGCAACGCATTTGCACGGGTGCTGGACGTCGAGGCGTTCGCGATCGAGACCGAGGTCGGGCCGCAGGAGATGGGGTGGGTGGGTCCGGACACGGAGGTCGAGGTCTCGCTCGACGCGGTCCCCGGGCTCGAAGTCGCCGGACTCGTCGTCGAGGTGTCGCGGATCGGACGCCCACGTGATCGGGGGACGGCCTTCCCGGTTCGCATCGAACTGCCCGCCGGCGATCCACGGATGCTCCTGGGTCTGCCCGCCCGGGTCTCTGGCACGCATCGAACCGAACCGGTGCTGGCGCTGCCCTCCGACGCCCTGCGTGTCGATGGAGACCGGACGTTCGTCATGGTGATCCGCGATGGCCGCGAGCAGGAGACAGACGTTCTCGTCGGCCGTCGAGGCGTCGAGCTGGTGGAGATCCTCTCCGGTGTCGAGTCGGGCGATCGGGTGGTCGTCGGGGCCGCGTCCGAACCGACATCCGGGCAGGTGCCGTGAGTCCCTCGGACGCGTCGTCGATGCGGAGGCGAGGGACCGGGACACGGCGGCGGATGGCGATCGCGATGGCGTCCATCTCCGCGGCCGTGGTTTCGCTCGGCTGTGCGACCGGCGACGGGTCGAGTCGTGATTCGGACGCTGCGCCGTCCCGAAGCGATCGGACGCCGGCTCCTGCGGAACGATCGACGAATGCCAGAGTGGCGTCGCAGACTCCCCTGGAACCTGTCGCTTCCCGAGATCGCGGCTTGGCGTGGTTGATCGCCAATCAGAACGGCGATGGATCATGGGGCAGCTTCGAGTCGGCGCGGCCCGGTGAGATCTACCTCGGCACCGTCGCGAGCCACCGCGCGTTCCGGGATGCCACGAGCGCATTGGCCACGATGGCGCTGATGCCCGCCGCAGCGCGTGGCGATCGGGAGGCGCTCGCGTCGCTCGAACGGGCCGTCGCCTACCTCGTCGCGACGCCTCCATCGCTGCGCGCCACTGGAGACACCTTCTACAACGTGTGGACGCACACCTACATGGTTCAGGCGGCCGCTCGATTGCTCGAGTCGAGTCTCGTTCCCGCGCGTCGCGGCCAACTGCAGGCGCTGCTGGCCCGCGAACTCGACCTCCTGCGACGGACTCAGGCCGCCGACGGCGGATGGGGCTACTACGACTTCGACCACGGTGCCGCGACGCCCTCGGGGGATCAGACCACCAGCTTCAACACCGCGTCGGTCCTCCTGGCGCTGCGCGACGCGGCGGCGGTGGGGGTGTCCTTCGAACCGAGCCGGATCGGGGACGCGATCGCGGTGCTCGAGCGCCTCCGCCTTCCCAGCGGGGCCTATGCCTACGGCACCTACGCGCAGTTCCGCCCGGCGGCGAACTTCAACATGGTGCCCGGTTCGATCGGCCGGAGCCAGCCGTGCAACCTCGCCTTGCATCGAGCCGGTCGACTCTCCTCGGGACTCCTGCTCGAGGGACTCGAGGCCCTGCGTCGCGATCACCGGTATCTGCAGATCGGCCAGGGCCGACCGAGGCCGCACGAGGCCTACTACCAGACCAGCGGCTACTACTACTTCTACGGCCACTACTACGCCGCGGAGGGGATCGCCCTGCTCGACGATCCCGAGCGCCACGACCTCAACGACTGGATGCTCGGAGTGATCGCGGGAGTCCAGAACCCCGACGGCTCCTGGCTCGACTTTCCCATGTACGGGTACGGCAAGCCCTATGGGACGGCCTACGCGTTGATGACGCTCGAGCGATGTCTCGAGACCGCTTCGGAGCGATCGACCGGGTCCGAGGACGCCGACGATTCGAGGTGAAGCACCGAACTTCGCCTGTGAACTCGAAGGGCACCGCCCGTCCCGGGATCGGAAGGACGGTGGTTTGCGGGTCGCAGTTGCGGAACGGCCTGAGGTCGTCCCGCGCGAGGCTCCTTCGACAATGCACGTCGGGCGCACGTCGGGCCGTCGGGAGACGATCGCCTCAGGGGAAGACCAGTCCCCACCGCGCGAGGATGATCGACAAGTCCGGATTCCCGACGAGCCCGTCGCCGTCCACATCGCCCGCCGGTGCGTCGAGAACACCCCAGTACGCGAGAATGATCGTCATGTCCAAGCCATCGACGACATTGTCGAGGTTGAAGTCGCCGGCCGCGTAGTTGCACTCGTCGAGCCGACCGTCGAGGTTCACATCGAGGCTTGGATCGGCGGCGAGTTCGCACTCGTCCGGAACCATGTCCTGGTTGCAATCCGCGTAGAGACCCTCGGCGATGTCGATGGCGTCATCGATGCCGTTGCCGTCGCAATCCTCGATGTAGCGGATGCCGGAGAAGAACGCACCGGCGACGATCTGGCCCGGATCGCCGCCCAGCGGGGGGACCGCCGACTGGCCGCTGGCATTGGTCCCCCACGCGACGACCGTGCCGTCGAACAGCCACGCAAGCGTGTGGTCGAACCCCGCGGAGACCTGCCGTACCGGGCCGAGGTCCGCCGGAGGGGTCGCTTGTCCGGACCCGTCGAAGCCCCAGCAGACGACCTCGCCATCGGCCCGCACAACGACGGTGTGGTCGAATCCCGCGGCGACTCCGACGACATCCTCGAGTCCCGTGGGAACGCTGGTCTGCCCGGATGCGTCGTTG
>JAFMML010000087.1 GCA_017859745.1 Planctomycetota bacterium
GGCGACCGCGGGGTTCTACTTCTTCCGCGACCTCGAGACCTTCGTGGCGCGCGCTCGCGAGGCGGTGGCGACCTTCGACGTGGTCGCCGCGTCGAGAACGGCGGCGTCCGGATCCGAGCTCTACGTCGCTCCGCTGTACCAGCGGTATCTCGACGCGGGCGAGACCATCGCCATCGACCGGGTCCGAACCTTCAAGCCGATGGGCACTCCCGAACAGATCGAGCGGTACTGGGGCGTTTCGGAGGAGGCCTTGAAGGCCGAGAACGCCTGACCTGACCGAGCGATCTCGACCGGAGCGGCCAGACCGCTCACCGGGAGTCGGCGCGTCGCGAGGATGTCCACGATCGGCTCGACTGGGCGAGCATCGTGCGATCCCGCCGCAGCCCGACGTTCACGGCTCGACGCGACGGCGAGGTGCTCGACGTCCAGCCCCCGCCGTCCGACCCGGCGTGGGACTCCGTGCAGTCCCGACGCCGCACGCCGCGGCTCACTTGGAGGGGCCGGTCCACTGCCCCATCAGGAGCATCAGGTCCAGGCCGTTGACGATCTGATCCTGGTTGATGTCGCCGATCCCCTGCCCACCCCAGTTGCTGAGGAGGTCGTTGAGATCGAGACCGTTGACGGCGGTGTCGTCGTTCAGATCCGCGATGCTGAAGGTGGGCTCGCCGGTCCCGAAGAAGTCCGCCTCCAGCAGGGCGTTCCCCGCGATGCCCTGGAGTTGAACGGTCAGCAGAATCGAGGCCTGTTCCCCGGTGGGCGTCGGAAGGTCCGTCGGCAGTGGCGGGAATGGCGGCAGCGGCAGCGGAATCGAGAACTGTCCGGAGTCGCCGAAGCCCACCGCAATCGTGAATCCGTCGCCATCGAAGACCATCTCTCCGAAGATCGGAGCGGCCAGAGGCGAGGTCACCGTGAACGGCTCTCCAAGCGCGCTGCCTCCGAGCGTCACCACTCCGGGCAGGACCGCGATGAGGAATCGCCGACCAGGACCGGTGGGAATCACCAGACCCGTCGTCATCGGCCCCTGCTGCCAGGTGATCGAGTCGACCGACACGATCGGCAGCGACAGATTGATCGGAAACCCACCGGGAAAGAGGCTGACGGGCTGAAAGGTTCGGAAGGTCTCGAACTCGAGCATGATGTCGAGCTCGACGCCGGTCGTATCGAGATCCACGAGCTCGAACGAAAGATCCCGAAGCCAGGCGAAGGGTCCGTCGCCGAGCACGATCTGCATCGTCGACGAGGGCGACCCGCTGGCCAGAATCGTCCCACCAAGCGAGGCCGAGTAGGGGATCGCCTCGTTGGCGTTCGGACCACCGCCCACGAGCCCGGGCACGGTGCGGGTGCCGCCAGGATTGGAGTCGGCGTCGTAGTCGCCGATCAGAGAGCCTCCGAACGGAAACGCCAGTCCCAGATCGAGCGCCAGGTCGCTCTGCTCCGGATCGACCGTGACGAGGAACGTGTTGGTCGGAGGACTCGCAACGGCGCTCGCAAGGACGCTCAGCGGAACGAAAAGCGCCAGCCCGGCGGATGCGATCGGGGATCGGACAATGGATGATTCGCGATGCATGTTCATGACTCGGTTCTCTCCCGGCGCCGCCCTGGGGCCGCGGCCCCACGTGGAGCCGCGTTTGCGCATGCAAGGCAGTATGCGCGAGCCGGGGTACTCGGCGATGTCATCGATGACGGATTTCCAGCAGATTCTTGCGGCCATCCGAGGCTCGTCGCGCCGAACTCGCGTCTGGTTTCCGATGGTCCGCGGGTCGGTCGGCTTCGAGACGGTCACCCTTCGGAAGCGACCGGGTTCCGACGCCGGACCCTCGATTCAGGGCCCTCGCCGCCGCCCTTCGCCTTGGCCTCGCGCCCGCGTCGTGCCTGCCGCCGCATCGCCTCGCCCGGCACGAACGACGCAGGCGGGAAGAATCCAGCCCCGACCGATCGACACCCGATCACCACCGGCATGGCGTTCGCGATCCACTGCCTCGACTGCGACTTCGATCTGAAGGCCACGACCACCGGACGATGTCCCGAATGCGGTCGGGGCTTCGACCCCGCCTCGCCTCGCACCTTCGCCTCGCGCCCGAGGCGCGGTCATTCGGTACGCGGCCTGCTCTCCGCCATCGTGCTGGCGGCCGTGGCGTTCGGCCTCCTGAGGTGGTCGTGGGAGTGGCCGTACGGAGACTCTCATCACGCGGCGTTTCGAACGATCTTCGGGATCGGCGCCGCGCTCGGCGTGATCGCAGCGCTCCTGGCGGCCCGCAACCGATCGTGGTTCGGACGCATTCCGCTCCTGCTCGTGGGCACGCTCTGCGCCTGGGCGGGGCTCTTCTTCGCGAGCGAGAAGTACTTCCGCGTCTGGCAGTCGAGCCCCGATCCGCCGGACGAAGCCTTCGCCGACACGGGGCCGATCGGCGCGCTGCTCGCGGGCTGGATTCCGGGCGGCCTGTTCGTCGGCGTGGTGTTCGCCGCCGCCCTGCTGGTGCTGGCGTGGAGACGCCGCGGACGGACCGAATCGGTGTCGGCGCCGGCGAGCAGCGACGCACCGACCCATCCTCCGACGACGCCACCCTCTCGCTGAGGTCTCCAAGCGAGGGTCGTCCGACCGGTCGGGGCCTCGGGGTCGTCAGACGTTCGCTTCGAAGACGTGGACCCGGTTCATGCCCCCATCGGGAACCACCACGATTCGAATGCGGTCGCACACCGATCGCTCGAGCACGCGACATTCGAAGACGTTCCCTGCGTAGGCCTTCACATCGGTGCGGGGCACCAGCGTGGTCCAGCGTCGGCCGGCACGACCCTCCACCTGCATCGCGCGAGGGTTGTTGTTCACGAAGTGCGTGAAGTCGATGCGGATGCGACCGATCCGGGCCGGGCGGGCCAACTCGATCTCGACCTGCTCCCGATGACCCGCCTCGCGGCTCCGAGCGCTCTCGAGGCCGTCGAACATGTCCAGTGGCGGGAAGGGCGAGATCAGCTGCACCGCCGGTCCGTAGTGCTCGTCGCCGGCGGAGACGAGTCGGGCACCGTGGGCGGCGCTGGCGAGATCGCAACCAGGCGTCGCCTCCCGAATCGGCCCCTCGTAGACCGGTGTCAACGGCCGACGCGTGTGGATGTCGAACCCCGGAAACGACGTGCGTGGGGCCGCGCGAAGACGGTCCCGATCGGCCTCGGGGAGATCCACGCCGAAGAGTCCGAGCCGCGTCAATCCGCCGTCCGGACGCATCGAGACCCGCAGCTTCGAGATCGTCGCCCCCGGATCACGGGACTCGAACACGTGCTGGGTGTGCCCCGCGAGCGGTGCGGGCTCGACCAGCGACACCCAGCGTCCCACACTCTCGTCGAGACCTTCGAGCTCGAACGACTCCGCTTCGTTGCCCTTGTGGAAGCGGGTCGACACGACGACGAGATCGATCCTCGACGGCTCGGCGAGGCGGAGGATCAGCGTGTCGCGGCCGTGCGGGTTGTGCCGCGCCGACTCCCAGCTGTCCATGATCTTGCCCTGCCGTCCGAACAGCGCCGGGTCGTAGCTCGGTTCGTGCGGCGAGATCAGGTTCTCGGCTCGGGCGAACCGTTGATTCGACACGCGCTCGACGACCGCGCCCACCGCGAGATTGAATCGCGCCAGCGGATCGAGCGGTCCGCGCGTCGCAATGGACTCGGGAAGATCGGGCTCGAAGGCGTGGAACAGCCGGTCCCGGTAGCCGAGATTGACGCGCTGCTCCGGTGCCGCCTCGCCTGCGTCGGTCGGTTCGCCCCGACGCGACCAGTCGATGCCGCCGACGCCGAGATGCCCAAGCACCGTCTGGGCGATCTCGGCGATCGCCGCCACCGCACACTCCTCCCCGGTCGCCGCGATCACCACGCCGCAACCCGCGTCGGGGCCTGCGAAGCAATGGGCCATCAGGGCGCGGGCGCCGTCGTTGGCGCCCTGATGCACCGCGAATCGATTCGGGCCCGCCTCGATCGTGAACACCCCGAGTCCCATGTCGCACCCCATGAAGTCGCGACTCCCACGGTCGACGCCATGCAGCATTCGCACGGCGGTGTCGTGCGAGATCGGGCCGCAGCCGTCGACGTCGCGGTGCGCCCGGGCGAGGGCGACGAGAAACCTCGCCACGTCGGTGGGCGTGGCCACCACGCCGGCGGCGAGCGCCGGAAACAGCAGCCGCCCACCTTCGACCTCGGTCCCGTCGTCGCGGAAGCAGTTCACCACCTCCGGAAGCGGATCGGCGACCTGCTCCAACGACGTCCTCGTCATGCCCAACGCCTCGAGAAACGGACCGACCGCCTGATGGATCGGCGACCCGAAACGCCGGGCGAGAAGGTGCTCGAGCACGAGGAATCCGCCACCGGAATAGGCGAAACGGGACCCGGGCTCGTGGGCCACGCCGACCGGCGTCGCCTCGCCGGTCGCCCCGCCTGCGAGGAACTCCTCGATCGCGGGCATCGCGCGGGTGGCCGGCACCCCCCGCACGTAGTGCCGGTCGAACGCCTCGTGGCGAAGAAGATGGGCCACCTGCACCCGATCGGGCCAGTCCGGATGCGACGGATCGTGCGACGTCGGTCGGAACTGCGACCCGCACTCGACGAGCAGTCGCGTCAGCGGGGCGTCGAGACCGACGCCCGTCGCACGGAAATGCTCCATCGCGAAGCACGACCCGATCACCTTGCTGAGGGAGGCGATCTCGAACGCCGTGTCGGCGGTCACCGGGAGACCGGGCGCCCGTTCGCCGAAGACGATCGCCTGCGGCCCCCCCCGCGGCGAGCAGACGGCGAGGGAGAGCGCTCGCAGGCCGTGACGACGACACGAGGTCTCGATCCGATCGATCACCCCGTCGGCGCCGTGCTCGACGAGTCGTTGTCGCGCGATCGTCCACAGCGCCTCGCGGGCGCGTCGAAGTTCCTCCTCGGGCGTGGCCTCGAGCCGCTGCCCGAGCGTCGCAAGCAACTCCTCGGCCGAC
The DNA here is from genome assembly GCA_017859745.1 of Planctomycetota bacterium. Lineage (GTDB taxonomy): Bacteria > Planctomycetota > Phycisphaerae > Phycisphaerales > SM1A02 > VGXO01. Next base: position 4,959 of record JAFMML010000087.1, read on the forward strand.
CGTCCCCGGGCCGCGATCAGGAACTTGAATCCGAACCGTTCCCGATACCGCGATCCCAGATCCCGGAGGCGGCCCTGCATCGCCTCGGCCTCGCCCGCGACGGCGGCCTGTTCTCGAGCGGCGTGCTCGTCCAGCGTCGCGGGCCGCTGACCGATGTCGCCGTGGAAGCCCGCGGCCTCGACCACATCGTCGATCGAGAAGGACATGACGACCCGCTCGACGACGGCGAGATCGAGCACCGGCGGATCCGCGAGCGCCTCGACGAACGCCCGCGCGCCGCACGCCGCGAACAGGGCGTGGCATCGGGCCACCTCCGATTCGAGCCGGTACCGAGTGGGTTCGACCGAACGGGCGGCCTCGAACGAGTCGTCTGCAGCGCGAATCGACTCGATCGTGAACGGCAGCAGGAGTTGCGAGGCGAACTCGACCGGCTCTTCGGCGGTCATCAGCTGCAGCATGAGATGCAGGGCGATCGGGTACCACTTGCGGGTGCGTCGGTCCCACTTGACCTGCACCAGCTTTCCGGGCTCGGCGCGATCCTCGCGGATGAACCGCATCTCCTCGTGGGCGATGCGGACCAGATCGCGGACCGCCACGCGCCCGTGACGGATCTCGTGCCAGACCTCCCACCTGGACCGCTCGGTCGTGGCGAGGTCGTCCATCACCCGGACCGGCACACCGTCGATCGCGGCCGGCAGCGCCACGCATCCGTTGCCGCAGAGCCAGTCCGCGAGGTACTGGAGGCACTGGAAGCAGTTGTAGCGCACCTCCTCGAGATCGTGGTTGGCGACGACATCGCTCACCGGCCGATCGGCGGCGAGCAGCGATCGGGGATAGCGCGGATCGCCGCGATCGAGCCCCTCGATGTCGGGGCCGGCGATGAAGGCGAGCATCTCCTGCCGGTGCTCCTTCGACAGCAGCCCCTCCACCATCGCCTCGATCGGCGCTCGATCGCCGGTCTTGAACCGGCCCCACGCCTCGACGAGGGCCATTCCGATACGAACGAAGTCGGGGTGAGCCACCCAGAACCCGTCGAGACCCCTCTTCAACTGGGTGACGACGTCGCGAAGGAATCCCCGGATCGCGACCTCGAAGGACGGGCTTCCGATCCGGCCTTCTCCCGGCAGCACCCCGTACATGCCGCCGATGGCGATGCCCCCTCGCGGCTTCACGACGCGTGCCAGGAGTTCGTGCGACGCCTTGATGTGCTTGATGACGATCTCCGGATCGGCCTTCACCGGGATCCGGTACTCGGGGTCCTCCTTCATCAGGCGGGCGGTGCCGGCAAGGAAGTCGTGCCACCCGAGCGAGGCGCCTGCGAAGTACGGATGCAGCGCGTCCACGATCTCGTTCAAACGGAAGACCGCACGAGGGTTCTCCAGCACCACCAGGACCCGTATGCCGCCGGGCCGGTACCCGGGCCGGCGAGCCTCGAGCAGGCGCTCCGCGTGGCCGAGCACCCCGGCGAGATAGGCGGCCTCCTCCTCGTTCTCGAGCTTCGGCACGTAGAACGCCAGGGCTTCCGGGTTCGACCAGTTGGCGAAGAGGTGCAGCGCGAGGTCGTAGAGGTGCAGCGGCACCGGCTCGAGGTCGCGAAACAGAAACGTGCAGGGCAGCGCGAGCCCGGGGAACCGCTTGATCGGTCGGGTCCGCCGGTCGGCGACGATCGAATATCGGCGTCCCGTCGCGTGATCGGTGTGGGCGAGGTCGCCCCGGAAACAGCCCGCAAGATGTTCGCCGGCCCGCACGAGGTCCTCGCGCAGCGGCGTCTTGGAGTCCTCGTCGTCCGCTCCCCAGAACGCCACCGCGTCCGAGTCCCGCAGCAGTTGGTCGACGATCGGCGGTTCGCCCTCCATCCGCCGATGAAAGGCGTTCATGGCGTTGATCGACAGCTTGGGATCGTCGGGGGGGCCGAACAGGGTCACGTGATGCCCGCGCAGGAACGCCGGCACGGGGGCGATGTCGGAGGCGGCCGACGCTTCGGCGTAGTCGTGGCGAAGCGGCCCGACCACCACCCGACCGTCGCCGTCCCTCATGCCGATCACCGTCTGATGACCGGCGTCCCCGACGCCCGCGCCGAACGTGCGGTTCAGGCCGGCGCACGCTCGGGTGCGCTCGTCGATGAAGGCCCGATCCGAGGCGCGGCGGGCCAGCACGCGACGAAGGTCCTCACGCACCGCATCGTGCAGGTCGCGCAGAAAGGCGAGGCCCTCCGTCGACTCGAGACCTCCGGCCGCCCCGACTTGCCGAAGGCCATCGACCCCCGGCACCGGCATCGACTCCTCCAGAAGGTGCGCGACCCACGGCTCCGACAGGAAGTCCCGATGGAGCGCCGCGTCGGGTCTGAAGCGTTCGGGATCGCCCACGGACCAAGCGTACCACCCGTCCGATGCGTTGACCCCCCAGCCGGATCGACCTAGCCTCCGCGCGTGAACGCTGCGCAAGGACTCTCGACGCACGTGCTCGACACGTCCACCGGCATGCCGGCCGTTGGGATGGCGGTCCGCTGCGAGCGTCGAGACGGGGATCGCTGGGTGGAGATCGGCGGCGGCGTGACCGATGCCGACGGACGCATCGGCTCGGTGCTCGACGCGACTCCCGCCTCGGAGGGAGTCCACCGACTGGTCTTCGACGTGGCCGCGTGGAACGCCCGTCACCGGACCAAGGGCTTCTTTCCCACCGTGACCGTCGAGTTCGAGATCACGGACGCGGCACGACGCCACCACGTGCCACTGCTGCTCAGCCCGTTCGGCTACAGCACCTATCGAGGAAGCTGACCATGGCGATCGTGCTGGGCGAGAATCGGTACGGAAAGGCGGAGAACCGCCTCTTCCGGGTCACCCGGAAGGGAGACGTCCACGAGATTCTCGATCTGAACGTCTCCGTGTCGCTTTCCGGCGACTTCGCGGACACCCACCTCACCGGCGACAACGCGAAGGTCCTGCCCACCGACACCCAGAAGAACACGGTCTTCGCCCTCTCCCATCGCCTCGGGCCCCTCGAGCCCGAGGCCTTTGGAATCGAACTGGCCCGCCACTTCATCTCGACGCAGCGACATGTCGACGGCGCCGAGATTCGAATCGAGCAGTTTCCATGGCGTCGCATCGAGTGCACAGGCACCCCGCATCCGCGAGCGTTTCTTCGCGAGGGGGCACATGTGCGGACCGCGATGGTCCATGCCACCCGCGCCGGAGAAGGCTTCGATGCCGCGGTCACCAGCGGCGTCGAGGGTCTCGTGGTGCTGAAGACCGGCGACAGCGCCTTCCGGGGATTCCTTCGCGACGAGTTCACGACGCTCAAGGAGGCCGACGATCGCATCATGGCGACCGAGGTGGCGGCCCAATGGCGGTGGCTCGAGCGGGATCCGGCGATGCTCGGGACCGTGGACTGGGCCGAGAGCCACCGCGCCGCCATGGACGCGCTCGTCTGGACCTTCGCCGAGCATCGCAGCCTCTCCCTGCAGCAGACTCTTCACGCGATGGGCGAAGCGGTCCTCGACAGCCGAGCCGACCTCTCCGCGGTTCGCCTGCGTCTGCCGAACAAGCACCACTTCGTCGTCGACCTCGACGCCTTCGGAATCCGCAACGAGAACGAGGTCCACATCGCCGCCGACCGGCCCTACGGCGTCATCGAGGGCGTGCTGCAGCGGGACGACGCGCCGCTTCCTCCCTCGGCGTGGCCGGAGTGGTGACCGGCGGCGAGCACCCGCCAGGAGCAGTTCGGACCGGACCTAGCCGGCGGCGACGCCGTACCGCTCTCGATACGCCGCGATGCGGGCGCGATCGTCGGCGGTGAGGCGTTCGCCGAGATGCGCGACCACCTCGTCGATCGTGACGATCGCCGTGGTCGGCA
>JAFMML010000088.1:0-5838 GCA_017859745.1 Planctomycetota bacterium
GAAGCAGCGCGGTGACAAGCCCAAGCGCTTCAAGGACCGCAAGTAGCGGCGCAAGGGGGAGCTGGCGTCGAGCGCTGCGAGACGTCGGCCGGTGACCGCAACACGCCCGCGTCGTTCGCCTCCCGCTCGCAAGCGGTTCACTTCCCGATGCAGAAGCTCGCGTAGATCCGACCGAGCACCTCGTCGGGTTCGATCCGCCCGCCGATCGTCGCCAAGGCGTCGAGCGCACCGCGAAGGTGATGGGCCACCAACTCCGCCGGCTCGGGACCCCGACCGCGCGGCACGCCTTCGAGAAGTTCGTCGACCTGACCGAGGGCCTCGAGCGCCTCGGCGATGCCACGTTCATGACGCGCACCGACGGCGAGTCGCGCGCCGGACGTGTCTCCGATCGTCGCCAGACGCACGGCGATCTCGCCTCGAAGGGCGTCGAGTCCGGCCCCCGTGCGGGCGCTCGTCGCGATCGAGTGCTGCGCCGAATCGACGGCGAGATCGCACATCGTCGCGACCTGCACCACCTCGCCGCGAGTGCCCACGGCGTCCGGCGAATCCACCGGTCGGCCCACGGGCGTGCAGTGCAGCACCAGATCCGCCCGGTCGATCTCCGCGAGCGCCACGCGTCGGGCCTCCTGCTCGAGGAGGCCGTCGCTCGCATCCAGTCCCGCCAGATCGACCAGCAGCACCTCGCCATCGTCGCCGGCAAGATGCAGCGGCTCGCAGATCGCGTCTCGGGTCGTGCCCGCGATCGGGCTCTCCACCGACCGTGTCCGACCCAGCAGTGCGTTGAAGAGCGAACTCTTGCCGGCGTTGGGCGGTCCGGCCAGCACCACCCGCGGCGAGGAGGAGGCGGCTTCGAGCCCGGTCGCCCGGCCTCGCAAGTCCTCGAGCGAGGAGCGAATCGATGCCAACCCCGATGCCAGCGCCGACGCCTCGATGGCGACGACGTCCTCCTCCTCGGCGAAGTCGATTCCCGCCTCGACGAGAGCCAGCAGATCCGCGATCGACGTCGCCGCCGCGGAGCCCTCGACGGCGAGCCGTCCTTCGCGAAGGGCGCTCGCGGCCTCGAGTTCGCGGTCGCTTGCCGCAGCGATCGAAGCGGCGATTCCCTCGGCCTGCGAGAGATCGATCCGACCCCGCAGGAACGCCCGCGCCGTGAACTCCCCGGCCCGGGCCTCGCGAAGGTCGAGACCGGCGCCTTGGGCGACGGCATGAAGGCCGTCCACGACCAGACTCAGCAGTCGCGGATTGCCCGGCAGGGCGAGTTCCGCCGAGTCCTCTCCGGTGAAGCTGCGGGGCCCGGGCATCGTCAACAGGACCGCCGGCAAGGCGTGCCCGAGCGCCTCCGTCGACCGAAGGCGCACCATCGAGACGCCTCGAGTCCTCGGCACCGGAGACTCGAGTGCCGCATCGAGGAGATCGAAGGCCCCCGGACCGCTCAGACGAAGCAGGCCGCGCTCGCCCGACCCCGGCGGCGAAGCCACCGCGACGATCGTGGAGGGGTCCGTGTAGGGGGAGGACTCGGACATGGCGCTTCGCAGACTAGTCTGCCCGCATGAGCGACCACTTCCCCGACCTCCCCGAGGTCCGATTCGAAGGCCCCGACAGCGACAACCCCTTCTGCTTCCGGTTCTACGAGCCGGATCGTCTCGTCGAGGGCGTGCCCATGCGGGACCACCTGCGGTTCGCCTCCTGCTTCTGGCACACCATGCGGAACGGTCTCGGAGATCCCTTCGGAGACCCCGTCGCCACGATGCCCTGGGAAGGCGGCCGCGGCGATTCCCTCGACCTCGCCCGGGTGCGTCTCGACGCGTTCTTCGAACTGCTCAGGAAGCTCTCGATCGGATTCTGGTGCTTCCACGACCGCGACATCGCCCCCGAAGGCGACTCCGTCGCCGCAAGCGAGCGGAACCTCGACGCGGTGGTCTCACACGCGGAGGAACTTCAGCGATCCACCGGCATCCGTCCGTTGTGGGGCACCGCGAACCTCTTCTCCCATCCCCGCTACGTGCACGGCGCCGCCACCGCCGACTCGCCGGAGGTGTTCGCTCGCGCTGCGGCGCAGGTCGCGACCGCCATGGAGGCGACCAAGCGGCTCGGCGGCGGCGGCTACGTCTTCTGGGGCGGCCGCGAGGGCTACTCGACGCTTCTCAACACCGATCTCGGCCTCGAACGTCGGCATCTCGGACGGTTCCTCGAACTCGCCGCCGGCCACGCCGATGCGATCGGCTTCGAGGGCTCGCTCTTCATCGAGCCCAAGCCGAAGGAGCCCACCATCCACCAGTACGACAGCGACGCCGCGGCGTGCCTGGACTTCCTTCGGGAGTTCGGCCTGCTCGAGCGGTTCGACCTGAACATCGAGGTCAACCACGCGACGCTCGCCGGCCACAGCGCCGAGCACGAACTCCGCACCGCGGCGCTCGCGGAAAGTCTCGGCTCGATCGACGCCAACATGGGCGACGATCACGCCGGATGGGACACCGACCGGTTCCCGACCGACCCGGCACTGGCGGCGAGAGTGATGCTGGAGGTGCTCGATGCGGGCGGCTTCCGGGCCGGGGGGCTCAACTTCGACGCGAAGCGGCGGCGAGGCTCCTTCGAGCCGATCGATCTCGCCCACGCCCACATCGCCGGCATGGACGCCTTCGCGCGAGGGCTGCTCGCGGCCTCGGCGATCCGGGCCGACGGACGACTCGCCGAGATGCGACGCGACCGCTACGCGGCGTGGGACGAGCCGCTCGGTCGCCGCATCGACGCGGGCGAGGCGACGCTCGAGGACCTCCGCGATCACGCTCGCGACGCGGACGAGCCGCGTCTGGCGTCGAGCGGCCAAGAGCGGTTCGAATCGCTGTTCTGGCGCTTCCTCTGATCGACCGGGAACCGTTTGCCGCAAGGCGGAAGCGCCGGTAGCGTGCCCTTGGTTGCCGACGCGGCTTCGGCCCGCGACGACCGTTCAAGGGCGCACCCGCCAAGCACCCTGCCACTCACCCTGCCACTCACCCTGCCACTCACCCTGCAAGGAGATTGCCGATGCCGCGCCGACTGCCGACCTGCTCGATCGCCCTTGGTCTCGTCGCCGCCGCCATGGTGGGCTGCAGCGGAGGCATGCTCAACCGTCTTGCCAACGACCGGGAGGTCCTGCGCGAGTTCGCCGTCGGCGAGATCTCGATCCCACCGGCGGTGCTTCGGCAGTCCAAGGCGGTGCTGGTGCTGGACACCGTGAACATCGCCGCGGGGGTGGGCGTCACCGGAGGCGGCGGCACGCTCGTCCGGAACCTCGGCGAGGGCCGTTGGTCGGCGCCGCTGGCCATGTCCGTGATCGCCGGCTCGATCGGGGTGCAGATCGGCGGCGAGGGCCGATCGGTGGTGATGATCCTCAACGACGAGAACATCATCGATCGCATCCTCTCCGGCGATCCCTATCCGCTCGCCGGCGCCGCGGCGGTCGCCGGACCCGCCGCCGCGGAGGTCGCCTACGACAGCCTCTCGATTCCCTCGGTCTACACCTACTCGAAGGCCGGTGGACTCTTCGTCGGTGCGATGATCGGCGGCATGGGAATCACCATCGACGAGGGGATCAATCGACGCGCCTACGGGGAGGTCGCACCGCGTGCGATCCTCTCCGGCAGCATCGTGCCGCCCGCAGGCGGGCTCGCCTACGCGGCGCAGCTCGACACGATGGCGCAATGGCCGACGAGCATCGCGATCGGCGAAGCCGACCCGACCTCGGAGTGACGCCGATGGCCTTCGCCTGCAACATCGATCGCAAGGGCCGGACCATCCGCAGCGTCGCAGGTGCGGTGACGCTCGCGTCGGGCCTGGTCCTACTGCTGATGCCGATCCTGCTGTCGGCCCCGACCGATTCCGCCGCGGCGGCCGCGCCGGAGTCGACCGACCGGGCCACCGCCTTCGTGGTGGCGGGTATCGCCGCCTGCATCGGCGGCGGGTTCATGCTGTTCGAGGGCCTCGTCGGCTGGTGCGCGGTCCGGGCGATGGGGTTCAAGACGCCGGTGTAGGTTCCGAGGGTGCCGACCCCTCGTCCACACCAGTCCCCGAACCAGTCGCCAGGCCGAGGGGCGACGCGGAACCAGTCCGACCCGTCCGACGTGTCCGACGGCGAACGCAGTTGAACCCGGGAGAAGCGACCCGGTCCTCAGGATCCGGGGATCACGCCCGGCAGCAGCTTCTGTCGGAAGAACCACCAGTCCTGGCGATCGGCACGGACCTCGGGAATCTCCCACGCGCACAGCGAGGCGGGGCTCTGCGTGTAGTTGTGGCCGAAGATCTCGATCAACTCGATGAGGTTCTCGTCGGCGAACGCGTAGTACTCGGTCGAACCGTCCGCGTTGGCCATGGTGATCGCCTCGGGCCGCCAGAACGCCGGCCAGTCGACCCACTGCGGACGCAGCGGGCTGATGATCCAGCCCTGGTTGTTGTAGCCAACCCCGTCGTCCTCGACGATCGACAGCAGGGTCTGGCCGGGCTTGGGCACCTGCGACAACGTCAACGTCTCGAAGCTGCGCACGTCGAGACCGAGGCTGCCGTCACAGGAGTTGAAGTTGCACGGCCAGCTTCCGTAGTTGCCAAGATCGTCGGGCACGTTGCAGCCGAGGAGGGCGTTGAGCGCGTAGCTGCGCATCCGGCGCTTCGGACTGCCCGCGGACTGGATCGTGTCGATGTCCACCGAGGCGGCGGAGGGGTCGTTGGGCGACTGGTAGGCCCCGACGTCGCCCACGTAGGGAAAGAGCTTGCCGGTCTCGATGGCGCCGCGGCGTTCCGTGCCGTTGGCGTTCATGTTCGCGCCCCAGCTCTTCACCCAGCACTGGTTGGGGATGTTGAGGTTCGAGGTGCCGACGTGGTAGGACTCCGGACGCACCGTGCCGCAGCTGGTCGAGATCGACTGGGTGCAGAACGGGTCGGACCGCGGGCTCACGAGGCGTCCGGCGTTGTCGGTCGCATAGGTGTTCCAACCCACCGCCAACTGCCGCTGATGGCCCATGCATCGCATGGTTCGGGTGAGATCGACGACCTTGCCGATCGCCGCGAGCACCAGGGCCACGATGACCGCGAGGATCGCGATCACCACGAGCAGCTCCGTCAGGGTGAAGCCGCGGGCCGTCGGGACCTGCTGGTGAGGGGCTCGGGCGTCGGGACGGGGTCTGGTCATGGATCGCTCCTGTCGGCAGCAAGGTGCCATCGGGCAGAGACTACCGCCGATCGGTCGAAACGCAGACGCCCCTTTGGGAATCGCGTGCCGGCGACCGCAACGGCCTGTTCCGCCGGGCGACCTCCGGAAGATCTCCTGACACCAGCGCCACGAGATCGACCCGCGCCGACCGCTCGGGAGGCCGAAGTGCTTTCGAGATCCTCGCGAGGCGCATCGGAAGCACCCCTCCGCGTTCGATGTGCGACCGGCGCCGGCCGCCGATCGGCCACAGGTTCCTTCTCCGAGTTCCTCCGCCCGGTTCGGCCACTCCACGGTCTCTCCGATCCGCAGGCGCCTCCGGATCCGAGGAATCGCCGCTTCGGCATCGGTCCGGATCCACGAGACGCCGGATCCCGAGTCCCAATGCAACAGCGGCCGCCCCATCGGGACGGCCGCTGCCAGTTCAGGAGATGCAATCTCGAGATGAAGAGTCTCGAACCGGATCAGGAGGTCCAGTTGCCGAGGACGATCGCCAGATCGGCACCGTCGACGTTGCCGTCGCCGGTCAGATCCGCGACCGGATCGGCCGTGCCCCAGGCACCCAGCAGGATCGCGATGTCGGCACCATCGACAAGGCCGTCGTCGTTGAGGTCGCCGGTCAGGCCACCCTCGCAACCGAAGTCGCCGGAGAGCTCGAC
>JAFMML010000088.1:6358-8577 GCA_017859745.1 Planctomycetota bacterium
ATCGGACCGGTGCCCATCATCGCGGCCATGCCGTGAGCGGCCGTGAAGCCCTCGTTGCGGGGCAGGTCGCGGCTCGCACCGAAGGGCGCATGGGCGGAGGGCTTGGCGTGGGAGCGACCCTTCTGCGGAGCAGCGGTCGCGGTGGCGGCAGCGAGAAGGATCGTGCCGGACAGAAGGCAGATGGCGTGCTTGGTCATGGGATGGGTCCAGATGCGATAACCGTTCGTCTCTCTCCCGCCGTGTGCCGGCGAAAGACTCCTCGTTCGTGGAGCAAAACTACTCGCGCATTGACCAGTCGCAAACGGAATGCTGGAAATTCCGGGAAAGCGCGCAGACCGCAGGATCCTCCTTCTCGAACCAGAACCGACCCTCCGATCCCGTCACGTCGCCCAAGCCTGACAGAGTCCCCATCTTCACAGGTCGCGTGCGACCGCACGGTCCTCACCGGCCCGCCGCGTTTCCATTCGGTTCCCGACTGCGCCAGCGGGCCAGAAGGTCGGCGATGAGGCGCGAGTGCTCGAAGTCGGCCTTCGCGATCGCATGCGACCGCCGGCCAAACTCGAGGCGCCGGTCTTTTTTGGCACACTCCGAGATAGCCTCGGCCAGACGCTCCGGGGCGTGTTCCGGAACGATTCGCCCGTTCTCCCCATCCCGAACCGCCTCGGGAATCCCGCTGTGCTCGGTTCCGACGACGGGCAGTCCGGTTGCCATCGCTTCGACGATCACCAGCGGCAGACCCTCCATGTCGCCGTCGCCTGCGGTCACGCTCGGCGCCACCAGCAGATCCGCCCGCTTCATGGCGGCCGCGACGCCCTCGCGATCGAGCCACCCGAGCACCCGAACCCGATCCGGAACTCCAAGAGACTCCGCCAGCGACTCGATCCGCGATCGGAGCGGCCCATCGCCAGCGATCTCGACGACGAGGTTCGCCAGGCGCCCGTCACCGGCGGCGAGGGCGCGAACCAGATCCTCGAAGCCCTTCTTCTCGACGAGGCGACCCACCGCCAAGGCGATCCATGGGCGATCCTCCGGACGATCCGCCCGGTCGAAGAAGGTGAACCGTCTCGTTTCGATGCCCAGTCGATGGACCTGAACCTTCTCCGGCGGCGCCCCGAGATCGTGCAGTCGCGAGGCGAGATAGGTCGAGTTGGGCAGCAGCCAGGAGGCGTCCTCGAAGACCTCTCGGTAGAGGTTGCGACCGCGAAGACGCGGCTCCCGCGTCAGGTCGTATCCGTAGAACGAGACCGAGATCGGACCCGTGAGCACCCCCGCACGCCGCAGGCGGCTTGCGACGATGCCGCTCGGCCCGAAGACGCAGTGGACCATGTCGTACTGGCGTGGCCACGGTCCGTCGGGAAGGGCCGCCGCCGCCTCGGCGAGGATCCCGTTGAGCGTCCACGCAGGGTGCCGCGGCGACAGGAGTCCCCACGCGGCTCGGGGGTTGCGGCGGGCAACCCGAAGCAGTCGTCCGGGCAGTCGCAGCAGTCGCGAGACGAGCGAACGACCGAGATCGGCCCGATGCAACCGCCCGGGCACCCCGAGCGCGACCGACCGTTCGTCGAAGGCGGTTTCGTCCCCCGGCCGCAGCGCGAGCACCTCGAGGTCGCATCCGGCCTCGAGGAGACCGGTGACCTGATCGCTCACGAAGGTCTCCGATCCGAGGGGAAACCCGCCGGTGATCATGAGCACCTTCACGCCTCGTCCCCCTCGTCGAGTTCGGATGCACGCCGCAGGCGCTCGAGGTTCGCCCCGAAGAAGCGGGTCGGATCGACGTGCGCGTACCGCCCCGGCGGCTGGAACGGCCGATCGAGGTGCGGGAGCAGACCCTCCTCGCCGACTCGCATCGGCAGCCTCAGCGATTCGAGCAATCGCTCGATGGTTCCGACCTTGTCGGCCCGAAACGACTCGTAGGAGACGATGGCGGTCCGCTCGGGGCGGGCCCTCGCGCACGCCTCGGCGATGCGGCGAGACAGGAGACTGCGACGGGCCAGCTCCTCGATGTAGTGCCGACGTGGCCGATCCGGCTGCCCGCCGGGCGCGTGACGCTCGCACCAGCGACTGTCGAGCACGATCCGCCAGCCTTCGGGAACGCCCGCCGCCGTCGCGGCGTCGAGGTGTTCGAGATCCTCCAGATCGCCGGGCATCTCCAGGCGATCGAGCACGCTGCGGACCGTCTGCACCGGATCGCGATCGACGAAGACGATCCGCGCCTGCGGCCA
>JAFMML010000036.1:0-19168 GCA_017859745.1 Planctomycetota bacterium
TCCCACATTCCGGGGGAGTGATCGCCGCCGGCCCCCGCCCGGACTCAGTGGTCGACCCGCTCGCCGAGCATCGGTGAAAGCCGATCGAACTGCGCGTCGAGGACCTTTCGGTTCTTCGCCTCGAGATTCAGCCGCAGCAGCGGCTCGGTGTTGCTGGTGCGGACGTTGCACCACCAGTCCCCGGCATCGAGGCTGAGGCCGTCGAGTTCACCGACCTTGGCCTTCGGGAAGGCCTTGCGCAAGGCGGCGAGCGCCGCGGCGGGATCCTCGTTCTGGAAGTTGATCTCGCCGGAGTGGGCGTACCGGCGGAACGGCGCGATCAGCTTCGACAGCGGCTTGCGGCTCTCCGCGAGGGCGCTGACCACCTCGACGAACATCCGGGCGCCGTTGTCGGCGTTGAAGGTGTCGCGGAAGTAGAAGTGGCCGGACAGTTCGCCGCCCACGACCGCCTGCTCCGCGGCCATCCGGGCCTTCATGAAGACGTGCCCGACGCGCTCCTCGACGGGACGCCCGCCCGACTCCTCGATGGACTCGCGGACCACGCGGCTCGATCGCAGGTCGTAGACCACCGCCGCACCGGGCGAGCGCTCGAGGAACCGCGACACCAGCCACGCGAGGATGAGGTCGCACCCCACCGGCTCGCCGCGCTCGTCGACCACCATGCAGCGATCCGCATCGCCGTCGAAGCAGAACCCGATCGCCGCCTTCCGCTTGACCACGGCCTCGCGGACCTGCGCGAGGTTGGCCTCGACGAGGGGATTGGGCTCGTGGGCGAATTCGCCCGACTCGTTGTCGAAGTTGAGCCGGGAGAGCTGGAGCCCCTTCACCGACGTGAACAGTTCGGGAACCATCGTGCCGGCCATGCCGTTGGAGGCGTCCACGACGACCTTCAGATCGCGCGTGCCCTCGAGCAGGCTCGGCGACATGAACCGCAGGAGGTGATCCCGATAGGAGGCCCAGAGGTTTCGAGACTCCTCGCGCCCTCCCGCGGACTGCTGCTTGGCACGATCGACGAGCGCGGCCAGGCGACGGATCTCCTCGAGGCCCGAACCGGATCCGACCGGACGGCCGCCGCGGCGGGAGATCTTGAAGCCGTTGTAGTTGGCGGGATTGTGGGAGGCCGTGGTCATGACCCCGCCCGCACAGCCGAGCAGGTGGATCGCGAAGTAGACCATCGAGGTGTCGACCCGCCCCAGATCGATGACGTGGGCTCCGAAGTCACGCATCCCCTGCCGCAGGTTCTCCGCCAGGGCCGGCGAACTCGCCCGCATGTCCCGGCCCACGACGAGGTGCCGCATCATCGGATCGTCGTACCCCGCATCCGACGCCTCCCCGAGCAGGTACTGGGCCGTGGCGAATCCGATCTGCCAGGCGATCTTCTCGTTGAGCGGCTTGGGATAGGTGGCCCGGACGTCGTAGGCCTTGAACACTTTGCCGAGCACTGGTGGGGACTCCGGACTGGGGGAGTCCCGTTCGGGACTCCGGTGGGGGCGGATCGGGCGTGGACGGGGAAGATCGGCGAGCGAGGCCGCCCGCCTCCCGGCGAATGGCGATCGATCGCGGACTTCGACCCCGGAATCGTTCCCGATGCCCGTTATACTCCTCGGCTCGGTCGATTTCCGACCCGACACCCCGTCGGACGGCGACTCCTCCGAGCGGCGACCCCATCGTGGCGGGTCGCCATACCCCCCGGACCGATCGCCGCGGCGACCCCATCGTGGCGGGTCGCCGAACCCCCCGGACCGATCGCCGGTCCGACATGCCCCGCCCCCGAAGCGCCCCGGAACGGACCGGGAGTCGGCAGCCCGACGCCGCCGACCGCCACGCCCCGATCCGTTGGTGCCGCTGCTTGGAGAACCCATGAGCACGCTCGTCCAGGAACTCATCGACGCCGGAATCCATTTCGGCCAGCGCCGCAGCAACTGGAATCCCCGGATGTCGCCGTACATCTGGGACACCAGAAACGGCATCTCGATCATCGACATCAAGGAGACCATCAAGGGCCTCCTGCTCGCCAAGCGGTTTCTTCAGAAGACCGTGTCGAGCGGCAAGGATGTGGTCTTCGTCGGAACCAAGCGACAGGCCAAGGGCGCCATCGAGCAGCACACCACCGATGTGGGCATGCCCTACGTCACGGAGCGCTGGCTCGGCGGCACCCTCACCAACTTCCGGACGATCCGCGAGCGCCTGAAGCGCCTCGAGGAGCTCGAGAGCCTGACCGAGACCGGGGAGATCCGGAAGTACTCCAAGAAGATGGAGTCGCAGCTCTCCCGGGAGCAGCGGAAGATCTTCCGCAACCTCAACGGCATTCGAAACATGACCCGCCTGCCGGGGGCGATGGTGGTCGTCGATGTGAATCGCGAGCTCAACGCACTCCGCGAGGCCCGCAATCTCGGCATCCCGACGGTCTGCCTCATCGACACCGACGGCAATCCCGAACTCGCCGACATCCCGATCCCCGGCAACGACGACTCCATGCGGTCGATCGACGTGGTGATCCGTGAGCTGTGCGGAGCGATCAAGGACGGCAAGAGTCAGCGGGCCACCGAGGACGGCAAGCCCGAGGATTCGTCCGAGGCGCCGCGACGCCGTTCGAGCCGCAGCCAGTTCAGGGCCGACGAGCCCGCGGCGGCCGCGGAAGAGGCCGAGGCGGCCCCCGCCGAGGCCGGCGACGCGCCGACCGCCTGATCGTTCGCCCGGCGAACCTCGACTTCGAACCACCCGATTCCCACGGGAGACCCACCATGGACACCGCCAACATCAACCCCAAGGACGTCATGGCCCTCCGGCAGCGCACCGGTCTGGGCATGATGGATTGCAAGAAGGCCCTGACCGACGCCAATGGAGACATGGACGCCGCCGAGGCGCTGCTCCGAGAGCGGATGAAGGGCAAGATGGACAGTCGCACCGACCGTCCCGCCGGCGAGGGCTGCATCGAGATCCTGATCGACGGCGGCAAGGCCTCGATCATCGAGGTCCGGGCCGAGACCGACTTCACGGCCCGCAACGACGACTTCGTCGCCATGGCCTCGGACCTCGCCAAGATGACGCTCGGCCAGGCCGCCGGCGACGTCTCCGCGGATTCGGCGATGACCGCACGTCTCGACGAGGTGCGCCTCACCACCGGCGAGAACATCTCCTTCGCTCGCGGGGTGCGTCTCGACGGCGCCGCCTTCGGCCAGTACGTCCACCACGATCGCAAGCTCGGTGTGCTGCTTCAGGTCGAGGGCGACTTCCCTGCCGACGTGCTGACGGGCATCTGCCAGCATGTCGCCGCGCACGTGCCGACCCCGCTGGCGGTGGACGAAACCGGCCTCGACGCGGGCGTCGTCGCCGAAAAGCGGAAGGAAGCCGAGGCCGAGGCCGCCGCATCCGGCAAGCCCCCGGAGATCGCCACCAAGATCGCCGAAGGCAAGGTCCGCAAGTTCTTCGAGGACAACACCCTGCTCGGGCAGAAGTGGGTCCGCGACGAGAGCAAGTCGGTCGGTTCACTCGTGCCGAAGGGCTCCAAGATCGTGACCTTCATCCGCATGGCGGTCGGCGGCGCCTGAGCCGGATCCGAATCTCGTGGCCCCGCCGCGAGCTCGACATCCACGAACAACACACGCGGCGGCCCTCAGGGGCCGCCGCGTGTCATTGCTGCGGAGGAATGGCATGTCGCACGGCCCCCGACGGGCCGACGGCGAGTGCCGCCTTGCGCTACAGCACAGGGAGCACAGGCCGGGTCGAGGAAATCAGGCGACTGGAGGCCTGCTTTCGAGGACCTGCTCGAGACGACGGATCATCGCCACGGTTCGGTCGATCGACTCGTCCAGGGCGCTGCGGCCTCGAATCTCACGGATCGGATCGACCCTGCCGCTTGCCGCGAGACGCTGCTCGAGCATGACTCGATCCGAACGAAGCCGCCCCAGAGTCCGCCGGGCCTCCGCGAGCACCTGCTCGATCTCGGCAAGCGTGCCGATGGTCCCGGCATGCGCCGTATCGGCGGCGAGGCGAAGCCTCGGCTGATGCGTGGAAGTCGCTGGAGTCGGGTCCGCCCTCATCCGGGTGATGATCCCCGCGAATCCCTCCCCGGGCAAATCGAGGTCCCCGATCACCGTCCCGGCCCCGCCCCGGCGGTCTCCTCACGCCCCAAACGGCCGATCGCGACCGTGATTCCGACGCCGACCAGCACGAGGCCGAGGGCCCCCGCCACCTGCCCGGGCGAGGGCGGGTACCGGCGCTCGGGCCAGGCCTTGGGCTTCTCCAGCAGCTCCGCCGCCTCCGCCTCGGTCAGGACCTCGCCTCGAATGACATCTCCGGCCATGGGGGGCACACCCTGCTTGAAGGGGTAGAGTCCGGCCGGAGCTCCCAGGAGCAGGCCCAGCAGCACTCCGAGCGTCGCCCTCTCGAATCGACGGATGA
Organism: Planctomycetota bacterium; assembly: GCA_017859745.1. Classification (GTDB taxonomy): domain Bacteria; phylum Planctomycetota; class Phycisphaerae; order Phycisphaerales; family SM1A02; genus VGXO01. The sequence continues at coordinate 4,405 of JAFMML010000036.1, forward strand.
GCCACCGCAGGAGATTGCTGACCAGCACCAGGCCCACCAGCACGCCGACACCGAACGGCAGCAGAACCTCCACTGGAGTCCAGAGACGCTCGAGGTCGAAGCTCGAGGCCGCCGATGCCCCTTCGCGGATCGCTTCGAGAATCGTGCGGTACTGGCCGAGCAGAAGCAGCAGGTAGGCCCCGCTGACCCCTGGCAGGATCATCGCCGCGGCGCCGGCGGCGCCGGCGACCCCCACCGCAATCAAACCCCCCGAAGGACCGGCCTCGCCGCCATCATCCTGAAGCAGGGCCAGTGCGACCATGGCCGCAGCCCCAGCTGCAGCGGCGATCCAGACGGCGAGCGATGCCGGGCGGATCGACCGCCAGAGAATCGGGACGCCACCAAGGGTGAGTCCGATGAAGAGCGCGTACATCGCCCACCGAGCTCGAACCAGAGCCTCGCTGACGACGGCGGCGAATCCCGCGACCGCCAAGACCACTCCACAGGCGACGATCGCGACCGTGATCAGCGAGACCCGATCCAGTCGCAGGCGAGAGATGTTCGAAACCGCGTCGATGAACCGCCGGTAGACCCCCGCCGCCACCAACATCGTGCCGCCCGAGATGCCGGGAACCAGATTCGCAAGGCCCATCATGCCGCCGCCGAACAGGAGGCGAAGCCAGATCGACCGCGACGGCGGATCCGGATCTCCTCCCACGGCGGCGGGCGACTCGCTGGACGGTGCCTGATGCATGAGCTGAAGGAGTCCTCCGCGCACACTCGTCGGACAGCGACCGCCGCGGCCCGCCCACGCACGCTGCGGCGACGTCGCCGCGGTGGCCCCGGCCCAAGCCGACGCTGGGCGTGCGAAGGCGACATCGTCCGCCCGCCCCCCCGGCCTTGAGCGATCGGCGATGCCGTTGCGAACGCCTCAGAATGGGATCCCGATTCCGAGATAGGCCATCAGGCCGTCGAATCCCTCGTTGCTTGGAGCTGTTCGTGCGTTCGAGAGGTGATACCACCGAACGCCACCCATCAACCTCGCTGCGGCCGGATTCTCCTCCAGAGCAACGGTGAAGCCGAATCCGATCTGCGGCGAGAACTTGATTCGGTTGGTCCCCGGCGGCACATCCTCGGTCAGGTAGTCGACTCCCACACCCGCATCGGCGAAGACGGTCCAGGTCTTCTCGTGAAGCAGATGCCATCGCAACAGCACCGCGCCGCCGACGAGGAATGCATCGCCATCGGCGCCCTGATCGAGCCACCCGAACTCGGCCGACGGAACGATCGAAAACCGCTCCGCCATGAAGTACTCGAACTCGGCTCGGGCGATCACGCCGTTGGTCTCTCCCAGATTCGACACCACGCCCCCCAGCAGGTTCAACCGCAACGAATCGGCGGCGCCGAAGACCGGCGACGATGCGGGTGGCGGCATGCCCTCGTCGTCCTCGGTCCGGGACCGACCCCCGTACGCCGCGTGCAGTGGTGCGACCCCGACCGCCAACGTTGCTCGAAGCCCATCGTCGGGCTGGGCACGGACCGGCGCGACTTGCGCCGCCGCACCCTCCGACATGGCCATGGCGAGGATCGTGGACGCCACCGGGACAACCCGGCTCAGGTGTCGAGATCCGTTGCGAGAAGCGTCTCGGAGTCCGCCGGGTCGATGACTGGGGTCCATGCCCCCAGCGTAGCGGCGGTCCATGCCGCCCTTGGACGTCATGGCCGCCGTGCCCGCGCCCATTCCCTACGCATCGAATGGGAGCCTCGAACCCAGGGGTCGCGACCACCGACGTCGCATGCCCACGGCGTGATGCTCTGCTCGTGCTGAACCAGACCAAGGGCCGCGCGGCCTTGTGAATGGCAACGCCGCGGGCGGGTCGAACACCCGCCCGATCCGCACCCTTCTGGGGAGACGCCTGTTCGGGGACGAAGACCGCAAAAACACACCGCCGTCCGAAGGCTCCGACACCTCCGAACGGCGGGGTCGCGGGTTCGAGACGAATCCGCGGTTTGGCTTGTCAGATCTCCCTGCCGAAGCAAAGGTATCGGGGTCGGAGACCGACGGTCAACGCCAATCGCCGCCATGGGCGCGAGATCGGCGAAATCTTTCGGATCGACCGAGGCGTCAGAGCATTTAGCAAACCAAGGCAGACCAACGAGTGACCCATAACTCCCGTCCTGACAAGGCTGGAACGCCTCCCATCGAGATTGCCATCGGACTTGCCCTCGACGGGAGCACTCCACCCCGGGTGCTGATCGCAAGGCGCCGAACGACGGCCCTTCGAGGCGGTCTGTGGGAGTTCCCCGGGGGCAAGATCGAGCCGGGGGAGACCGCGGAGGCGGCCGTTCGGCGGGAGTACCTCGAGGAGGTCGGCTGCGACATCGAGGTCCTGTCCGAACTGCCCCCCAGCGCCGACCACGATCCGTCGCTCGAGCGAGAGTCCCACGTACGTCTTCGCCCCTTCACCGGGCGGCTTGTCGGGAGGACTTCGCCGATGGCCCACGCGTCCGATGAGGTGCGATGGGTGCCCGTCGGCGAGCTCCGTTCCCTGCCCTGGCCCGCTGCGAACCTCGCCGTCATCGACTCGCTCGAACGCTGGCTGCAGCTGTCCGGGCCGCCCGTCTGACTCGGTCGTGCTTCGTCGTGGTCGCCCGCTCAGTCGCTCTCAGGCGGGACCGCAGGCGTGGTCTCGGGCCCTGGCATCGGCACCGGCGAGACGGCGGGCGACCCACGCTCGCCCGGCAGCGCGTCGTCGGCTTCGACGTTCCGTTCGAGGTCGTCGAGCGACGCTCCGGCACCGACCTTCGACAACGCGGGATCCCCGTCGAAGCGCAGGCGGAACACCTCAGCCCGCTCGAGCACGGCATCGGGATCGCGATTCCAGGCTTCGAGTGCGAAGTGCCACCGGTTCCTGCTGATGTAGGTTCCCGGAAGGAGTTCGGCGAAGAGATCCACACCCACCCAGTCCCACGGTGGCGCGACCGCCCTCGCACTCGTGTCGAGTGGTTCGAACCCCTCGAGCCGGACCTGGACGTCGTACTCGCCGTAATGGTCGATCTCGATGGTGGCCGGCGTCCGGCCGACCTCCCGATCGTTGACGAGAACCAGCGCACCACTCGGCGTGCTGGTGATCTCCACGGTGCGACGCACGCATCCCGACACGAAGGGCAGGACCGCCAGCGCCCATGCCGCGACGATCCCGGCACGCGATTCGAAGCATCTCGGGCTCATCCGAACTCGTCTCCACGAAAGGTGGACGCGAGATAGGCCTCGCGCACCTCGGGATCGTTGATGATCGATCGGGGATCTCCCTCTCGAAGATTCCGGCCCTCGTGGATGATGTAGGCCCGATCGCAGATCCGCAGCGTCTGCTGCACGTTGTGATCGGTCACGAGGATGGCGATACCCGCCGAGGCGAGGCGCCGGACCTCCTCCTGCAACTCCTCGACGGTGTGCGGATCGACCGCGGCGAACGGTTCGTCGAGCAGGAGCAGACGAGGTCGAGTCACCAGGGCCCGGGCGATCTCCAGTCGCCGCCGCTCGCCGCCGGAGCAGGTGCGCGCGAGTTCCCGCGCCTTGTGCCGCAGGCCGAACTGCTCGAGGAGCTCCGCGGCCCGCTGTCGACGAGCGAGCCGCGAGAGCCCGACCGTCTCGAGAATCGCCTGGAGGTTCTGTTCGACGGTGAGGCGCTGGAAGACGCTCGGCTCCTGACTCAGGTAGCCCATGCCCGCCAGCGCATGGCGATACATGGGCAGATGGGTGACGTCCTCGCCACGGAAGACCACGCGGCCCCGCTCGGGCGAGATCATCCCGATCGCCATCCGGAACGACGTGGTCTTGCCGGCGCCGTTTCGGCCGAGCAGCCCGACGATCTCACCTTCGCCGACGTCGAAGCCGACGCCGTCGACGACGCGACGACCTCCGTAGCTCTTGACGAGATCTCGGGCCGACAGAAGGCTCATGGGCGGAGTCTACCTCCAGGCGCTCAATCGGCGTCATCGGGCCGGGGCGCCGACACCTTGCGCTCGGAGCGCTCGGAGTCGATCGCGGCGAGACGCTCGATCCGCACTCGACGAATCCGCGTCGGCTCGGCGACGGTGACCATGAAGCGCCACCCGTGGGCGTCGGCGTGCTCTCCGGCCTGCGGAACCCGGCCGAAGGCCCCGAGCAGGAAGCCCGCCACGGTGTCGTAGTCGCGATCCGCCTCGGGTTCGAATCCGAGGCGCTCCGCGAGATCCTCGAAGTCGAACCGCCCGTCCGCCTCGAAGAGGTCCTCTCCCGAAGCCGAGAGTTCGGGCATCGCCTCGTCCTCGGGTTCGTGCTCGTCGTGGATCTCTCCGACGATCTCCTCGAGCAGATCCTCGATGGTGACGAGACCGCTGGTGCCACCGTACTCGTCGATCACGATCGCCATGTGCACCTCGTGTCGCTGGAAGTCGGCGAGCAGATCACGCACCCGCTTCGTCTCGGGGACTCGCAGCGGCTCGCGAAGCAATGGCCTCAAGGCGAATCCGCGACCATCGGTTCCGAGGTAGCGCACCAGATCCTTGACGTAGAGGATGCCGAGGATCCGATCCAGACTCTCCTCGTGGACGGGAATCCGCGAGTGACCAGCTTCGCCGATGAAGGTCCGGATGGCGGCGAGATCGTCTGTGTACGCGATGCCCTCGATGTCCGTGCGCGGCGTCATGACCGAACCGACTTCGGTGTCGGAGAAGGCGATCACGTTTTCGATGATCTGGGCGGAGGACTCGTCGAGCCCTCCCTGCCGCTGCGAGTCCTCGATCGTGCGGAGGAGCTCCTCTTCGACCTCGGCGGACCGCAGGTTGGCGCCGGTGAGGCGACGAACCGCCTCATCGGCGAGTTCATAGACCTTGCGAAGCGGCCAGCCCACCGTGTCGATCGCCCGCAGCAGCGGAGCCGCCCCAACCACGATGCCGACGGTGGCGTGTCGGGCGAGACTCCCCGAGACGACCGAGGTGAAGAGCCACAGGATCGCGATGGCCGTGCCGCCCGCCACGACGAGATGCCAGGTCTCTCCCGGCGCCTCCATGCCGGAGAAGGCGACGACGAGAAGCAGCGTGACCGTCACCCGACCGAGGGTGCGAAGAAACCCCACCAGCTGACAGAGGGCTGGGAGACGACCGAACATCCAGCGGCCTCCGCCGCCCCGGGCCTCGAACCGATCCTCGATCGCGGACTCGCTGACCTCGAGCAGCGCGTGGGCCAGCGCGGCGAGATAGGTGGTCGCCGCGGTGGCCAGGATCAGCGCGATCGCGAGTCCGGAGCTCATCGGTCACCCCCCGGGGTCGCCATCGGGGGCACGTTCCCGACCGGATCGGACGATCCCGGCATCGGTGTCTCGGCCTGTTCGTCGCTCCGGGGAAGGCCAAGCTGCTCCAACAGCCCATCCTGAGCGGCGATCATTCGACGCCGGGACGCCACGTCGTGATCTCGCTCGCCCGTCAGATGCAGCAGCCCGTGCACGATGTAGAGCAGCAACTCGGCCTCGATGGCCCGCCCACGCTCCGTCGCTTCGCGCGCCGCCACCTCGACGCCGACGGCCAGGTCGCCGACGACCGGGGCGCCATGGTCGCCTTCATCGCTCCCATCCTCCTGGAAGCTCAGGACATCGGTGGTGCCTGCGACACCGGAGTGCTCCTGGTGCAGGAGATCCATGCCGGCGTCGTCGAGCAGCGCGACCGTCACCTCGACGGGCCGATCCACGAGAGCGACCAGTCGGGCCACATGACCGTGCAGCAAGTCGAAGTCCAGCGGAATCGCGGAGGCCGGGCTTCCCGGCGCCCGTCGGTCCAGCAACACGATCCCCTGAGACGACGGAGGGTCCCCGTCGGAGTCGGCCGCAGGCGCAGCGTCGTCGGACGTCGGGTCGCCACTCATGACCACGTCTCCCAGACAACGGCGATCCGACGGCCGGCTTCGGCGCTTGCTCGCCTCATGCGCCGACATACAGGGGCACAAGCTTGGGCTTGACCCTCGCCTCGAACTCGCCGCGGAACTTGTTGACGATGGTCCGCACCGCCCAGTTGTTGCCATCGGCGAGACCGCAGATCGTGGTGCCGGGGCCGAGTCCCATCGATCCGGCCAGTTCGAGCAGCAGGTCGAGATCGGCGGTGGTTGCATCGCCCCGCTCGATGCGGCAGAGGATCTTGTAGGTCCACGCCGACCCTTCACGGCACGGCGTGCACTGGCCGCAGGACTCGTTCTTGAAGAAGCGGGAGATGTTCCTCGCCACCGCCACCATGTCGGTCTCCTCGTCGAAGACCGTCGGGCAGGCCGTGCCGAGACCCAGCACCTCGGCCCGAGGGCCGATGTCGAAGTCCAGCGGCGTGTCGTACTGGTCGGTACCCAGCACCCCCATGCTGACACCGCCGGGAATCGCCCCCTTGAACCGGCGGCCGTGCCGAATGCCGCCGCAGTGCTTCTCGACGAGGTCCTTCAGCGTCACGCCCAGTCCCATCTCGAAGACACCGGGCCGGACGACGTGCCCGGAAACGCCCATGAGCTTCGATCCGTAGCTCGGCATGCCCCCGAGCGAGCTCTCGACGCCCTGCGCCTTCCACCAGTCGACGCCGTGCTCGAGGATCCCCGGCACCGCGGCGAGCGTCTCGACGTTGTTGACGATGGTCGGCCGACCGAACAGGCCCTTGACCGCCGGGAACGGCGGCTTGATGCGGGGCCAGCCTCGCTTGCCTTCGATCGCCTCGAGAAGTCCGGTCTCCTCGCCGCAGATGTAGGCGCCGGCGCTGCGATGGACATGGCAGTCCACAGCGAAGTCGACCTTCCCCCGCATGAGTCCCTTCCCGCCGAAGATGCCGTTCTCGTAGGCCTCCTTGATCGCCTGCTCCATCACGCGGGCCTGGTGGTGGTACTCGCCGCGGATGAAGAAGTAGGCGGTGTCGAGGCGGCATGCCCAGCAGCAGATCGCGATGCCTTCGAGGATCAGGTGCGGATCGAAGTCGCAGAGGAGGCGATCCTTGAAGGTGCCCGGTTCGGCTTCGTCGCAGTTGATGGCGAGATACCGGCGGCCGCCGTCGGGCGCGGGCAGGAACGACCACTTGAGGCCTGCGGGGAAGCCGGCGCCGCCACGTCCCCGCAGCACCGCGGCCTTCACCGTCTCGATGATCTCCTCGGGGGTGCGATCGAGCGCCTGCTCGAGCGCGGCGTAGCCGCCAGTGGCGACGAACCCCTGGTAGTCCACGGTGCGGCGGTCCTTCGGATCGCCCCACGGCGGGGTCGGAATGCGTCGGACGAGGCTTGGTGCGTCGATGGTCATGCGGTGCTCTGATCGAACGGGTCTGGTCTTAGGGATCGGAAGGGTCTTCGGGACGCTCTGGGAGGCGATCTTCGGTTCGGAGATTCTGGCAAAGACGATTCGCCGAGCCGTACCTTCCAAAGCAAGCGCCAAAGCAAGCGCCAAAGCACGCTCCCACGGGCCTTTCCGAGCGTCGTCGCAAGCGCCGTCGCGAAGTCATGCTCGCTCGGGCTCCGAAGACGAAGGGGGCGTCGACTCCACCTCGTCGATGACGGTTCTACGCAATCGCAGGCCACGATGGTCCCGAACCTCGCTGCGATGCTCGACCAGATGCCGCTCCGTCGGGACGGGGCGTCGCACCGCCGACACGAGATGCCCCACCGCCTCGCCGAGACAGCGAGCGAGCGGCTTCCGACCGTCGCCGTCACCCATGGGGGTGCTCCCCCGCCCCGCCGCCCTGACGCACCTTCTCGATGAGTCGATCGATGGCGTCGATGGTCAGGCCCTCGTGGAGCGTCTCATCGAACAAGGCGACCGGTGCGGTATCGCAGGATCCGAGGCACTCCATCGCCAGAAGCGTGAACTCGCCGTCGTCGGAGGTCTCGCCCACCTCGAGATCGAGCTTGCCGCGGAGATGGTCGAGGATCGCCTCGTGACCGCAGACCTCGCAGGCGATCGACTGGCAGACGCCGATCACGCACCGCCCCGTCGCCTCCATCTTGAACTCGTCGTAGAAGCTCACGGTGTCGAGGACGTCCGCCGAGGTGATCCCGAGCAGTTCCGCGACCTCCTCCATCGCCTGATGGGGGATGTGCCGATATCGGTGCTGGATGTCGTGGAGGATCGGCAGCAGGGCGCCTTGCGGGACCGCGTAGCGAGGAAGGATCTCCTCCCGGAGGCGGGTGCGCATCTCCTCGGTGACGTAGGGTTCGGACCGGCGGTGGATCCGGGTGGTCGCGGACGGCTTGACGTTCCAGCTCATGTCGATCTGAACTCGAGGAAGGGCGGGCGAATGCGGGGAAGGTCTCGACTCAGCGATCGAGTTCGGCGGCGATCACGTTGAGCGAACCGAGCACCGCAACGACGTCGGCGAGCTGGTGGCCCTCGATGAGCTTGGGGAACACCTGGTAGTTCAGGAAGCACGGCGGACGAGTTCGAGCGCGCCAGGCGCATCGTCCGCCGCCGGAGACCAGGTGGTATCCGAGTTCGCCGTTGGCGGTCTCGACGGCGTGATAGCACTCGCCGATGGGCGCATCCCAACCGCGGTTGTGCATGTGCAGTTCGAACAGTTGGATGGTGCCCTCGATCGACCCGTAGACGTCGCCCTTGTCGGGCGTGTTCGCCTTCGCATCGACGGAGATGTTCATCGGACCGGAGGGGATCCGATCGATCAGCTGGCGGATGATGTCCGCGGACTGCCGGATCTCCTCGCAACGGACCATGTACCTCGCAAGGCTGTCGCCGTCGTTGGAGATCGGCACGCTGAAGGTGACGGCCTCGGCTCCCTCGCCATCCCAGTCGTCGCGGTAGCAGAGGTACGGATCGGACTTTCGGACATCCCGCCGGACGCCGCTGGCGCGGGCGATCGGGCCGCTCAGGCACCAGGCGATCGCGTCCTCCCGAGAGATCTGACCCACACCCTGCAGGCGGTCCACGAAGATGCGATTGCGGTTGAGGAGGGTCTCGAGGTCCTTCAGGGCCCGCGGCAGGCGCTCGTCGAGGAACGACTTGACCATGCGACGGAACACCTCGTCGTCGGGCAGGTCCCGCCAGGCGCCGCCGACGCGGGTCCAGTCGGGGTGGTACCGCTGGCCCGAGACGTACTCGACGATGTCGTAGATGAACTCTCGCTCGTTGAAGCCGTACAGGAACCCGGTGAACGCTCCCAGGTCCAGCGCCGCCGCACCGACGCACAGCAGGTGGTTCTGGATCCGGCCGAGCTCGCTCATGATGGTCCGGACCACCGTCGCCCGGGGCGTCGATCCGATGCCGAGCAGCTTCTCGACCGCAAGGTGCCACGCCACGTCGTTGGAGATCGGACTCATGTAGTCCATCCGACTGACGGTGCAGACGTACTGGTTGTAGTCGTGGTGCTCGCCGAGCTTCTCGAATCCGCTGTGCAGGTACCCGATGTGGGGCGTGCAGCGGGCCACCCGCTCGCCGTCGAGTTCGAGCACCAGGCGAAGCGTGGTGTGGGTCGCGGGATGCTGGGGTCCGAAGTTCAGGATCCAGCGATCGGGCGTCTGGACGTGGTCGGCGAGGTACTCCGTGGTGTCGAGGTCGACGTCGTACTCGGTGCCGGGGCTCAGTTGAAAGGGCATCGTCTGCGGTCCGTCGCGCTAGGGTCGTGGGAACGACGCGGCCGGTTCGGGCCCACAACCTCGACCCGCCCCGCCACGGCGAGGAGTATAGGTCGGCAACGACGAGATCGAGGGAACGCCCCCGCGGCCGGACTCACTGCAGGCGAAGCCGCTGCCGCGCCGGAACCGCCCCATCGCACCCGGATCGCCACGCCTCGATCAGCTCGAGATCGACGACGGACGGTCCGCCGGAGGCGGCCCCTTCGATCCATCGGGCCCAGACGTCGCGTGCGTCAGGCCCCAGCGCATCCGGCAGGATCACAGTCTGTCGCCCGCGGGGGCCCAGATCCGGGAACGGAAGCGACAGAGCGTCGCCATCACCAACTCTCAGCAGGAGTCGCAGTTCAGTCGCGCCACCACCGCCAAGATCTTCCGCTTCCACGATGGTTCGAGGCCCTGCCTCAATCGGAAGCAACTCGAACCGTCCGAAGGACCTCGCCTCGAGCGGAATCGTTCCCTCCGCGGGGAACCGCAGTCCGAAGATCTCCCGGTTTCGGGTGCTCTTCACCAGATACAGCAGGCCTTCGTCCCCGCCCAGAGACGGCAGGCACGGGTCGGTCGAGGTGTCGGGGGACGGCAACTCGATCCGCTCGCCCGGGCACATGCAATCGACCGGCGAAACGAACTCGTCGAAGACGACCTCGCCGCCGGCGTACTCGACCTGATAGAGCAGGTTGCTGGTCGCGACCGGTCGGCTCCCGGCGTTCACCAGCACCACGCCCGGGAGCCGAGACCCGTGCGTGATCGCCCCCGTGTCCGCCGCCAGCTCGAGTCGAAGATCGGACGGTTGTCCTCCTTCTCCAAGTCGATTGAGCGTCGCCCGCGTCGCGTCTCGCAGGACCTCCTCGACGATGGGCGACTCCAGCGCAGCGGTGACGAAGTGTTCTCGCCCCCGACGTTCGACCGTTGCTTCCACCACGACCTCGACCTCGCCGCGAAGGAGCGCCTGGAGATCCTTGCATCGCGCCGGCCCCAGCTCGGCGAGGTTGAACTCGAACGCCCCACCAGTTCCCTCGGAGTCCGAAGGCACGGCAATCAGAATCGTGGTGCCCGGCCGCCCTTTGGCGATCAACCGGACCGAGTCGACCCGGGCAGGAAGTCGTTGCCGGGCGATGCCCTCGAGACGCGGGTCTTCTGGATCGACCGCAAGAATCACACGCGCAACGGTGTTCCGACCGTCGAGGTCGATGGAGGCGCTGGCGACTTCGATCGAATCGGCTGCCAGACGAGCCTCCGCGTTCGAGGCCAACTCGGGGTAGTGGTCTCGAATGGCCCGCTGGGCGAGTTGGTCCAACTCGACAGACTCAGTCCCGGAGGAGGAGGCACCGGTTCGGGCGATCGAAGGCACCACCGCGAAGTCGCGTGCGACTCGCTGCAAGGCGACGCTGCCCGTCGGATCCAACGACAGCGTGACGATCTCGCCGGCGGATGTCGCATCGACCGCCTGCACGTCGAGGGTCATGTCTCCAGGGCGATCCCACTTCAACTCGACCGTGAATGGCGCGAGCGTCTCGATGCCGGATTGCGTCCGACAAGCGACTGGAAGAAGTCCGACGCAGCACAGGCACATCGCGAGAGCAATCCGGCTCGACGCCCACCACCGGGGTTCGTCATCGCCGACCTGCTTGCCCGACCTCACCCAACGGTTCGCTATCGACATGTTGGTCCTCGGAAGTGATCCCGGAGAGAACTCGACACCGCATCCCCCAGCGCTGTGAAGATACCCGATTCCTGCATTCGTTCCTCCACTCGGATGGACGACGCTCACTCGACCGAGAGAAACAAGCGAAGACCAACGTCCGGTGAACCGGAACTCAAGGTCGGAAATCCGTTCGGCATCGCGTAGGCCCGGGTCGACCCGCCCTGGGTCCGTATGGCCAGGTCGTCGAGGGTGTCGGACTCCTGCCTGATGCCACCATCGCCTCGATCGCGAAGGCGGCGGTCGATCTCGGTCCATCGCTCGGGATCGGGGACCGTTGCCCGAAGGCGTACCGTAGACAGGTCGATCACGAGTCCCGAGAGAATGCCTCGGACCTCTTCCACGGGGAGGTTGTTCACAGCATCCCCGGTCCCGCCCGCCGCGACCTTCCCGCTCCAGTCGGCCCAGGCCTCGCTCCCGACCTGCCGATCGGCCACAAGAACGCCCACTCCGTCGATCTCGAGCACTCGGAACCCCGTGGGTCCCACACCGGGGAGTTCCAGTTCGATACGCCCCCGTCGGATGTGATCGATACGGGCGATCTGCCCCGAGACCGCATCCCTGGCTTCGAGCACCCGTTCCGAGGCCCACGTCGCCGCGTTCCGGGAGAGCAGTTCGGCGGCCTCGGCGAAGGCGGCCGTCTCCTCGATGCGCCCTCGTCGCAGCGCGTCACCGATCTCGAGATCGAGGCTCGTCGCAAGACGCGTCACTGCCTCGAAGTCCCGCTCGTCTCGTCGGGCGAATGCGGACTTCACTCGATCGGCGAAGGTGTCCGACTCGGCATCGGGGTCAAGGCCGCGTTCCACCACCAGCCACCACGAACCGAGCACCAGGGACGACTCCTCTTCCTCGAGACGGGAGATCGCCTCGCCGGCCACACCGTCGAAACGCTCCCTGGCCCCTGCGGGCGATCCAATCCGAGCGATGAGAAGATCGAGGCGATGCAGACCTTCGGGATCCGGACGCCCCGCATCCTCCACTCGATCGATCTCTTCGATCAGCCGATCGTCCAACCACGCCCGCTGCGACGCTCCGAGATCGGCGAGGGCCTTCATGAGCGCGGCCAAGTCCTCGAGCTGCCGGGCCTGTGGGTCCAATCCACTCCGAGCCGTGATCAGGCCATCTTCGACTTGGCTCTGCCACACCTCGATCATCCGCGTGTCGAGGCCCCACGTTCCCAGCGGCAACCGGCCTCGATCCTCAATCAGTCTTCGCTGGGCCGCGAACTCGGCGACGTTGGTGCTCCGACCGGCATCGGCGTCACGCAGCCACAGATCGACTTGTCGCCAGTTCCACGCCTGCCAAGCGACGGTGCCCAGAGCGCTCAGCAGTACCAGGGAGACCAACGCCAGGACCGTCAGGCGTCTCCTGCGGCGACGGGGGTATGCCTCGGCAGCGATCCGTGCCGCTTCGAGACGAGCCAGAACCTGCGGACTCCGAGAAGCGATGGCGGAAGCCTGCTGCCACTTCTCGTAGGCCACGATCGCATCGCCTGCGACTTCCGCCGATGCCGCGTCGCGACTCGCCTGCAGATAGGTGTTCCAACGCGCCTGGAGCGCGTTGTCGAGTTCCAGAACCCGGCTCGCGAGGGCCGGATCTCGCCCGGCGATTCGATATGCGAGGGCCAGTAGGCGCTGCCAACCCCTCGAATCCTCCATGGCCATGTAAACGAGGCAACGATCCTTGATTCGGCGGAGCAGCTCTCTGCGACGACGCCCCATCCACTCCGTCTTCCAACTGGCCAACTTGGCCTCCGAGGGCCGGATCGCCTCCACCTCGCGGATGGCCCGACGCATCCGTCCGTGCGGCATGCTCATCGATCCGCCACCCCCGAGAAGGTCGAGCAGACTCGGAAGGCGGTCGACTGCCAGTTCGTCCACCAGTTCGCGAATCTCTTCGAGCACCACGTCATCGGCGGCGCCCGACGACTCCGCGCGCCGAAGCGCCTCGAGGGCCTCGATCGGCCGTCCGGCCTCGCGATGTCGCGCGGCCCTCCGCCGACAGGACTCGCGAAGACGACGGGTCTGCTCGCCCAACAATCGATCGACCAGACGACTCGCCTCGATGCGGACATCCGGGTCGTCGGGCGTACGCATCCGGATGGCGCGGATGACCCGGCGGAGTTCCCGGCCGCCGATCCGAGACGGATCGCGCTGTGGATTGCCCAGCTCGGCCAGAAGCGCGTTCCAGCTGGCCTGCGCCTCCAATCTCGGGAGCTCGGCCCGCAGCTTCCGGTACCGCTCGCTCTCGGGCAGCAGATGCAGAGCACTTTCCACGGCAGCTCGCAATTCGGTGACCAGCCCCTCCGCGTGGGCCGTCGCGATCCTGTCGTCAACGGCCTGCAGCACCTTGGCCTGCGCGAGCATCTGCCGGCGGCGTCCATCGAGCCGCTGACGAAGCTCGCCCGCTCGCCGGGATCGGGCGAGGTCGCCTCCCTGCATCTTCGAAAGCTGGTGATCGACCTCGTTGCACAGGTCGGCGAGTGGCCCCTCCGCTCGGGAAACGACCTCTCGATGACGCCCCTCGGGAAGCAGGGCCGCGGCCTCGGCGAGCTCCTGCTCCAAGGTCGCGATCGCATGAACCGGAGCTCGACACCGCGTGCAGAACCGCTGAAGCACCGAACCCCGATGCTCGCACGCGGGGCATGTCTGCCAGAGATCGCCTCCACAGCCGCCGCAGACCTCCTGCTCCCCGTCGACCGCCTCGCCGCAGTGCGGGCATGCCGAGGTTCCGACGGTGTTGCCGGCTCGACGGGCGCCAAGCGAGTCGAGGGCCTCCACGACTTCGGACAACGACGCATAGCGGCGGGTCGACTCGGCATCGAGCATTCGCTCGCAGACTCGTCGCAATCCGGTGCCGAGTCGGGACGAGGGCCATGTCGAAGTGCTGTTCGAAGGCTTCTGCCCGAAGACCAGTTCATGCAGAACGATGCCCAGGGCGTACTGATCCGCTCGCTCGCCGTGCGGTCCCTCCGGGGGCACGTAGGACCTCGTTCCACCCCGAGCGCGCGCGTCGAGACCACCCATCATGCCGTAGTCGGCCAGCTTCCACTTCCCCCGGACCCGCAGCACATTCGCCGGCTTCACGTCTCCGTGTCGCAGGCCGACCTGCTGCAGAAACGAGAGACCCTTGGCCATGGACCGCACGACCTCATGGGCATCGGCCAGATCGAGACGGCCCCGCTGCTTGAGGTACTTGAACAGCGTGAGCGCCTCGTAACGATCGGGGAACAGCGGCCCATCGACCACATTGTCGGCGAGGTCCATCACGCAGTAGATGAACTCCCCCGCCTCCCCGATGTACTCCGTCCAGACCAGATGGTCCTGACCTTCGCGGACCCGTTGCCGGAGCATCTGCAGCCCCTTCAACTCGGTCTCGCGACTCCGGGGTGGAATGAACTTGATCGCGACCGCGTCGCCGGTGTGACGGTGCTTCGCAATCCACACCGA